>JAYRWN010000495.1:0-5083 GCA_041917975.1 Saprospiraceae bacterium | reverse complement strand
GCGCTGATCCTTGAGTACGTAGATCCTGCTGTGGTTCTGCCTAAAATCCGCTCAACCTTAAGTCCCCAAGGTATTGTGGTTCTGGTGATTCAACAAACCACATCCGCTGCATTTGTTACACCTACCGCCTTTCAGTCTTTGCGAGCGCTACGTGTCCTCTCTAAAGAATGGACGCTGCCGGCATTAATAAACATCTTGCGGAACAGCGGATTAAACATTAGTGAACTACAAACCATAATTCTTTCTTCCGAAAAGTCCTTTTTGGTCCTGACCTGCACACCCGACTAATCCGGCATTATTATTTGAACTACCTGCGATTAAGAACATAAAAGAAACTTGCCGCATTTGGCGGCAAACCTATATATTTAGAGGAAATAAAAAATGATGAAAAGGCGAAGTTTTGTGCAACTAAGTTTAGCGGGAATGCCACTGTCTATGGCCGCAAATGCACCTGCAGCAGCCAATGATGACAGGGAGTGGTACGAATGGCGTAATTATGAAATGCGCTTCGGGGGCAACCGGGTGGAATTTGACAATTATTTCAGTAAAGCATTGATCCCGTTTCTGAACCAACACGGGGTAAAAAAAGTCGGGGTGTTTAGCGAAATGGGCAAAGATGATCCGGCCCACCTGCATGTCCTGCTCGTCTATCCCTCTATACAGAGTTTTGCCACCATCCAAAACCTGCTGAACACCGACCAGGGATTTTTAGAATTGAGCAAAAATTATCAAAAATCTGCACCGGAGCGGCCTATTTTTAATCGTTACACCACCAGTCTGATGCAGGCCTTTAACGGATTAAAACAAATGATCGCGCCACCTCCCGGTGCGCGGATTTTTGAATGGCGTCTTTATGAAGGGTACAATGAGGATGCGGTGAGGCGTAAAGTTAAAATGTTTAACGATGAAGAGCTGCCGGTGTTTGTCAAAACCAAGTTAAACTCAGTATTTTTCGGAGAAGTGGTCGCTGGAACCAACATGCCTTGTCTGGCATATATGCTAACTTTTAAGGACATAGCCGAACGGGACGCCAACTGGGCGAATTTTATTAAAGATCCGGAATGGAAACGCATGTCTGCAGACCCCCAATATGCTCATACGGTTTCGAATATTGTCCGCAAATTTCTAGAGCCTTTACCTTATTCTCAAATCTAACCTTTCCCTCGCCCGGTCCAAAAAAAATCCGTCAGTCTAATTAGTACTAAAATTCAGGAAGCCATGTCCGATGTGATATCAATCTTAAACGCTCCCCACTACAGTTGGGGGCAAAACTGTGATGGTTGGAAATTATTGGAGAGTGATAATTTAAGTGTTATCCAGGAGTGTATGCCGGAAGGAACGGCCGAAAAAAAACATTACCACCGGCATGCACAGCAAGTCTTTTACGTCTTAACCGGCACGGCCGTATTTGAAATGGACCGCCAACAATACATCATGCAGGTCGGGGAGTGTATGCATGTTCCTCCCGGTATGCCCCATAGTATTGCCAATCCTTACGCGGATGACCTGCAGTTTTTATTGATCTCCCATCCCCAGGCCCAAGGTGACCGGGTGGAGGTCTGATTATTGGTTATTTAGCGGTCACAAGTTCGTCTTTTATAAATCCCCCAGTGTTAATACCTGTGGTAATTCCCATCCCCCACATTATTGTCAAAAATAACTTGGGCCTTAGCTCCACCTCCCGTCAAAAAAACCAAAATAATAATTGCTAGGTAACGCATAAAAAATGTCATTTCAGGCACCAGTTTACGTGTTATTTCTGATCTATTTTGGTGACTTAGTATTAGGCAGGATCCATCGAGTATTCGGCAGGTTTATCGAGTAAAAATTATTTTGCAGACCTATGGAGAAGGAGGAAAAGGACTGTGCGGCCCATGC
This sequence comes from Saprospiraceae bacterium, assembly GCA_041917975.1. Classification (GTDB taxonomy): domain Bacteria; phylum Bacteroidota; class Bacteroidia; order Chitinophagales; family Saprospiraceae; genus JAYRWN01. The sequence continues at coordinate 3,205 of JAYRWN010000495.1, read as the reverse complement.
TGGGTAGCCAATTTTTTAAGCACATGTTCGGTAAAATTAACTCTATCAGGAGCTTTAAGCATGATGACAAGACACGCTATTTACTAGCCTGACAAATTAATCAGCCGGCCATAATTTTTTTTCATGGAGTAAATGCACGATAGCGGCACATAAACGGGGCAGGCAGGCTTCGACCTCAGCAGAAAGTCCCACCTGCAAGGGTTGTATCTCCGGAATCGACACGGCAAATAAATAGATCTGAGGAAGTTTATTGATAAATAACAGACTTTCGACCAAATCTTTCAAACCCAGATCATGGGTGCTCATGGCTTTGGGAAAATCGGCTGCAAAGCGGGGGGTCAGGCAACGAAAGGTACCCGGTGGATGGTCATCGAGCGTAGCATCAATGATGATCAGCGGATGATAGTCGGTAAAATAATTCGTGAGTAAAAAACCTCCGGTTCCCCCATCTTCACAAGGTAGGTTGATGTGCTGGTAATGTTGACGCCAATAGTGTACGGCGTGTACACCGACACCTTCATCCCCCATCAAATAATTGCCCAACCCCAGGATCAGCGGTCCGTTCATGAAACCTTATTGGCCTCTTCCTGCTGGTCTTTTTCGAATACGTGTTCTTCCACAAATTTCCAACCGCCGCCCATGGAAGAAATTTCACCCCGACCTTCCACATAGTCATGGTAAAAGACTAAGTAGACGTGAATCATGGTAAAGATGATGAAGAACCACATGGTAGCATGGTGCCAATTGCGCAAGGCAAAATCGCTACCAAAGATGCCCACCACCCATTTAAACAGGTTCGGCAGCCACCAGTTGGACATGCTGGCATAAAGTCCAAAGCCAGTGACGATCTGCATGGCAAAGGCTAAAAACATCATAAAATACGTAAATCCAGCCATTGGATTATGCCCTACGTGTAAGTTTTCAGTCCCTTTGGTGAGAAAAATGTCCACTTTCAGCACTTGCCACATGTCCCGGAAATATTTTTTAGTTGTCGGAATAAAATTATACCAGCGCGCATATTTATTCCCGATAAATCCCCAGTATAAGCGGATGATAAAATTAAAGAGGAAGACGTAAGCGGCGACAAAATGGATGAAACGGATGGTGCCAAACAAATAGCGGTAGGATGCTTCCTCACCGGAATGGACATTTGGCGGGTCCCCGATAAGATATCCGGTTATGCACAGGACGACAATACTGCCGGCATTAATCCAGTGATAAACGCGCACCGGTAATTCCCACACAAAAACGCGCCGAAGCTTTTTTAACCTGGTGGACATACCAGAAATTTTTAGATTATTTAAAACTAAAGGGTACTATTTCGTTATAGTTGCTTAAGGTCATCTTATAATACTTTTACTTTCTGCAGGTGTTGGCCGCTTTCATCGTAAAGGTGAACTGCACAAGCCAGGCAGGGGTCAAATGAGTGGATGGTGCGCAAGATCTCCACCGGTTTCTCCGGATCAGCGATCGGGGTATCCATCAAGGCACTTTCGTAAGCCGATTGCTGGCCTTGGGCATCCCGTGGAGAAGCATTCCAGGTAGTAGGGACCACCAATTGATAATTTTTAATTTTTTTATCCTCGATGACGATCCAGTGGGCCAGTGCACCACGTGGTGCTTCCGAATAACCCACACCTTGGGCTGTAGCAGGCCAGCGATCCGGATTAAACAACGTCGTATTCGCCATCCTGACGTCACCATTTTTAATGTTGGCAATCAGTTGATCGTAAAACTCGCGAGCCCACTGAGCTATCAGTACCGACTCTAGTCCGCGGGCGGCAGTCCTACCCAGTGTGGAGAACAAAGCGTCAATCGGCACAGCCAGTTTACTCAAGGCCATATCCACGACCTCTCTGTATTCCGGCCGGCCCAGGCCATAGCCGACGAGCATCCGGCTCAGCGGGCCTACTTCCATAGCATGGCCTTTCCAGCGTGGTGTTTTCAGAAAACTGTATTGCTCTTCCACCGGCAAAAAATCGTAAGGAGGTTGAGGTCCGGTATAATTTAGTTTGGTCTCGCCCTTCCAGGGGTGTAACCCTTCATTACGCCCAACCGAATAGTCGTACCAGGAGCGGGAGATAAATTCGCGGATTTCTTCGTCGTTGCGCACGTCCACCGACTGAACTTCGGTGACCTTTTTATTCAATATGGCCCCCGCCGGGAATTTAAAACTGGATGGATCATTAAACCCATTGGTTGGTAAATCTCCATAAGCCAGGTAGTTACCTAATCCTCCGCCAATGGCTCCCCAGTCTTTATAAAATGAAGCAACAGCCAGCAAATCAGGAATATAAACTTGCTCAATAAACGTTTTGGCATCGCTGAGTAACTGGCTTACATAAGCCAGCCGTTCGGCATTGATGGCACTGACATCATCCAGGCCAATGGCGCAAGCCATACCGCCCACCAAATAATTCGGGTGAGGATTTTTACCGCCGAAAATGGCGTGAATCTTGACGATTTCTTTTTGCCATTCCAGAGCTTCCAGATAATGAGCCACCCCGATCAGGTTAACTTCTGCAGGTAATTTATAGGCAGGATGGCCCCAATATCCATTGGCGAAAATGCCTAGTTGTCCACTTTCTACGAATCCTTTCAGACGTTTTTGTAAATCAGAAAAATACCCTGGCGAGCTCTTCGGCCAATTGGATAAACTTTGGGTTAATTCGGATGTCTTTTTTGGATCGGCACTCAGAGCGCTGACCACATCTACCCAGTCCAGGGCATGCAAATGGTAAAAATGCACCACATGGTCATGCATGTATTGGGCGCAAAACATCAGGTTGCGCACCAATTCGGCATTAGGTGGAACTACAATACCCAAAGCATCCTCTACAGAACGGCAGGAGGCTAAGGAGTGTACGCTGGTGCACACCCCGCACACCCGCCCCACAAACGCCCAGGCATCGCGCGGATCACGACCTTTAAGGATTTCTTCAATCAGGCGGACCATCGTTCCGGCGCTATAGGCATCGGTGATTTTTCCATCTTTAATTTCAGCTTCCACCCGCAGATGGCCTTCAATGCGGGTGATGGGGTCAACCACAATTCGATTACTCATGAACAAAACACTTTAATAAAAAAAATATGGTTTGGTAAGGATTAATTACTTCAATTCTTGTTCGGATTCTTTCCCCTCTTCGATGAGGTTACCAATCAGTTTATTCTTACGTACGTTGGTCGCGATGGCATGGACAGCAAT
>JAYRWN010000494.1:0-8994 GCA_041917975.1 Saprospiraceae bacterium | reverse complement strand
TCAGAGGTAAAGATGATTGGAGCGTCTTTGGTCCCTGTGGCAAAGATTTTCCCGCCGCGTGCTATGACTAAAGCTGAAGGATTACCTTCGTCAGCCCGAGTGGTAAATTTTACCACCGTCCCGGCTTCAATGTTAAGAATCGCACCTTCTTCTACGAAGACCAAGCCATCTAAGATATAAGTATTTTCTTTAGTCCAATTATAGGTTTGACCGGCATTTAAATCGGCATCGGTGATCAGCTTAGTCGATTGGGCACTTATCTCAAACGAACAGATAAATAGAATTAAGGAAAGGAATGTTGTAAGATTTGGTTTCATAATCTTGCAGAATGAATTTTACAATGCAAAGGAAAACATGGAGAATTACCTGAATGTAAAATGCAGGTTAAGGAATTGTAAATAACATTTTATCTAGATAATCAATGAATTATAAATAGGAGAATTTAATTTTTGTACAATTTGTGTGTATTCGCAATATCCTTTGCTACCTTTGAAACCCGTAGCGTAAGAAGGGAAAATAGATTATGGCAAAATATATATTCGTTACGGGAGGAGTTACTTCATCGTTAGGCAAAGGAATTATTTCTGCATCTTTAGCCAAATTACTTCAAGCCCGGGGTTATACAGTAACTATTCAGAAGTTTGATCCTTACATTAATGTTGATCCGGGGACTTTAAACCCTTATGAACATGGGGAGTGTTATGTGACCGATGATGGCGCAGAAACAGATCTTGACCTGGGACATTACGAACGTTTTTTGGGCGTGCCTACTTCTCAAGCGAATAACGTCACCACCGGAAAAATTTACCTCACTGTAATCGAAAAAGAGCGTGCCGGAGAATATTTAGGTAAAACAGTTCAAGTCATTCCACACATCACGGATGAGATCAAACGCCGGGTGAAACTCGTGGCGGATAACCAGGGATATGACATTGTCATAACAGAGATCGGAGGTACGGTGGGGGATATTGAGTCACTCCCTTATCTGGAAGCTCTGCGACAATTACGCTTCGAATTAGGTCGGGAAAATTGTGTGACCATCCATCTCACCCTGATTCCTTACCTTTCTGCCGCCAAAGAGCTAAAAACAAAACCTACTCAACATAGCGTAAAACAGCTTTTGGAAACAGGTATCCAACCGGATATTTTGGTTTGTCGGACGGAACACCCCTTACCCAATGAATTGAGGGCGAAATTGGCCTTGTTTTGTAACGTGGATGTTAAGTCGGTTATTGAAGCCAGGGATGCCTCTACCATCTATGATGTTCCATTATTAATGCTAAAAGAAAAACTTGATCGGATTGTCCTTCAAAAATTAAAACTCACTCCTAAATCTGAACCTCAACTGACCGCATGGACAGACTTCCTGGGACGATTAAAAAACCCAATTAGGGAAATAAAGGTTGGCTTGGTGGGGAAGTATAATGAATTACAGGATGCCTACAAATCCATATATGAGTCCTTCGTGCATGCAGGAGCTGTGCATGAATGCCGGGTGATGGTTGAACCAATTCATTCAGAAGAATTGGAACACCTTGAAGATATTCCAAAAGTTCTTAAAAAATATGATGGAATCTTAGTAGCTCCGGGTTTTGGAAGCCGTGGCACGGAAGGGAAAATAGCGGCGATACAATATGTACGCGAAAACAACATTCCTTTTTTTGGCATTTGTTTAGGGTTGCAGATGGCCGTCGTGGAATTCGCCCGGAATGTGTTAAAACTGGATGCCCATACTACAGAAGTGAACCCTCAAACCAAACATCCGGTGATCGACCTTATGCCGGACCAAAAAAATATTAAACAAAAGGGAGGAACAATGCGTCTTGGTGCCTATGCATGTGACCTTCAACCGAAAACCAACATTTACAGAGCATATAAAAGTAGACATATTTCTGAGCGGCATCGCCACCGATACGAATTCAACAACAAATATCTGGATCGTTTTAATCAGGCGGGATTTGCTGCGGTGGGTACTAATCCTCTGACGAACCTGGTCGAAGCAATGGAATTGACCTCACACCCATGGTTTATAGGCGTCCAGTTTCACCCGGAATTAAAAAGTACTGTAGAAAAGCCGCATCCCTTGTTTGTGAGCTTTGTTAAAGCATGCATTGACCGTAAATAACAACGTGCTATTTTATCGGATTTGGTATATGACATAGCGACCAGCTGATGCAATGCGTGGCAGGGTTAACATCTGTGATGTATCGGTCACCATATAATCGACTGGTAATTTTTTAATCTCGTTTTTTCCTAGGGAATGGTAATATCTGCTTCCCATTTGTCGATGTTTTTCCAGATCACCAGGTTGAATAGGGTTCAGCCCATACAACGTTTGGATCCTGGGCCACCAGGTTTGATAATAACTGCCATGATGGGCTACAGATTTATAATCAACATAAAGTGACCGCTCAGCATAGTATCGAAAAGCTGAAAAGTCCCATGGGACAATAAAGGTAGCATCAGACCTGGTTAATTCTTTTGCCTCAAGCGCTATTTGAATTTCGTCTGACCGCGGCTTCAACCATGGAAAATGGTAGGGTGGGGGAAAGGGGCGAAAGGCAAGCAAGATAAAACAAAGACTTAAGCATCCAGTGATGAACCACATTCTATTCTGTATTATCCGTTGACCTAGCATGATTAGTCCTAATGTGCCCAAAGCCTTTACCCAAACAGTTGTCTTAAACCATTGGCTTTTAAACACCAATTCATTTTCCTTAAAAATTCCGAACACATAGACCAAGCAACCAACCAAGACCAGTAAAATAAAATATCTCACTCGTTGGTTCCATCCATGCAGGGACAGGGCTAACAAAGATAATCCTCCCACAATGACCACGTGGCTTGTCGGGAAGGCTGGAGGATAATAATGATGCGCATCCCTGAAAATTAACAAATCCCAGACCGGGCCTGCTGCTTTATTAGCTACATATAAAGCAGCAATCCAAGGACCGGCTAGTGCGACCCAGACCATAAAATCCCATCGCCAGGTCTTTCTCTGGAAATATTCAAGAATTTGAATGGTTACAGCTAATAGAAAGCACTGTGTGCCTGCCAAAGGCTGGGCATAAGCAGCTAAAGCCCACAGCAAGTAACTAACCAGAGCCTGAGGTTTATCATTTACAAAAAAATACCAACCCCATATACTTATGGATTTAGCCACCAATGATGGGACTAAATAATTATAGAAAAGCTCATTACCCCCGGTGTTTATGCCATCCAAAGGGCCTATTATAATCAAAATGGCGATCATACTGCTGGACCATGAGGATGAGAGATAATAAAACAGTTTATTAGCTCCGAGTACCAGGAGATAGGTAAATAGGATATATAGAAAAAAAAATTTGATGGCAAGGGATCCAGGTAGTAGAGCCAAAAAATGACCAAAAAGCCATCGTTCATGTGGGTTAATATGGGTAATCGTTTGTATGTATAAATCGTTTGGATAAAGTTCTTTATTCTCTAAATGTAGAGTCAGTGGTAAGATTTCCGCATGATCTGAGAAGCCGAATTGATACCCTTTCATGCTGATAATCAAGGCCAACAGCAATAAACTGAGCCAATAAATGGTACTTTTTTTGTAAAATAAAGAGAAGCGATCCAACGAGGTGCTAGAGTTTTGTGAGTATTGAAGGTAAAAAATTGCTTGGGAGGATAGGAGTCGTATTGCTAATCTTTTTTATGCTGGTCATAGGATTAGTAAGTACGCTGCCTTTTTTTTGGGATACGATCCAGTTTGGATCTATCCATGCCGAATATTTTACTCAAACCAGGTTTACATCTTTTTTATTGCCTGACCAGATAGATAGTGGTCATCCACCGTTTTTTGGACTATATATTGCCCTAGCTTGGAAGCTTTTTGGCAAAAGTCTTTTAGTGTCCCATCTGGCCATGCTACCGATCATTGCCCTGTATGTTTACAGTAGTTTAAAACTTTCAAGTTACCTTATTCCGGGATCATTATCCAGGTGGTTAGCACTAGCTCTTGTTCTTGACACCACCTTCCTGGCTCAAGCCACGTTGATTAGCCCGGATGTAGGGGTTGCTGCTTTCTTTTTATTGTTGATATATGGTATATTATCTGACCACCAGCCGTCCCGTTTTTATGGAGCTCTTGGCCTTTCCCTGTTGAGCTTGCGAGGCATCATATTAGTACTTTTTATGGTTTGCTTCGACTTTTTACAATTGAACCGGACTGAGGGGCTAAAAAGTCGGGTTCTGAAGATGGTCCATGGTTACATGCCATTTGTTATTTTCGGGATTGGATTTATTATTTACCATTTTATCGAAAAAGGTTGGGTGGGCGTCCATCCTGATTCCCCATGGGCCCCAAGTTTTTATCGGGTGGGGGTTTTAGGATTTTTTAAGAATTTGTTGACTTTTGGGTGGCGTTTGTTTGATTTAGGGCATGTTTTTGTTACAGCGCCTGCCCTGGTATTACTATACAAAGTCAGTGGTCAGATGGTAGTAAATAAGAAAATGCGACAACTTATACTTCTGATCGTTTTCACTGCCCTTTATCTTATGCCTCAGGTTTTATTCTCTGGCTTGATGGGGTATCGATATTTTATTCCCCTTTATTTGGCTACCACACTTTTGGTTTTTTATGGGCTATATTACTTTATAAAACATCGCATTTATACCACTCTGCTTAGTATAATTATAATCCTGGGCATGCTTTCCGGTCATTTATGGATATATCCAAGTTATTTGTCCAGAGGGTGGGATAGTAGTTTGGCCTACCTTCCTTATTCTCAATTGATGGATAAAGCAAAAGGGTATTTGAACAATATGGAGATACCATACAGTATAGTCGGCACTGCATTTCCAAATTTAAGATCAGAATATTTCACTCACTTGAATAACAACCGGCGAATTTTTAAATCCAAAGATTTGGAAAACGATAAATATATCCTCTACTCTAATGTGATGAACGATTTCAGCGAGGTGGAAATAAAAGAGTTATTTAGTGAATGGAATGTTGTCCAAGGATGGAAGAAAGGAGCTGTTGAAGTAATTTTGTTTAAAAAATAACATGGTCCAAAAATTAAGTATGGCTGATTTGGGGCGTCCTTCGCTGTCTCAGTTTGCTCAAAGCCCAAAATTACCTGTAATTTTTATCTGTGATAATATCAGGTCTGCACTGAATGTAGGTTCAATTTTCAGAACTGCAGACGCTTTTGCAGTACAACAGCTCATTTTGGTAGGTATAACCCAAATACCTCCTCATAAAGAAATTCTCAAAACATCTTTGGGGGCAGAAAAAAGTGTATTGTGGTCCTATGAACAAAACCTCAATACCGCCATCCAAAAAGTTAAAGAAGAAGATTTTATGGTTATAGGGATTGAACAAACAACCAGGAGCAGGTCACTGGCTTTGCACCATTTTTATCCCGAACATAAAGTGGCTTTCATTTTTGGAAACGAAGTTAGTGGAGTTACATCTGAAGGGCTTGAGCTATGTGATGACTGGTTAGAAATCCCCCAATCTGGTACTAAACATTCGCTAAACGTAGCAGTATCTGCTGGTATTCTAGGTTGGGAATTTTATAAACAACATCATCAAAGCAAATAATCAAAAATTATCTGATCAATTCAGGTTTAAAGCCAAAGAAATATGCAGGGCTACTGACTTAAAGCGTAACCCTGCTTTCAAATCTATTATAGGTTTTTGACTTCTGGAGTATACCAGCACGGGATATATTTATTGCTTTTCCGGTCGTAGACTTCTTACAGCTCTTCCGGCTTGCCATAACTCGGATTCCCTTAATTCGCGCAGTTCAGCCTCCAATTTTACCCTGTAATCCGGTTGGCTATTGGATTTTATGGATATATCGGCTTCATTACCGGAAGCCACACTATGGTATAATTGTTCAAATACCGGTGTCACGGCATCTCTAAAACGGTTTTTCCAATCTAAAGCACCACGTTGTGCTGTTGTTGAGCAGTTGGCATACATCCAATCCATACCATTTTCGGCTACCAAGGGCATCAAACTTTGGGTGAGTTCTTCCACAGTCTCATTAAAAGCTTCTGAAGGGGAGTGTCCATTTTTGCGCAATACATTGTATTGAGCTTCAAAAATACCTTGAATTGCACCCATTAAAGTACCTCGTTCACCGGTCAGGTCTGAATACACTTCATTCTTAAAATTCGTCTCAAACATATACCCTGACCCAATGCCGATGCCTAAAGCTAAAGTACGTTCTTTTGCTCTTCCTGTTGCATCCTGATAAATGGCGTAACTGCTATTCAGACCGCGTCCTTCCAGAAATAATCTCCGTAAACTGGTCCCGGAGCCTTTTGGAGCGACCAAAAATACATCGATATCTTTTGGAGGAATTATGGTTGTTCTATCATTAAAGGTGATACCAAACCCGTGACTGAAATAAAGACCTTTACCAGCAGTTAAAAATGGCTTGATGGTAGGCCATGCGGCGATTTGTGCTGCATCACTGAGTAAATACAAAATGATGGTACCTTTTTCAGCAGCTTCTTCTATACTGAAAAGATTTTTACCTTCTACCCAACCGTCACTAAGTGCTTTATCCCAGGTTTTGGATGGTTTTCGTTGACCTACAATGACATTGAAGCCATTATCGCGAAGGTTTAACGCTTGTCCAGGGCCTTGCACACCATAGCCTATCACTGCCATGGTCTCATTCTTTAGTAACTCCCGGGCTTTTTCTAACGTAAACTCTTCCCTAGTAACGACATTTTCTTCAACGCCGCCAAAATTGATTTTTGCCATATTGTTTTGTTCAAATTAATTAATGAAGTAATGATCTTTTATGGTATTTAAATAATTATTTAATCGCTCCATCGGTTTGACTATCGCAATACGCCCTGACCGGACAAATTCAAAGATACCAATCTTCCGTAAATCGTTGAGCAATGCCTCAGTCTCTTCCATATGTCCCGTTTTTTCAATAACAATAAACTCGGATTCTATTTGCAATATCCTGGCGTTATGAGTCCTAACCAGACGTTCGACCCGGTCGTTATCCAGAAATGCTTTGGTGGGTACCTTATATAATGCGATTTCCTGATATACTATTTCTGAAGCGGTATAATAAAAGGCTTTTAATACATCAATTTGTTTTTCCAGTTGAGCCACCAGCTTTTGCACCACATCCTCATCAACAAAAACTACAATAGTGAAACGATGGATACCCTCTATCGAGGACTGAGATGTAGTTAAGCTCTCAATATTGATGTGCCTCCTGGTAAAAATTGCTACCACCCGGGAAAGCAAGCCGGCTTTATTTTCTGAAAATACAGTGATGGTATATTCTTTTACAGCACTCATAAGCTTCACAGTTTAATTATTCCAAATTAACTTCATCCACGGCACACCCGGAAGGAATCATCGGAAATACATTTTCTTCTTTTTCTACGGTGACATGTAATAAATAGGGCCCTGGATAATTTAACATGTCCCGGACTGCATCCTTTAATTCCTCATGTCGACTGATATTTCGTGCCTTTAATCCAAAACCTTCTGCAATTTTTACAAAATTAGGGTTCTTTAGTTCCACTTGACTGTAGCGCCGATCAAAAAACAATTGTTGCCATTGTCGCACCATACCCAGGAAGTTATTGTCCAAAAGGACTATTTTGACCGCTGCATCCCATTGCCAGCAGGTGCCTAATTCCTGAAGAGTCATTTGGAACCCGCCATCCCCTATAAAAGCAACAACAATACTGTTCGGATTGGCCATTTTTGCACCGAATGCGGCCGGAAGTCCGTAGCCCATTGTTCCAGCTCCACCGGATGACACCCATTGATTGGTGGATTTAAACTTATAATATCGAGCTGCCACCATTTGGTGTTGGCCCACATCGGTTGCAACGATGGCTTTGCCCTCGGTCTGATCTGAAACTTCTCTGACCACCTGGGCCATATTCAAGGAACCGTCCGGCCTGAGGGCAAAATCTTTTTTAAAGACTTTTTCCTCTTCCATTTTGTGTAACTTTTCGAATTGTGCGATCCAGTCATGATGCTGGCCACGCTGTATTAAGGGTAAAAGTAGTTCTAAAGCTAATTTTGCATCGCAATGAATAGGTACATCTGCTTTGACGTTTTTGTTAATCTCCGATGCATCAATTTCTATATGAACAACTTTAGCTTGTTTGGCATATTTTTTAATATTTCCGGTTACCCGATCATCAAAACGCATGCCTATCGCTATGAGAACATCGCAAACGTTGGTTAATATATTCGGGGCATAGTTTCCATGCATCCCTAACATGCCCATATTGAGCGGATGATCAGAATCTAAAGATGAAAGGCCATGTAAAGTTGTGGCGAAAGGAATCTCCGATTTTTCGATAAAAGCTTTGAATTTTTCTTGCGCATGTGCTATTTGTATCCCGTGCCCAGCTAAAATAAAAGGTTTTTGCGCACTATTAATTAACGCTGCTGCCTCCTCTATTTTGTTTGGGTCAGGTTTTGGAGCTGGATGGTAACTCCGTATGCTGGGTCGAGGTGAGTAGCTAAATTCCAGTTTATCTATCTGCGCATTTTTAGTAATATCTATGACTACTGGTCCAGGTCTACCTGAATTGGCTATGTAAAACGCTTTTGCAAATACCTCAGGAATTTCTTCAGCTTTCGTTATCTGATAATTCCATTTAGTGACAGGAGTGGTACATCCGATTACATCTGTTTCTTGAAATGCATCTGAACCTAAGAGATGATGGAAGACTTGTCCTGTAATACAGACGACTGGTGTGGAATCCAGGATTGCATCCGCCAAACCAGTCATTAAATTCATGGCACCCGGCCCCGAAGTAGCAATAGCTACTCCAATTTTCCGGGTAGAACGAGCATATCCTTCTGCAGCATGTATCGCCCCTTGTTCGTGACGCGGCAAAATATGTTTTATCCTGTCCTCAAAGTCGAATAGGGCATCGTACACCGGCATAATGGCCCCTCCGGGATAACCAAAAACAATATCTACGCCTTCTTCTAAAAGACACATAATTATAGCC
>JAYRWN010000493.1:0-4108 GCA_041917975.1 Saprospiraceae bacterium | reverse complement strand
TTTAGGGGGATGCCAATTTTTTTTATGCGCATAATCCATTCTAAATCCTCATAACCATAAGTTTTTAGAGTAGCATCAAATGGATATTGAGCCAGGATAGCTTTTTGAACTAAAAAATTGTTGGTCTTAAAAGATATCCATGGGTTTTTGATACGATCTGCGGCCCGCTTCTCTTCCTTTTTTTTACCATACTTCCAATGTAATCGAAAGGAGGGATCATCTGGAGGGTGCTGTGCATAAACAGTTCCTCCATATACAATAGCTTGGTTCCTTTCCTCCAGGTATTTAGAAAGAAAATATTCGTCGACCAATTGCATGTCGTTATCTATAAAAATCAAAACTGGATATCTTGCAATAGAGCCTAAAGTATTCCTGATTTCAGCACGGCCCGAATTGAACCCCTGTTCTACAATTTTAACATTGCGGAGCTTGTTTAATTCTCTGTTATCCAGTCTGGTATCCAGGCTTGAACCATCATCAAGGCCGATGATTTCCCAGGGAACCTCAAGCTTGCAAGCTAAGGAGTAAAGGCTATAAACCAAGTTCCTAACATTCGTTTCGTAAATGGGAATGCAAATACTGAGCATAATTCACTGTTGATGGAACAACCTGGAGTATTGCTTGTTATTTTTGTGCAAAATACAGTGATTAAATGTATCAATCGCTTTTCAACCAGGAAAAAGAACAGGAAATCACCACGAAGGTGCAAAATGGAAGAAGGTTAAGTGCGGATGAGGGGCTATATCTTTTTCAATATGGTCAGTTAGGTTTTTTGGCATCTTTGGCTAATGTGGTTCGTGAAAGAAAAAATGGTAATTACACATATTTTAATCGTAATTTTCATATTGAACCCACAAATGTTTGTATTTATACCTGTAAGTTTTGTTCCTATTCCCGATTGATTAAACAACGTTCAGACGGTTGGGAATTAAAGCATGATGACATCATGAGCATCATCAAATCTTATGATGATCAGCCGGTGACCGAAGTGCATATTGTGGGAGGAGTATTACCCCAATACGACACCAAGTTTTATAGTGATTTGTTCAAAGCCATAAAAGCACACCGTCCTTCATTACACATAAAAGCTCTGACACCGGTTGAATACCATTACATCTTCAAGAAAGACAAACTAAGTTATGAGGATGGTATGGAGTTAATGAAGGATTCCGGATTAGATTCTTTACCGGGGGGAGGTGCTGAGATCTTTGCTCAGGAAATACGAGAAAAAATAGCTAAAGACAAATGCACAGCGGAACAATGGCTGCGCATACACGAAATTTGGCATAACCTGGGCGGGAAATCGAATGCCACCATCCTGTATGGTCATATTGAATCCTATGCTCACCGTATTCATCATCTGGAGCTGTTGCGGAATTTACAAGACATAACCGGCGGATTTCAAACCTTTATTCCCTTGAAATTTCTGAATAAGGACAATGAAATGTCTCATTTACCAGAGGTTAGTGTCTTGGAAGACCTCAGAAATTATGCTGTTTCCAGGATTTTCCTGGATAATTTTGATCATGTGAAAGCTTATTGGCCTATGATAGGACAGGAGACAGCTCAGTTATCCTTATCCTTTGGGGTGGATGACCTGGATGGTACAATCGATGATACCACCAAAATATATACAATGGCAGGATCTGAAGAGCAACATCCTAGCCTAACCTCCCAACAATTGGCGAAACTTATTGCGGAAGTAGGCCGGGTGCCTGTAGAAAGAGATACGCTTTATAATATCATTAAAGCATATGGACCCGAGGAGTTAAGAAATGATATCAAAGGTTATGTAGCGCTCCCTTTGGCGAATTAAATCAACTCCTCAATGAGCAATCAAAAGATAATTTACCTAATCCGGCATGGACAAACTGAATATAATCGTCTAGGAATGATTCAGGGACAGGGAATAGATCAATCCCTAAATGAGACCGGTCTAAAACAGGCTCTTTTATTTTATGATCGTTATCGAGACGTACCATTTGAATTAATCTTCCATTCCACATTGAAGAGAACTGGTGAAACGGTTTCCAACTTTTTATCCAAGTCCATTCCTCACATTTCTACGCCCGACCTTAATGAAATAAGCTGGGGAGTTTACGAAGGACGAATAAGGGATCAGGAAATAAACCTTAAATTTAAAAGATTAATGGAAGAGTGGGGCAGAGCGAATTATGACTATGCCTGGGAAGGAGGTGAAAGCGCTAATGAACTGGATCACAGGGTCAGCAGGTTTATTAACACACTCATCAGCCGGCCGGAGAAAACTATTTTAGTTTGCTCACACGGTCGAACTATGCGCTGCATCTTAACCCGCATGACTAGACAACCTCTATTAGCCATGGAGCAATTTGATCATGAAAATACCGGATTGTTCCTTCTAAAATTTAACGGTGGAGAGTTCAACTTACTAAAGACAAATGATGTGAGTCATCTGGAGGGTGTATATCTATGACAAAATTGCGTGTGGTAACTGTAAAGTATTTGAATACAAAGCCATTCATCAATGGAATACAACGGAGTTTTACTCCTTCAGAAATTAATCTAATGTTAGACCATCCGGCACAGTGTGCCGAGGATTTGTTGACCGGAAATGCGGATATTGGTCTTGTCCCTATCGCAGCCTTTCCCGAATTAACAGGATATCAAATTTTTTCCGATTTTTGCATCGGATGTAATGGGCCGGTGAACACAGTAAAAATCTATAGCCAAAGCCCGTTAAGCAATTGTAATAAGATCTTCCTTGACTATCAGTCTCGCACTTCTGTGCAATTAGCTACGCTCATTCTTAAAAATCACTTGAATTTAAACATTCTCCCGGTTAAAGGGTATCCAGGTTTTGAGAATGAAATAGTCGGTGATCAAGCCGGGTTGGTCATTGGAGACCGTTGTTTTCATTTTAACCACACCATGCCATACCAACTTGACTTAGGGCAGGCTTGGAAAGATTGGACAGGACTTCCTTTCGTATTCGCTGTTTGGGTGTGTAAATTGGGCACAGATCCTCAATTACTTCATAAGTTTAATCTGGCGTTGAACGCAGGAGTTCAGGCAATAAATAAGGATTTTACTTCAGGAGAAGAAGTTTTCTATCTAACCCAAAACCTCTCTTTTTCATATCAAGAGCCACAAAAAATTGCTTTAAACCATTTTCTACACCAAATATCTCAACCTCAATTCGTTTGATGGCCGCAAAACTTCTTCAGGTAACCCGGGGAAACCGGGATGAAAAAAACTTAGCACTCTTGGTTTCTTGTTTATTAGCAGGGGGGGTTGCACTACTGCCTACGGATAGCCTGTATAGTTTAGTAGCTTCCGCTAATAAAACTTCCGCTCTTGACAAAATCTGTAAAATAAAAAACATCCGTTCTGAAAAAGTGCTGTTTTCCGTATTTTGTCACGACATTTCTGCTGTTTCAGCGTTAACTGCTCAAATGGAGAAATCTGTATTCAAGATCATTAAGAAAAATACCCCAGGACCATTCACTTTTATCTTAAAGGCCAGTCATTCTATCAATAAAATATTGAAAAACAGGAAGGAGACGGTTGGGATTAGAATCCCCGATCACCCATTATGGGAGGTCTTGACTAATTTTATGAACCACCCGGTGATAGGCTCTTCGGCCCCTGGACAAGACGCCATTTTCGATGAGGACGATCACTTGAACTGGGTGAATACCATTGCTTCGCAAGTTGATTTTATTTGGGACGAAGGGTTTTCTTATCCTCATCAGAGTGCAATAGTCGATTGTACTGCCATAAATATCCAGGTCTTGAGGGAAGGACCTTTATCGTTGCAGTGGTCATAGGCGAATTATTGCTGCCTTTAAAGCAAGGATCACACATTCTATTGCCTCACTATTTTAATTGGCCCGTTTTTTGTACATATGATATTAAAATTATATGTGTTAACCCGCTATCTTATTATCTTAGTCAGTTTATGGGGTAGTGCTCTTTGGGCTCAAAACCAAGCAGAGGATTTGAAAGTCCGCGGTCTTACTTTAGAAGCGACTTCAAAACAAATGCTGAAAAGCACTTCATGGTATAAACCAGAATCCATAAGTATGGATAACCTTTTGGTTGTCTTTAATACGCTCAATAAGGAGCA
>JAYRWN010000492.1:0-4854 GCA_041917975.1 Saprospiraceae bacterium | reverse complement strand
GTTTTGAACAATTCAAAGCCAAAGCCAGTATCAGTCCAGTCAGCGCCAAAATAAGCGCCGAGCTGCCGGTAGTGAAAGGAGTCAGTTCATTATTGGGTAGTTTCCGGTCCTCATATATCAACTGGATATTAGATGCCACCCGGATTCTTTCCTTAAAAAAATCATCCAGCTTCTTTTATGATGCCAACCTGCGTTACACACAAAAAATAGGTCAAAAGAATACGCTTATCCTAAGCGCTTATGCTTCACAGGATGAATTTTTCTTTAACAATGAATTTGGATTCGACTACGATAATCGTATGGGGCAGGTCATTCTCAAGTCTATTTTTAGTCCCCGGCTTTTTTCGCGGTTCAGTTTTACAGCCAACCGTTATCTCAGTTCGCAATATGATTTAGCGGGCTTGGATGGGGCCAGACAAGAAAACAACATTAATTATTTGCAAGGGAAACAAGTATTTTCTTACATTCCACGAACAGGATTACGCCTGGATTTAGGCTTGTCTAGTGTTCTATATCGGGTGGACCCTGGCAAACGCAGTCCCTATGGAGAAGATTCTGAAATAGTTCCGGTCAATTTAGACCAGGAAAAAGGATTAGAATCAGCCGTGTTTATTAATTCCGAGTGGTCGGTATCGGACCAATTCCAAATTAACGCCGGTTTGCGGGGAGTCCTTTATCAATTTCTTGGTCCACAAACCTTATTTACATACCAAAATATGGACCGGCCTGACCGCAATGAAATTACCGGAACAAAAAATTACGCTAAAGGGACCATAAAAAGTTATACTTCCATTGAGCCCAGGATATCCCTGCGCCTGAATATAGATGATCAATCATCGCTTAAGGCCGGTTATAGCCGGACAGCCCAGTTTTTAAATCAAATATTTAATACGGATTCACCAACACCCAACAGTTATTGGCAATTAGCCAATCCATTTATTGCACCTTCACGATCTCACAATGGATCAGTAGGCTGGTTTAGAAATTTTTCCAACAATAACTGGGAGACTTCATTAGAAATATATGGCCGGTTGGCTGATAAAGTATATGATTACCGGGATTTTGCCGAATTAAATGTCAATGACCACATCGAAACCGAACTTTTGGCTGGTGTGGGCCGTGCTTATGGTGCGGAGGTAAGTATTAAGAAAAAAGAAGGCATTCTGAACGGGTGGATCAGTTACACTTTATCACGCAGTGAAAGGCAAATAAGCGAAATAAACAAAGGTAAGTGGTATCCCAGTAATTTTGATAAGCCGCATGATGTTTCCCTGGTTTTTAACTGGCAGCCGAATAAACGAAATACCCTGAATGTGAATTTTAATTATGGCACCGGGAGGCCAAATAATTCTCCCATTGCCATTTATAAAAGTGTCAATGGCTTAATTATTCCGGTGTACACCGAACGCAATCAACTGCGTATTCCTGATTATCACCGATTGGATATTGCTTATACACTCGGCCGTGGTTATAAGCGTGACCGGCGTTTTAGAACCAGCTGGACCATTTCCGTTTATAACGTATATGCACGGCGCAATGCATTTTCAGTTTATTTCACCCGCGATGATGGCCGGATACCGGAAGCAAATCGGTTGACCATACTGGGGACAGCTTTACCTGCACTTACTTTTAACCTGGAAGTACAATGAAAACTAATAGAAACTGGATTGCTCTATGCGGAATAATTCTGATGGGAGGATTAGCCCAATGTGTAGACCGCATACCCATTGATGTACCATCCGAAAAAATTCAAAATTTGGTTTTTGATGCCCGACTGATCCTCGGCGATCCTTCCATAGCGATTATCAATGTGACCCATTTATTGGATTTAGCACAGTCCAGGTCACTGGCTTTAAATGTTAAGGACACGTATATGGTGAGGGATGATGGTAATGAACTAAAATTGGATCGGGTAGGGGAAGGTAATTATCAACTGCTTATTCCTAAAAACCATCCGTTTAAATTAATACCCGGAAAAAAATATAAAGCGCGCGTGGAGATTAAAGATGGCCGAATCTATGAGTCGGCTTATGATGTTTTATCTCAAGATGCTGGTGGTAGCAGTTATTCCACGGAGATCATCACCAAGCCGGTTCAGGTTGATCAAAAGTTTGAAGACAAACCATTTATTCGAGTTAAAGGTAAGGTTCCAACCATCATCAATAATCAGGTCATTAATTATAAATGGGAATGGGAGCGGGTGGCCCGGATTACAGATTCACCCATTGACGGGTCTGATCCTAAAACCTGTTATATTCAGGAACAACTTAATTCTGCAGACATAGACATTATAAGTGGAAAAAACATTGCTGCTGCCGAAATTAATTTATCGTTAGCAGATTTCCCCATTACTTTCTCTTATGCAGAAGATGCCTATATCATTTTGCACCAACAAATTATTTCTGATTCCTCTTTTTTGTACTGGGAAAATGTGTCAAAATTAGTCACCCGGGAAGGTCGATTGTTTGAAGAGCCACCGGGACGGATTAAAGGAAATTTCAGCAATAGTAAAGACCCTCAGGATGAAGTGTTTGGATTATTTTATTGTATCAACCAACAACCAATCCGCTTATTTATTGATCATAACCGGGTTGGAAACCCATTAACGTTGTGTCCGCCACGGGTGCCTCCCAGCCCCAATCCATGTCCGATTGCTACCTGCTGCAATTGTTTAAGTGCTCCCAAGAGCAGTTTGACTAAACCAATTTGGTGGATAAACTGAAAAGATAATACATATGTCGAATGGCTATTTTAGAATAATAAAAAGATTACTCCATTTAGGAACAGTGTATTTATTCTGTGCCCAACTGTTGTTTGCTCAAAAAAATAACCCATTGCACATCCTTACCGATAAACCATTTTATGTATCCGGTGAACTACTGAATTTTTCGGCTTTTTTACCTCAATCATTTGATCGCTTGACAACGATGTTTCGAGTTGCAGTTCATGATGCAGACGGTAACCTTAAGCAAACATTCTATTTGCATAATCATGGGAAATTATTTTTACAAGGTTATTATTTTTTACCCTACGATTTAACAGCAGGATGGTACAGTTTAAGTATTTATCAGTCCCTTAAAACCGATGATGTATTGGTAGGTCGACTAAATATTCCAATATACAATGATTTGAACATTGAAAAAATATTACCAGCGGCTATAAAAGCAAACACTGCCATTCAGAGTAAATCTATACTTGACCATTCTAACATAGAGCTAAAATACACCAAGTCGGTCACCTATCCTTATACCATGCAGGTTACCGGTCAAATTAATAGACCTGGGGCGTCAACTGGATATCAAGTCCAATTGGCTGTAACTGAAAGCACACTTATGGACGAAATAGCTGAATCGATCAAGCCGGCATATGAACCGGAAATTAATTCAGCAATCGGGCTTGTACCTTTAAACAGTGATGGTATCATGATCAAAGGACAGGTGACCAATGAGGCCGGTGTTGGGAAAAAAGTCACTGTGCTGGGAGTATATTTTCGTGAACAAAATAGATTTTATTTTGCTACGCCTAATCAACAAGGAAAATTTGAATTAAAGCTGCCAGTATTTACCGGACCGGTGCATTTACAATTTATCTACCACCCTTTTTCGGGTGAAAATATTCGCATTAAATTACAAACACTGGAGAGTAAAATTATTAAGGATGAATTAGTTTATTCAAAACAATTGATTGGGTATCTAGAAGCATCCCGTCAACGAAAAAAAATTGCCCAATATTTTAAACAAATACAAAGCGATCCTTTGCATTTAGCACAAGCTCACGAAAAAAATATTAATACTCCGGATTATGTTTATCGGTTGAAGGATTATGAGGATTTCCGGACTATTGGTGAATTTTGTAAAGAGATAGCCGGGTTATTGGTATTTAAAGAATCCGGAGGTCAACTGAAAGCTCAGACCATTAATCCGAATGCCAAATTGGATGGCAGTGACCAGGTAAGCGGTAATCCCCTTTTTATCATTAATGGAAAATTGACACGTGATGCGGCTTATGTAGCTGGATTGGATTTTAAGGCTACGGAAAGTCTGGAATTGTTTTATTTAATTTCCGGTCTAAGAAGACAGTTTAATGTCGCTGGCAATGACGGCGTGGTGAGGGTGAATACTACCTTACCTATTATCGAATTACCTGCAGCTGATGAAGAAGATATATTTGCCATTCATGGAATACTACCTGAGCAAACAAAAAATAATGTGCTGCAGGGGCCGGTAATATCACCGGTTGTTTATTGGAGTGAGATGGCTACGACGGATGCCAAGGGTACGGTTCAATTTAATTTTACTCACCATGATGGACGCGGTAAATACCGCATCAGGCTATGGGCTAATGGTCCGGAAGGCCAGTTTATTTTAGGCCAGCAGGATTATGAAATAAAATAAGGTGAGTTTTATCAACATGTTGTTTGGGGGTGGGTTTAAACTCTATTACTGACTAACCGCGCGGAGCCCAAATTTCATACATAGGTTCACCACTAGAACTTTTACCACTGTGATGCCATTCGGAATCCAATAGACTAAATTCGAAAATTAGAACGGCGCCAACCCTCTTGACATCGCGTGAAAAGAAGCGAATGGTCTCATTGTATTGGCCCCCCTGAGCGGTGTAAATTCCTCCTCCTGTGCCAAAAAATTGTTTGGTTTCAGTATTGTAGGCGATCCATTGAAAGTGTCCCCCCGCTAATAATTTAAGCGTTTTTCTGGGTTGATTAGTATCTCGGCGGCTGATGACTTGATCATTACCTTTACGGCCGGCAAATAAAAATGCCCCGGACAAGGCTGTCTGTTCAGGAGAGGAGGATCTGGTCCAACTAAGTTTGTTTTTCCCAGAGATCATGGACAT
>JAYRWN010000491.1:0-2585 GCA_041917975.1 Saprospiraceae bacterium | reverse complement strand
TATTTGGTTTTGACTTGCTGGTAATGCTCTTTTTCCACCTGAGCAGACTGGAAGAATATCATGTGGGCTCTGCATATGACAGTCTAGGGCGAAGACATACTTCCAGTTATTTTCTCGTAAAAGCGGGACTGACCGAAACACCGGTTGTGGATGACCTTGTTCGCAGTTTTTGGCAGGTTATGGGATTAACGCCCCAAACTATCCGGGCACACTACTCCATCAGTCATGATGTGGATTACGTTCGTAAATTTTCTTCTTATTCTGATCTCTGGCGTAATTTGGCTGGAACCTTTTATCATGGCCGATCATGGGCGGAGTTTATGCAAAATTTTCGTGCTTATCAACAGGCGAAGCAGGATATAACCTCTGACCCGTATTATGCTTTCCCCTTTTTATTCCGGGCTTCTGGTGTTTACCGCTCTAAGCAGCTTTATTTGTTAGCCGGCGGCGAACATCCACACGAACGCCCGTATGACCTCGATGCTCCCAAGGTGCGCGAAATGATTTTTTTGGCTAAATCCAGAGATTATCAGGTGGGCCTCCACCCCAGCACGCGGGCCGCCAGGGATGAACACCAGTTTGAACAGCAGAAAAAACACCTGGAAAAAATCTTACAACACCCCATAGTTATCTCCAGACAACACTATTTATTGTTTTTATTCCCGCAAACCTTGCATATTTTACAAAACCAGGGCATCCAAGAAGATAGCTCTCTGGGATACCGGGACTGCCTTGGTTATCGCTGCGGGACAGCCTTTCCATATTATCTTTATGATCTCGTGCATAATCAAGAAAGCACAATTTTGGAAAAACCGTTAATATTTATGGACAGTGCTCTCTGGCACCAAACGAACTATGACCCTAAATCGTTTATATCCAAAATGTT
Organism: Saprospiraceae bacterium; assembly: GCA_041917975.1. Taxonomy (GTDB): domain Bacteria; phylum Bacteroidota; class Bacteroidia; order Chitinophagales; family Saprospiraceae; genus JAYRWN01. The sequence goes on along the minus strand of JAYRWN010000491.1, from coordinate 1,699 downwards.
TACTTTTATTCAAAGCCAACCGGGTTCAGCCATGCACTTTAACTTCCACAACAGTTTTTTTGATTCCACGTTACCCGGATATGCAGTCCTTAAACAAGCCTACCTGGATTTAACTAAGACCATGGAAAACACATGAAAAAGTGGTTTTACCTCAGCATAGCCTATTTTAGTTGGCTGACCCTGCCTTGCCAGGCGCAGATGATCGATGGCCAGGACACGCTTTATGGCCCTGAATGGATAAACTATGATCAAACGTATTATAAAATAAAAGTGGCGGCAGACGGCATTTACCGCCTTTCCTATCAAACGCTGGTTGCGGCCGGGTTTCCGGTAAATCAAATTACGGCTGCAGAGCTTCAGTTATTTTGCCTGGGCCAGGAACAACCTTTATACACCACCACCGAGGGTATCCTGTCAGCAGAGGATTATCTTGAATTTTACGGCCGCCAAAACCGTACAGAACTAGATCGCTTTTTATTTCGGGATGCTGAAAACGAGATGCTGAACCCGGACTATAGCCTGATCACGGATACCGCCGTTTATTTTTTAACCTCCAGCCCGGGCAATCACCTGAGGTATCAAACAATTACCGGATCACCCGGTACTCCTGATACCCTGGAGTGGTACTGGCATGAGGAAAAAGTGGTATTTTCTGAAGCTCACTTTAAACCAACGGTTAACGATGACGGCGTGCGCCTAAGCGATTATGTGCCCGGCGAGGGATTTGGGACCACGCCTTTTCAAACCCGGACCATTTCTATTCCTGCTTCAGGGTATATTGCTAATTTGCACCCACCGCGATTATCTTTTCGCCTTGCAGGAAGAAACAAAGAACATGAGTTTACGGTCACCCATAATCTAGCTCAGCGTTTTGTAAAAAGCGCACCTCATCAAATGGTTATTGAAGATCTGGAGCTATCCCAGGTGTTTGCAGAAAATAATTTCCAGTTTAACACTACCACCACCAACGATCGGCTGGTATTGGGAAGCATTACTCTTAACTATCCCCGGCGTGCAGAATTTATTAAACTCAACAACTTCCACCTCTCACTGCCTGATTTTTATCCGCGAAGCATCCTGTCTGTTAAAGCGTCTGCCGGAGAGGCCCTCCTGGTTTATGATGAGAAGGCTCGCCAGAGACAAGTTTTAACTGATCAAAGGGGCAAATTTTGTGTGCATTTACAGGCTGCTAAATCGCCACTCATCCTGACTCAAAACATTATTTCAGTACCACAAATAGAAAAAATTGTTTTTCACAAATTGGATCATACCGGCATTAATTACGTCTTTATCACCTCCTCAAAATTTCAACCGGAAGTCCAGGCTTATAGCCAATACCGCCAATCCGAAGCTGGTGGTAATTACAGTACGCAAGTCATCTATGTCGAAGACCTCTACGACCAATATGCCTATGGGCAACCGGTCCACCCCTTAAGTATTAAAAACTGGGCTAATCACACCGCCCAAAACCATCAAATTGATTTCGCTTTGTTTATCGGCAAAGGTTTCCAATACCCGGATGTGCGCAATAAAACAGCTAAAGGATTTTTACCGGTATTCGGACTACCCGGGTCTCAACAGTTGTTAGTCTCATCAGGATATTCTACCATACCTCATTTCGCCCATGGTCTTCTCTCGGCGACCGAAGGAGCAGATATTAACAACTATCTGACTAAAGTCCAGGACCTGGAACAGATCC
>JAYRWN010000490.1:0-1806 GCA_041917975.1 Saprospiraceae bacterium | reverse complement strand
AAGTGGCTAGCTTGTTTAAGCGGTGGCTTGAGCGACTTGGCAATGTGTGGCTGTGAGCTTTGGTTATTTGATTTCTAATGTTCCTTATTTTGCACAAAACGTTCCTTAATTTATTAAAAATATTGATAATCAGACTATTACAAAAATTCTAACATGTTCCTTAAAAAGGGTTTAGCGTTTCTTAAAAGCGTATTTAGCATTTTTATCCCGTTGTTTTTCACTTAAGCGATCCAAGATTTTTTCATTATCTATGAACTGGTTTAGGTAAAGTCTCACATTTTTCTCATGAATCCCTGTTACTTCCACTAATTCACTAATTGTAGTCTGATTATGATAAAAAAGATGCTGTAAAATCCTCTTCTGAGTATCATTATAACTAGCCCAATTATCTTGTATGGTTTTTAAAATCGATTCTGAAATGGTTTGGGTATGATCCTTAATTTTATTTCTAAGTGTTAAATACACATTTCCATTTTTCTCCACATACTCAGGTGTAGATAGCATTGATTTTTCCATAGATTGATAAATCCTGGAAACGCCTTCGTTCAATTGCCTTACAAATCCCATGTCTTCTAACGCTCTTGCTATTCTAGGATTTCTTGAAAATCTTTCAGTTCTTATGTTTTCAACATTTACTTGAGCAGGTAATGGACCACTATTAGAAATCTCTAGCCTATCGTCAAAATGTTTGATATAAATGGCATTCCCGTGTACGTAGTAAGAACGATGACATAAAGCATTTACAATGCCCTCTAACCATGCTTCCTCTGGATATTCCGGAACCTTATTAAAACGCCCTGTTTCTAAATCCAGAAAGAAATAGTCCTTCAAGGTTGCTTTTAGAAATTTCTTTACTTGATCGATAATCCATGGAATATTGTTTTCAAAGCGTACATCTTTCACAACATTGTGCTCAGTACCAGTTTTGGCTTCTGTTCCTTCATACCTTATGTACCGAAGTGATGCTGAAGTTATATACTTTTCAGGGTCTTTGGCAAAAAGTAAAACGCCGGCTTTTTTAATTTTGAGCTGACCATTCTTTTTTACCGCTAAATGTCTTTTTACCAAAAGATCCAATGCATCTCCTTCATAATTTAGCTTTTGTTTGTACCCATTTAGGAGATTTATATCAAGGTCATCAAAATCAAACTCAGATTCTATTTCATCTTCAAACTTTCTAATCTGTTTGTCATATTCAAGGTTTCTAACCGCATCTCTGTCTTGTTGCTTATTTCTATCATCAACTCTTAAAAAGATTTGCTCATTATCCTTCCGCTTAAAAATTCGTTCAATATCCTGATCCACATGATACAGAAAAATGAGCTTCCCAAATATCTCAACCTCCTCCAGTTTGATATTGCCATGAGGTACAATAAACTCAACAAATAGATTTCTGTAATCGCTGAGCTTTTCACCTAAAGTGTTCAAATCTTGAATCTCCCCCTCATTAGATACCCCAAAAGCCAATACTCCACCATCAGCATTGAGCATACCGATAAGTTCGTTGGCTATTTTGGTAGGACTAATATCTTTTTCTCCCAAACCTTTACGCTGAAAGTACTGGTTCTCTCTTTTGGTTTGAAGAAACGTAAGGGTGATTTGAGTATTGAAATTTGAAACTACCATGACTTAATCTTAAGCCGAACAAGCCGGAACCAAGAGGGAAATATTCTCCTATTTATTTTATTGTCATTCCGATTTCTTTATATTAGGCGACCTAATAACACATTGGAGAATGACAAGGTGTTTCGTATATTTAAAACGAGGTAATACCTTGGAAGTAACTGTCTGCTCGATTAGTGTTTT
>JAYRWN010000489.1:0-8322 GCA_041917975.1 Saprospiraceae bacterium | reverse complement strand
GAGTCCCAGGTTTTAGACCGGACAAACGCCGTACGGTAGCGTTTGTGATCTTCCAATGAAAGGTATGATAAGCTGCCGCTAAACTTTTCGCAATCATTAATAAACTCATATTTTGGCGACCATTCGCCTTCGCTGCCATCCCGGCAACCCGCTTTACATTGAAATTCATAGCGCTGAGTCGGTAACACATCGATGATGTAATAAGGAACTGTATTGGTAAAAGTTTCCCATTGGCTGGCTTCCACTTTTCTCCAGCGCCAATTATAGCTTGTATAGTTTTCATCTCGTACGCCTATCTTGTACTGATTTTTGGTGAGGTTGGCGGTGTATAAATCGCCAGCTGTTAATGATAGGCACTGACTGTTTACAATCCATGGCATAAAGACTAACCCTAAAAGGATTCCACTGGCTAACCATGCTATTTTCTGATTCATGTCCTAAGAATTTTAGGACAAGTTTAGGATAAGGCCGACATTAAAAAACCACCCCAGAGGGTAGGGATATAAGCAGTAATGAATTTATCAGTTTAATGACCTGTATTGCTTCAAACAAATCATTAATCCAGTAGGCTAACCACAGAATTTTTTTGCCGTAGAGGTCCAGGCGTGTTTAAGGATTGCTGCGTTTATATTTTTTCCACAGGGCTTTAAATTCTTTGGCCATGTTTTTGGATGCTTTGGCACTAAAACGAATCACTTCACCACCATCATCCAAAGCTGGTGCAGCACAAGCTATACATGCTGTGGAGGCGTCATAGATGGCTGTTTCCATCACGAAAGGCATAAAGTCCGACGGAGGAAGCAATAAAAAATTCTGGGCGATATCTTTATCCGTCACGCCATACAGCGTTTTATAGCGGGTTAAATTTTTTTCGATGGCATTGGTGGCTGGCACGATGTAGCGGTATTTGGTTTTTTGTCCCAGGTTCACACTCACCAATTCCGAAAAAGCTTTGTTATCTGTATCATAGTGCAAGCCAGGACTGATTACCCACACTTCTTTTGCTTTATCTTCCAGGCGGATCAATTGTTTGATGGTCATTTGTTATGCTATTTTTTCTGATCGCAAGTTACGCACAAAATTATGTTATTCAAAATCCGATAATTATCCTCATTTTATTTGAAAATATCGAGATATTTCAAACATTACCCTTAAATCAATTTAGTAACTTTTTTTGATATCCTTTTAACACGCTATTACCAGAATTTTATATAAATTGTTCACCCGTCCTGGATCGATTATTATTTAAATTTTATTATTATGTCAGCCAATACATTGACTAAGATCCTCCTGCAAGCCATAATTCTTTGCCTTGTAATTATCGGCATGCCTTCCCCACTCTCCGCTCAGCGCACCAAAAAAAAGTCCCCGGCCAAGCCCACAGAATTAATTACCCCGCCGCCGCCACTGATCACGCTCACGGCAGAAGGACAAAGTGTATACCGCATCGTTTTACCTAATCATCCCACCATCCATGAAACAAAAGCTGCCGAAGTATTACAAACCTACCTGCTGCAAATTTCCGGGGCGGCGTTACCCATACTGCGTTCGGGACAAAGTAACAGTTCGTTTGAAATAGTTTTAGGCCAAAATGAACGCCTGGATGAACTCGGCCTAACCATTGATTATCAGGAACTCGGCGGTGATGGATTTATCATGCAAAACCATGAGCGGCGTTTGTTGCTTACCGGAGGAAACAGCAAAGGCTCACTATACGCGGTCTGTTTTTTTCTGGAAAACTATTTAGGCTGCCGGATGTATAGTCCTCAGGTCAAAGTCATCCCCGTAGATTCTTTGCTCACCTTTGATGCCATCTATGATAAACAGATCCCGCGCATCGGTTTTCGCTCCATCCATTATCGGGTTACCTGGGATTCTGAATACGCCGACTGGCACAAACTCAGCCAGGATGCTCAGGGAGAACGTACCGCTTGGGGAATGTGGGTGCACACTTTTAATGAACTTTTACCGCCGGATGTTCACTTCAATCAGCACCCGGACTATTACGCCGAAGTCCGTGGTAAACGTATTCCCACCCAACCCTGTCTTTCTCATCCGGAGGTACTGACCATCATTACCCAAAACCTGCGCCGTAAAATAGCCCAAAACCCTACCGCCAAATATTGGTCGGTCAGTCAAAATGATAATCGCGATTATTGCACGTGTGCAAACTGTAAAGCGGTGGACACCCAGGAAGGCTCCCCCTCCGGTTCCATCATCCGTTTTACCAACGCCGTGGCCGCCCAATTTCCGGATAAACTGATCTCTACCCTTGCCTACGAATATGGCCGTCACGCCCCTAAAATCACCCGTCCGGCCGAAAATGTGAACATCATGTTATGCAGTATTGAAGCACTGCGCCATAAAGCCATCACCGAGGATACGGCCAGTGCGGATTTTGTGCAGGATGTACGCGACTGGGGGAAAATAGCTAAAGACATCATCATCTGGGATTACGTCATCCAATTCCCCAACCTTTTGAGCCCATTTCCTAACCTGCACGTCTTACAACCCAATTTGCAATTTTTTGCCGAAAATGGGGTGAACGCAATGTTCGAACAAGGAAATCGCGAAGTAGGCGGTGAGATGGCTGAATTGCGTGCCTATTTAATCTGTAAACTGATGTGGAATCCCTATTTGAACGTAGACTCGCTCACTCAGGATTTTTTGCATGGCTTTTATGGCGCCGGGGCGCCGTACATCAGAAGCTATCTAAAAGAGATGACCGATGCATTACTGAAAAGTGGTCAGAGCCTGCGCATCTTCGGTAATCCTATCGAAGCCGCCACCACTTATCTGACACCGGAATTGTTGGACCATTATGAACAATTATTCGACATGGCCGAACAGGCCACCAGAGAAGATGCAGCCGTTCATGAACGAGTGCGCATTGCCCGTTTGCCTCTGCAATTCGCTATTTTTGAACAAGCTAAAAAAAATTATACCGGATCGCGCGGTATATTTGATAAAATAAATGAACGCTGGGAAGTACGTACAGCCATCCGCAAGGAAATTGATGACTTTATTGATTTATGTAACCGCCAGGGTGTAACCCGACTTAAAGAATGGAGTACGCCGCCGGAAGAATACCGCAGCGCCATGTATCGCTTGTTTTCGCAAGGTTTTAAGGAGCATCTGGCTTATGGCAAACCGGTCACTTTCATTTCTCCTAACCCCTCTAAAGTCAACCCCACAGCGGCGGCTACACTTACCGATGGCATCCGTGGCAATCACGATTACGCTTATAACTGGTGGACATTCCAGGGCGAAAATCTGGAAGCCGTTATTGACCTTGGCGAGCCTAAAACAGTTAAACGCATAGAATCCGCTTATTTTCAATACGCTTTCTGGTTGCGCATATTTCCGGTGCAGGTGGAATATTATACCTCCCTGGATGGTCAGAATTTCGTCCTGGCCGGTACTGTGGAAAATACACTACCCATCGACCAGTACGGCGGACAACAGCGCGATTTTATCAGTGAGTTCTCCCCACGACAAGCCCGTTATGTCAAGGTGAAAGCCATCACCCTGGGCGCTACGCCCGCCTGGCACCCCGGCGGCGGAAGAATGGCTTACATGACGGTGGATGAAGTGGTGGTAGAGTAAAAAATGATTTAATAATATTTTAAATTATCCGCATAGGTATGTTGAAAGCTTAAGTAAAAAAGTAAATATGGGAGAATTATTAAAAACCATTATTATTGCAGTTGGAGTAGCACTGCTAACACTTATCCTTGAAAGAGGTTACAAAAGGTTACACCAAAAAAGATCCAAAAAATAACCTCTTGTTTCAATCCTGATCGGACCTTGCATCACCTTGGGCGCTATGCCCGCCTGGCGCCCCGACGGCGGAAGAATGGCTTACATGACGGTGGATGAAGTGGTGGTGGAATAAGGTATCCATTAGTTAATTATGGGAAAGGCTTAAGAATACCAGTTTGTAAATGTTTTTATAACCTCATTCTCATTTATTAAATTTTATTGCGGGTTTGGTCATATTGTTCCAAAACCAATTGCCCCTCCGGACTAATTGCGGCCATCGTCCCATCATACTGCACAAGACCTGCATTAAGAGCTTGCCACAAAGCACGGCGCAGCAGGGAGTCAGGCAATCTTAACAGTTGGGATAATCTCCACACCGATTGGGCTTCCCCACTGATTAACTTAAAAAGGCCAACCTCCATTAAAGCGATAGCTACTTGAGTTTTACTATTCTGATTTAGCAGAGCCAGCATGGTAGAATCAGAAAACCAGTCATTATTTATCATTTTTATCATATTTATATACATGATTTAATTCGTTCTAATAATACAAAGGTCGTCTTTTTCACTCTGGCTTTACCCAGTAAATTTCTGTATTTGCTCTCAGTAGAATTACGTAATCTGTACTTGTAGGGGCTACCAACAACTGGGAATAGGATTAAAATTTACCACCACCTTGAATTTTTACATCACTTTCTGGGATGAAAATATGTTTCACTTTATAAGGTGATACTCCCCTTCCGCAATTAATTCTTCTATTTACCATCTCAAAACTGACTAAAATGAAAAATACTGGTAATTACTTTTTACACCTGGTTTTAGGGTATCTGCTGTTCATGCAACTAAATCTGTCTGCTCAGCAATTTATAGCGCTAAAACAAACCCGGGTAGAATTGGCGGGTGAAAAATTTTTTCTGGTAGATGGGGAAATCGTGGTGGCTGAAGATCGCCTAAAACCATTAGGTCGTAAGATCATTTTACCGGTGCGCATCTATAAAGGCAAAGCTGCGCAACTCAAAGAGCCTATTTTCTGGTTATCCGGGGGGCCTGGTTTTTCCAATCTGGTGCCTCCCAAATCTTTTGCAAAAAGTAAAGCCGCAGTGCAACTTTTAACTAATCATGACGTGGTTTGCGTGGGTTACCGCGGAGTCGATGGTTCGGTAATCCTGCATGCAAAAAAGACCATGAAAGCTTTTAAATCTTCAAAAGAACCCTTACTTAGCGACGCATCATTGGATAAATTAGAGCAAGCTGTAAACGACCTTGCATACCACTTAAAAGAAGAAGGCATTGATATTAACCGCTATTCCATGCTGGATGTATTGGATGATGTGGAAGAGGTCCGCAAGTCGCTGAACTATCCTACTATTAATCTTTTATCAGAGAGCTATGGTACAAGACTAGCCCTTTTATATAGCTACCGTTACCCGGCCAGTCTGGGCCGCACGGTCATGATCGGACCCAATCCACCCGGGCATTTTATTTGGCAACCCCTCAAAACCGAACAAATCCTGGCGTTATACGATAGTTTGTATCAACAGACCGATTCAGTGAAATTTCAGGGTTCTATTCGCCAGGCAATGAGCAAAGCCTTCGCACATATGCCGAAACGGTGGTCATGGTACCGATTGGACGCAGACAGAATCCGTAATAGTACTTTCGGCGCCTTGTTTAGTCGGGAGTTGGCCACCTCAGTCTTTGATGCTTATTTTAAAGCAGCCGAACGTGGCGATTACACCGGACTTTATTTTATCCAGCTTATGGCCAGCCGGAATACTTACGAAGCAATCGGCGATGCATTTGCCAAAGCATACAGTGCTGATTTTGATCCTCGAGTGGATTACCGGGCCAGCTTACGGGATTCGACTACCCTATTAGGTGGGAATGTTTCATTATTATTATGGGGTGCTGCCAAAGGGTGGCGAATGGATTTATTGCCGGAAGAATATCGCCGGTGTCGTCCATCCTCATCGGAGACTCTGGTCATCAGCGGTAATCTGGACGTCTCCACACCATCCGACTTTACCACCACCGAGTTAATGCCTTACCTTAAACAAGGAATTCATGTGAACTTAAAACATTTATCCCATGCCGATATTTTTAAGAAGACGTTCCAAACCCCCGATGTTCTGCTAAATTATTTTGAACAAGGGAAAATAAACGCTGAAGATTTTGCGAAAACAGATCCTTTGGATTTTAAACCTAAACTAAAATACAGCAAATTAAAGGTCTTCTTATTTGGTTTAATCCTTTAAATGACACCGGATCAGATTCAAATTGGATTTACCTTAATAAATAAAAGGGAAAATTAAGGTCTCCTTTAATTAGGGATTATCCACAATTGCAGCAGACCTTAACTTTCCCTTAATAAAACTTTAACCTAAAAGCGGGGTTAACTGCCCTTCTTCATAACCCGGAAAAGGAAAATTTTTAACTGAATTGACAATTTTAAAATAACCTTTCTCCAGGTTTCTGGCAAAATAATGGTAACTCATCACCACCGGGATATCTAAAAAAGGAAACTTTACCTTGACTTTATCCGCGGTGGATTCAACAATTTCAATGCTAACTACTTGTTGATCCATAATCTTGCTTTTAGGAGATTTAGCGAAATAATTAAATAACCCTTATAAAACGAATATCCACTTATTCTGGTATGTTACCTGCCTCCGGTGAGCACCAGTAACCACTTTAACTTAGACCATATTCTGCTTAATCTAAAATTAACCCAATGATCTAAATCCTATTCAGAAATAAGCCTACCTCCCGAAATAGCGTGTACATTGGTGCAGTAAAAGCATTTAATCATGAAAACCATTTTCTTTTGGCTGGTTAGCATCTTTACCCTCACCGCCCAGCATCAAATTATTCCTACACCGAAACATTTCGAGTCATTTCCCGGTCAATATTTCTTTCCTGCTAAACCGGTCATCAGACTGGAACCTTACTCCGAATCCTTGTACCGTTCGGTTATGGCCGTCTTTGCCGGGTTAAGCGGTTGTCAGCCGTGGATCGATGAAGAGTCCGATTACCCGGTTAATCTCTTGATTAAAACCGATATGCAAACCTTATCCAAAGACGCTTATGAGCTGAGCATTGGCAGCCGTGGGATTACCATCCTGGCTTCGACTGAAGCGGCAGCTTTTTATGCCCTCAATACCCTATTACAATTGTTGCCGGCTAAGTTAAATCCGGAAGGAGCCATGCTTCAAAGTGTCGAAATTTTAGATGAGCCCCGCTTTCAATGGCGTGGCTTGATGTTGGATGTATCCCGGCATTTTTTTACCAAACAAGAGGTCATGGCCTACATCGACCTGATGTCTAAATATAAGTTTAATCTTCTGCATTTACATCTTACGGATGACAATGGCTGGCGGTTGGAAATCAAATCATTACCTAAACTGACCTCCGTTGGTGCATGGCGCGCGGAACGACATGGTTTGTTTGGTGATCGCGCTCTCGTAAAACCCGGTGAACCCGCAACTTACGGTGGATTCTATACCCATGAGGATATTCGTGAAATTATTGCTTATGCAGCTGTAAGGCACGTGGACATTCTACCCGAAATCGAAATGCCCGGACATGCTATGGCTGCCATTGCCGCCTATCCGGAACTGTCCTGTACGCACGAAAAAGTTTATGTCAATCCGGGGACTAATTTTTCCGAATGGTATGGCAACGGAAAGTTTAAAATGCTGGTGGATAATACATTTAACCCGGCTGATGAGAAAGTCTATGAATTTGTGGACAAGGTCCTGACTGAAGTGGCCGCGTTATTTCCCTTTCCTTACATCCACATTGGCGGTGATGAGTGTTATCATGGGTATTGGGAAAAAAATGCAGCTGTAAAAAAACTCATGCAGAAAGAACAGCTGAAAGATGTTTTGGAAGTTCAAAGTTATTTTATCAAACGGGTAAACAAGATAGTCCAGTCGAAAGGAAAAAAATTAATTGGCTGGGACGAGATATTATATGGGGGCCTTGCTGAAGGCGCCGCCGTGATGAGTTGGCGTAGTATGCAAGGTGGTATCGAAGCAGCTAAATTAGGGCATCCGGTAGTTATGTCCCCGGCTCAGTTTACGTACATCGATTATATGCAGGGCGATCGCGCAGCCGAAGTTCCCGTTTATGCGTCTTTGAGCCTTAAAAAAAGTTATGAATTCGAACCTGTCCCAGCTGGTATCGACGCACAATTGATCTTAGGAGGCCAAGCTAATTTATGGACTGAAAAAATCCCCACGTATCGATATGCCCAATACATGACCTATCCCCGCGCTTTTGCTATCGCTGAATCACTGTGGAGTCCTGCTGAACATAAAAACTGGAACAATTTTGTTCAACGCCTGGAAAAGCACTTCATCCGTTTTGATGAAACCGGTCAAAATATATCCAAATCAGTGTATAATGCCTCTGCTGCTGCAAAACAGGAGAATGGCAAACTATGGGTGACTTTGACTTGTGAAGTACCGGGAACAACCACATACTACACGGTTGATCATACATTTCCGGATGCCTGGTCACCTGCTTATCGGGAGCCAATCTCTATTCCGGAAGGAGATGT
>JAYRWN010000488.1:0-8326 GCA_041917975.1 Saprospiraceae bacterium | reverse complement strand
CCTGATAAATTTGCAGAGCATCCTGCTGCGCTTTAATGGCATCATCATACTTCTCTACAAACATATATACAAAACCGATGGCCAACAGGGCTTCCACCATAGTGGCACTGTCCTTAATCTGACGGCTAATTAACAAAGCTTTCGTAAAATTTTCCATGGCATCGCCATAGTTACCCTTATAGCGCAGATTGATGCCGATGTACAGAAGTTGATCAGCCTGCCCCTTCTGATCACCGGATTTTAGATAAAGTTCCAGGCTGCGGCGATAATAATCAATAGCCTGGCCCGGTTGAAATGCCTCTTCATAGATATAAGCTAACAGAGAATAAACTAATGCCTGTTCTTTAATATCACCAACTTCCTGGGTTAATTGTAAAGCAAATTGAAGCGTGTCCAAAGCCTCTTTTAAGTGGTTATGTCGAAGACTCCTGGCGATATTTTTCAACGACATCACTTTCAGGATTTTGCAGCGATCAAGGTCATTCAACTGTTTACTTTGAGTGAGATGATTAATGAGTTGATCAACTCTTTCTAATGCACTGGAGGCATAGGCCAGACAACTGTCGTTCTCGCTTTGTAAATAAAATTGGTAAGCTTGTTCATTTAAGAATACAATGCGGCTGGTATCCTTAAAATTAACCTTGGTAAAAGAGCCCGTCTGCTGGGCCTCAAGAAATATGGTATGGGTAAGAATAAATGATATTAAGATGATCCGTTTGGCAAACAAATTCCCCAACTTTCTCACTCGCGCCATGATTGTCATGCCTAAAATTAAACTGAATTATGGATTATAAGCATCTACGATGATGATTTTGCAAGCAGGATCCCACCCAGCGATAAGCACCCTGGATTTTGCCTAAAGGATTCCGGTCAGCACGGCTCCCAGGCGGATCTTTAACCCTACGGTCGTGACGCTTGCCCGGCATACTATATAGGCTGTGTCTATGGCACTCACCACTATTTTTATTGTTATGAACTACGGACTAAAGTCCGCAGTTGAAAAATTATCGAGCCCAGGGCTCTCAGCACCAGGTTTATTTGGCTGAACTTCGGACTAAAGTCCTAAAAACTTATATCCCGTGCTAATTTCTATAACCCCTTTCATTTCTTTGTCACCAATCTTCTGAATCAAAATTTAAATGGATTTAAGTACCTATCAATAGATGCGGTTTACAATTCAAATTATTTTAATTTCTCTTTAAAAAATTCAACTGTGCGCTGCCAGGCCAGTTTAGCAGCTTCCGGATCAAATCGCGCCGTGGTATCGTTATGAAAACCGTGATTGGTGTTGGGATACATATGAAGCGTGTAATTAATTTTATTAGCCTTCAGAGCTTCTTCATAAGCCGGCCAGCCGGCATTGACGCGTTCGTCCAAAGCGGCATATTGTAACAGCAGGGCTGCTTTGATGGAAGCGGCCTCGGTGGCGGTGGGCTGACCTCCATAAAAAGGAACGGCGGCCTGGAGTTCCGGCACTTTTACCGCCATCATGTTCGCGATCCAGCCTCCGAAACAAAAACCAACCACCCCAATATGTCCATTACACCCGGGGTGTTGGCGCAGATATTCAAAGGCGGCGATAAAATCCTCTAGCATTTCATCGCGGTTGCGTTTCTGTTGCAAGGCCCGACCATCGTCATCATTGCCCGGATAGCCGCCCAAAGGATAAAGCGCATCCGGAGCCAGGGAAATAAAACCCGCCAGTGCAGCCCGCCGCCCTACATCCGCAATGTGGGGATTCAGTCCGCGGTTTTCATGGACGACCACGACACCCGGCAGCTTCTTTTTCCCTTTCACCGGGCGGGACAACTGCCCACTCATTTTCCCGGCGCCACGAGGCGAGTCATAAACGATCGTTTCCGTTTTGAGACGCGGATCGTTCTGAGGAATCTGAATCTGGTCCTGGTAGTCTGGCATCAGGTATTTCATCAAGGCGGGCAGCGTCATTCCGCCCACCGCATAGGCGGATAAGCGGTCTACAAAATCACGCCGGGAAAGTAAATTATGGGCATATTGATCGTATAAGTCAAAGACGTCCTGACTGACTTTTTCTTTAATATTTTTTTCCATGACCGAAGATTAAGAATTATGATGATGAATATAATGAAAAAAGATGAACCAAAGGGAATCCTTTACCCCCTCTAAAATTGTTAAATAAATAGCAACTTGACTTATTCACGGCTATGATCAGTCATAAAGGCAGTCAATTTTACGTAATAAAGGTCAAAATGGCAGAACTAAACGGTTGGAATAAGAGTTGTTGGCATCAAAGGGAATAAAACTACGGATTATGAACCTGCAAAATTTCACCATAAAAGCCCAGGAGGCGGTACAACAAGCCCAACAAGTAGCCAGCGAATATGGTCATCAGGCTATAGAAGCCGTGCATTTGCTGAAAGGCTTGCTCCTGGCCGATGAAAACACGTTACCTTATCTCTTCAAAAAACTGGCGGTAAATCCTCAGCATATCGAGGAGGGGATCGAAAAACAACTGAAAGCCCTACCGCGGGTAGAAGGACAAAATCAATATTTGGGTCGCAGTGCTGCGGATGCCATTCAAAAAGCCCAGGGGATGCTCAAAGAATGGGGGGATGAATATGTAGCCATCGAACATGTCTTGCTGGGTATCCTGGCCACGAAGGATCAGGCAGGGCAGCTGTTGAAAGATCAGGGCATCAACGATAATGCGCTCAAAAAAGCCATCCTTGAACTGCGTAAAGGCAGCCGGGTGACCTCTGCGAGTGCAGAAGAAACCTATAATGCCCTCAATAAATACGGCATAAACCTGAATGAACGGGCCAAAAATGGAAAACTGGACCCGGTCATCGGGCGGGAGGAAGAAATACGGCGCGTTCTGCACATCCTAGGCCGGAGGACCAAAAACAATCCTATTCTGATCGGCGAACCGGGGGTAGGAAAAACGGCCATTGTGGAAGGCCTGGCGCACCGCATCGTGAATGGAGATGTTCCGGCGGATTTGGGGGATAAACTGGTTTATTCGTTAGACATGGGTGCTTTAATAGCCGGAGCGAAGTACAAAGGTGAATTCGAAGAACGGCTAAAGTCGGTGGTGAAGGAAGTGACCTCCGCCGAAGGGCAGATCATCCTGTTCATAGACGAAATACATACGCTCATCGGCGCCGGCGGAGGCCAGGGAGCCATGGATGCAGCAAACATCTTAAAACCGGCCCTGGCCCGGGGAGAGTTGCGCGCCATCGGTGCCACGACCTTAAATGAGTATCAAAAATATTTTGAAAGCGACAAAGCCCTGGAACGGCGGTTCCAAACTGTATTGGTTAATGAGCCCAGTGAAGAAGATTCTATTTCCATTTTGCGGGGATTAAAAGAACGGTATGAAACGCACCATAAAATAAACATCAAGGACGAAGCCATCTTGGCCGCGGTGCAGTTATCCCACCGCTACATTACCGATAGGCATTTGCCGGATAAAGCGATAGACCTGGTGGATGAAGCGGCTGCACGTCTGCGCCTGGAAATGAATTCCATGCCGGAAGAATTGGATGAAGTCGAACGCAAAATAAGGCAGTTGGAGATAGAACGCGAAGCCATAAAACGGGAAAATGATCAGACTAAGCTAAGCAAAATAGGCGGAGAACTGTCCAATCTGGAAGAACGTCGCAATGAACTGAAAGCCCAATGGGAAAATGAACGTGAAGTGGTCCTGGGCGTACAAAAAGCCAAAGAAGAGATCGAAAAATTCAGAATAGAGAGTAAACAAAAAGAACGGGAAGGTCGTTTCAGCGAAGTCGCCGAAATCATGTACGGCCGTATTCCAGCCATACAAAAACGGATGGAGGGCTATCAGACACAGCTTGCCGAAATACAAGCCAAAGGTGGGCAGCTGGTCAAAGAAGAAGTGGATGCTGAGGATATTGCCCAGATCGTAGCCAAATGGACCGGCATCCCGGTGACCCGGATGATGCAGAGCGAAAAAGAAAAACTGCTACAGCTGGAAGATGAATTACATAAACGGGTGATTGGGCAGGATGAAGCCATCGGAGCGGTCAGCGATGCCATACGGCGCAGCAGAACCGGGTTATCGGATGAACGAAAACCAATCGGGTCTTTCCTGTTTCTTGGCACGACGGGAGTTGGTAAAACCGAATTAGCTAAAGCGTTAGCGGAATTTCTATTCGATGATGAAAACATGATGACGCGCATTGATATGAGTGAATATCAGGAACGGCATACGGTGTCCAGGCTGGTGGGCGCTCCTCCGGGTTATGTGGGCTATGATGAGGGCGGTCAGCTTACGGAAGCAGTGCGCAGAAAACCATACTCAGTGGTACTGTTGGACGAAATAGAAAAAGCACACCCGGATGTTTTTAACATTCTGCTGCAGGTGCTGGACGACGGCCGCCTCACCGATAACAAAGGCCGTATCGCCAACTTTAAAAATACAATTGTTATCATGACCTCCAACCTGGGTTCAGACATCATTCGGCAGGAATTTGAACATCTTACGGAAAATAATCGGGAGGAACTGGTGGAAAGAACACACGCCAAAGTGATGGAATTGTTAAAAATGTCCTTACGTCCGGAATTTTTAAACCGGATCGACGAGGTGATCTTATTCCAACCGCTCCGTCAAGCACAGATCAGAGAAATCGTCAAATTACAATTAAAAATGATCGAGGCGATTTTACATAAACAGGAGATAGAATTAACCACCACCATTCAAGCGTTAGATTTTATCGCGGAGGCCGGATTTGACCCACAATTTGGTGCCCGACCCATCAAACGGGTGATCCAAAAGAAAGTCCTGAATGCCTTGTCCAAAGAAATGTTATTAGGCCGGATTACCTCCAAAAGTCAGATAGTATTGGACGAATTGGGCGGAGAACTGGTTTTTCGCAAACCTATAAAAGATGAAGCGCATGCTGCATAACAATTTTTTGAGTCGTTGGAGCGTTTATACGATAGAAGCAGGGCTCCCCCAGCCCTGTAACCCAAAATCGGTTTAGGAAACGACATTTTGAGTTGACCTCCTGGGTTTTATTCCGGGAGGTTTTTTTATTTTCAAGTGTCCGATCACCTCACTTTGCTTTTGTTTTATTAAAAAATCGGCTCACTTTCATTCCGATGATTAACTTAGGCCAGCCTTTTTTAATGTTTGACGAATGGAAGCAGCAGTAAAACCTTTTTTAAACGAACATTTTCTACTTGAGAACCGGACTGCAGAAATACTTTATCACGATTATGCCCAATCCTTACCGATTATAGATTATCATAATCATCTTTCGCCCGGTGATATAGCTGTTAACAAAAAATTTGAAACCATCACCCAAGCATGGTTAAAAGGAGACCATTACAAATGGCGGGCCATGCGTACGCTGGGGTTGGAGGAAAAATACATCACCGGTGATGCCAGCGATAAAACTAAATTTCTCCAGTGGACCCAGGCCGTTCCTTATACCATGCGAAATCCTCTGTATCATTGGACTCATCTGGAATTACAGCGGTATTTCGGTATCACCAAATTATTAAATCCTGATACGGCCGAAGAAATATATGACGAAACAAATAGCCTCCTTCAGCAAGAGTCTTTTCGGACCAGAGGTCTGTTAGAGCGGATGAAGGTAGAGGTCGTGTGCACGACGGATGATCCAACGGATGATCTCCAGTATCACCAAGCCATGAAAATTGAAGGAGGGAATCTGCGCATGTATCCTTCATTCCGGCCGGATTTGGCTTTCCATATTGAACAAGATAAATTTATTTCGTATTTATGGCGGCTGGCCAAATGCACCAACATGACCATCGACACTTTCGAACAATTGGTGGGTGCATTAAAAAAACGGGTGGACTATTTTGCTTTGAATGGTTGCCGGGCGGCAGATCATGGCCTGGAACAGGTGTATGTCAAAAAATATACGGACAAAGAAATCAATCAAATATTCAGCAAACGACTGCAAGGAAAAGCCCTGGAAAAAAAAGAAGTGGAGAAATATAAATCAGCCTTACTACACCAACTGGCCATAATGTATGCTGAAAAAGGATGGGTGCAACAATTTCATCTCGGCGCATTACGCAATAATAACAGCCGCTTATTAAAACAACTTGGTCCGGACACCGGATTTGACAGTGTAGGCGATTTCGAACACGCCCGGGCGTTAGCCAAATTCTTTGACCAATTGGATCAAAAAAACAAACTAGCTAAAACGATCATTTATAATTTAAATCCACGCGACAATGAAGTCATGGCTTCGATGATCGGAAATTTTAATGATGGCAGTGTCAAAGGTAAAATGCAATTCGGCTCGGCCTGGTGGTTTTTAGATCAGAAAGACGGCATGGAAAAACAATTAAATGCGCTGTCCAACCTGGGGTTGTTGAGTTGTTTTATCGGGATGCTGACGGACAGTCGCAGTTTTTTATCCTTTCCGCGACATGAATATTTCCGACGTATTTTATGCAATATGATTGGCAAAGAAGTTACCCAGGGCGAATTACCAGCGGATCTACCCTGGTTAGGTAAAATGGTGCAGGATATCTGCTATAATAACATCAAGAGCTATTTATTAAATGAATGAAAAAAACAACCTGGGGACCATCATGAGGCGGCATCGCCTATGGTTATTTTTACTGGTGATTACTCTTGCTGGTTGTCAGGAATTGGGCAAAATAAAAAAATTAAAATTAGCGCACGGCCTGGATGTGACCCATAGTGTGCACCTGGGTATGGAATTTATGGCGGAACGATTGGCTGAAAAATCAGGAGGAAAATTATTACTCGAAATCTATCCAAATCAACAATTAGGCACTGAACGGCAATGCCTGGAGTTATTACAAATTGGTTCTTTGGCGATGACCAAAGTGAGTGGAGCGGTGATGGAAAATTTTGCTCCCAAGACGCAAGTGTTAAGTTTGCCTTATGTCTTCCGTGACCGGGACCATTTATTTGCGGTGTTAGATGGCGAAATAGGTCAACAATTATTACTAGAAGGAGAAAAATATTGGTTACACGGATTAACTTATTTTGATGCCGGGCAACGTTCTTTCTATGCTAAAACCCCTATTCGTACTCCGGAAGATCTGGCCGGAAAAAAGATCCGGGTACAGGAAAGTGCGACCGCCATGAATATGGTTAAAGCCATGGGTGGAGCACCCACCCCGATTGCCTGGGGTGAATTATATACTGCGCTGCAACAAGGCATAGTGGATGGGGCGGAAAACAATCCACCCAGTTTTTATTTATCCAAACACTATGAGGTGTGTAAATATTATTCGTTAAACGAACATACGGCCGTTCCGGATATATTAATCATCAGTACCATCGCCTGGAATAAATTAAATACGCAAGAGCAACTCTGGCTCCAGGAAGCGGCTAAAGAAGCATCTTTGCATCAACGCAGGTTGTGGAAAAAATCAGAAGAAGAGTCATTGCAGGCCGTAAAAGCGGCCGGTGTAGAAATTATTTCACCGGATAAATCCGCATTTGCAGCACGGACATCAATCATCTTGGAACAACTGAAAAACGAGCCGGAAAAATACCGTTTGATTCAACAAATCCAAGAACTGCATTAATGAAAAACACGGTGGATAAACTGTTGGGTTGGGTTTTAGTAATTCTGATGACGGCTATGACCCTTGACGTATTGTGGGGAGTGGTTACGCGTTATGTGGCCGGGCGTCAAGCGCCCTGGTCCGAAGAATTAGCCCGGTATTTGCTGATCTGGATTGGGTTGTTAGGGTCTGCCTATGCGGCTGGACAAAATATGCATCTAGCTATAGATTTATTTCCGAATACACTCAACCCCGGAAGCCGGAGACGTTTAAATCTATTTATCCAGGGCTTGATCGCTTTGTTTGCCCTCACTGTTATGGTCTTTGGAGGATTCCGTTTAATGTATATAACCCATGTGCTGCATCAGCTGTCACCAGCTTTGCGTATACCCATCAGTTGGGTCTATGCAGTTATTCCCTTAAGCGGATTGCTCACCATGTGGTACGCTTATTATTTTGCTAAAAATTTAACCAAGGTGTAAAGATGGAAATGTTGATGCTGATTTGCACCTTTTTAGTTTTGATCGGTTTAGGGGTACCGATTGCCTGGAGCATTGGACTGAGCAGTATCTGTACCATGTTATTAAGTATCCCGGTTATTCCGGCTTTAACGACCGTAGCCCAGCGTATGGCCACCGGATTGGATAGTTTTGCATTGTTAGCCATTCCGTTTTTTGTATTAGCCGGCCAATTAATGAACCGTGGGGGTATTGCCAAAAGACTCATTCGTTTAGCTCAAGCCTTAGTAGGTTCATGGCCGGGGGGACTGGCTTATGTAAATATTTTGGCGGCTATGCTG
>JAYRWN010000487.1:0-5199 GCA_041917975.1 Saprospiraceae bacterium | reverse complement strand
GGTATCATGAAAACTTAAAAAGTAAAGAAATAACCCATGCTATACATATATTAATGAGACATAATGTAAATGTATCTAATTTACAAGCATTTGTATAACTTGTCATTGGCACCGAGCCGGGATTATGGTTATGACAAGTCGAAATTTAATTTTATTTGTGCAGAATGGAATTGAAATATTACAGCGAGCGGAGAATTCTATTTTATGCACGTAATAAGTTACTTCACAAGGCCGAAATTACACAGATGTATTTCATGACCCGGTACGGGTCAAATATTTGGAGAAAAAAATTGCTATCGGTACCTATTCGACCCCGAGAGGGTCGTATAAAAATACCTTTATCCCAGGCACTTCCTTCAACCAAAGTCAGCTGATACAATTTAAGGTCAATAGTGTTATTCGGACCAAGAGTGTAAGCGCCCTGAAAGGCATTCATCGCAGAAGCGTGTGCCCGATAAAAACCAGGCCGGTCAGGGATTGCTTCAAGAGTTAAATTAACCCAGGCTTGGGCGTCTTCCGGTTGCGGCAACAAACTATCCTGGCGCACCTTATCCCAGATATAAGCTATGCTATATTCACCGGCAAGTTTTAGCGAATCCACTTTGGGGCATGGTTCAGGTTTTGGTGGCAAAATAACCGGGGCATGATAACAGGCTACCAGCAAGATGACAAAGCAGGCTACCTGAGCAAAAATTAATTTTGTGATGGACATAACCCAAATCATTATCATATTTATTAAACGCCGTGAGAAATAAAATGTAGATAGGTTACTACTGATATTTTTTTAATGGTAATTTAATTATATAGAGGGTAGACTTAGAAAGGGAAGGCTCGGGTTTTTTTCATTACAACAATTTATTTCTTATTAAACTATTGTAAGCTAACCTTAAATAACTTCGATACCGAATTTGCTTTGTTTGATGCGGTTATTTTTTTCTAATTTTTTAATAACGCGACTGACGACCTCCCTGGCTGTACCCAGGTCCTGCGCAATCTGGCGGTGTGATAATTTTAGATATTTATGACCGGTCAGGATCAGTTTTTGTTGACAATAATGATAGATCCGCTCATCCAAATTATCAAAGACTAAATGACGGATGGTGTCCAATAAATCCGTATACCGTTGATTAAACAGGTTAAAAAACATGATGTAAAAATTAGGATACGATTTTAACCACAACTGAAGTTTATCGACCGGGATTAACAGAACTTCGGTTTCGTCCTGTGTGATGGCCCCGACGCGACTGGTATGATTCATCAGACAAGCCGAGAGTGACATAATACAACTTTCCCCGGGTTGGATATAATATAAAAGTAATTCACGATCTTCATCGCCGGTGCTGACTTTCATCAAACCTTTTAGTACTATAGGTATAACCCGGACGTATTGTCCTTCGCGCAACAATTGTTCGCCGGCAGGAACCTTAACTAAGGTCGCATGCAACAGAATGTCCGCTAATGCCTCAGGGCCTAAAAACTGTAAAGCTTGACGTACGTGTTTCTGATCTGGTGGCAAAACCGGCATATATTGGACGAAATAAGCGATGGATACCAAAGATAATGCTACTCTGAAAATATTTTGAATTATGATGAGTACACGAGCTGAAAAAGCTCCTTATAGAAATAAATATTTTGGTGTTTTAAACCTTTTAACTGAAATAAAATCCAACCTGATAGCATTAAAGTACGTGTATATAACCAGGAAAGCAGAAATCTTATGGCTAGAAGAAAAGTTTTACCATCGATGTTAAGCCCAAATAATCCACCAAGCCCACCCAATCTGGATCTGCAACCTTATTCCGGGCCATGGGATAAAAGTCGGGCTACCCATCTGCTGCGGCGATGTCTATTTGGGCCAGGCAGAGACCAGGTGCAGCAGGCCTTATCCCTGGGTTTAACCGGGACCATTGACCAATTAATGACCCCGACGCTTTTGCCTGATCCACCAGTCAATTTTAACTACACCGCTGATCCTAATGTACCTATAGGCAGCACCTGGATTGAGGCCCCATATACAGACAATCTACAGAACGGTTACCGACGTCAGTCGCTGCGCGCATGGACCATGGAACTCATGACCAATCAGGGGTTTTCGATTCGTGAGAAACTGTGGTTATTCTGGCACAATCACTTTGTAACCGGGGATATGAATGATCCTAAATACGACTATCATTACGGGGATCTTTTGCGACGACATGCCATGGGTAATTTTAAGACGCTAACCGAAGAAATCACTATTAATCCGTCGATGTTAAGATACCTCAATGGCAATCAAAACACCAAAGAAGCGCCCAATGAGAATTACAGCCGGGAATTAATGGAATTATTTACTTTAGGAAAAGGACAGCAAGTAGCCCCAGGAGATTACACCAATTATACCGAAGATGATGTGGTACAAATGGCCCGGGTGCTCACCGGCTGGGTGGACCGCGGTTTTAATGCCCGTCGTGACATTGCCATCACTGCCGAATACATTAATAACCGTCACGATACCGGAACTAAAACATTATCTCATCGTTTTCAGAACCGGTCTATTAGTAATCAAGGCGATAAAGAATATCTGAGCCTGATCGGCATAATTTTCGAACAGCCGGAAGTGGCCCGGTTTATTGTCCGCAAGTTATACCGCTGGTTCCTATATTACACGATCGACGAACACATCGAAGAAGCGATCATTGCCCCATTGGCTCAGCAATTGCGCGAGGAAAATTTTGAAATTGCACCGGTACTGAAGACGTTATTAAGCAGTAATCATTTTTATGATGATGAAATTATTGGTGCGATTATAAAAAACCCGGTTGATTTTATTTTAGGCAGTGTAAATCAATTGGAAATTAAACCTCCCAATGACGACTTAGAACCCAGATATACTTATTACTCTTTATTAGCCCGTGCAGCCTCCCAACAACAAATGGAATTATACAATCCTCCTGATGTAGCCGGCTGGAAAGCCTATTACCAGGAGCCGGTTTATTACCGGCAATGGATTAACGCTACAACACTTCAGCAAAGAAAAGTGTTAACAGATGCCATCGCTACCGGAGCATCCGGTAGTGGCGGATTGAACAGAATTCTAAAACTGGATGTATTAAAATTTATTTCCGGATTCAGTGATCCGAAGGACCCGAATGTATTAATTACGGAACTGACTGAATTATTATTACCTCAGCCAATCAGTACAGGTCAACATGCCGCCTTAAAAGAAATATTAATACCGGGATTGCCGGATTATGAATGGACGGTGGAGTATAATGACTATTTGGAGAATCCAAATAATACGAATCTCAAAAGAAGTTTAACCACTAAGCTGGCCAATTTGTGGCAAGCCATATTAGCGATGCCTGAATATTTATTAGGATAATTCATTCCAAAAAAGTCAGGTTATTTTCTAAATAAAATAAAACAACATCTTCCTAATAGATTAACCATGAAAAGAAGGCAATTTTTAAATTATTCCGCATTAAGCACTATCCCCATGATGTTAAATGGCTTGAAGCTCCAAGCGATGCCCTTTAACGCTTTTGCACCTTTTGTTAACCCGGATAATGACCGCGTGCTGGTGCTAATTCAGTGCAACGGCGGGTATGATGGTTTAAACATGGTTATACCCACTGAATATTATGATCAATTAGCAAAAGTACGGGAGAACATATTAATTCCTAAAGATAAAATCATCCCTATTCATGATAAAACTGGATTCCATCCGGCAATGTCTCCTCTGGCTAATCTGATGAAGGATGGCCACCTGAATGTAATTCAGGGTGTAGGGTACCCCGACCAAAATCGTTCGCATTTCCGGTCAACCGATATTTGGACGTCTGCGTCTGCTTCGAATGAGTATGTCAGTTCCGGTTGGCTGGGGCGATTGTTTGACGAAAATTATCCCGGGTACCCGGAAAATTACCCAAATGCCGAATTTCCGGATCCATTTGCCATTGCGATAAGTTCGAACATCTCCGCTACCTGTCAGGGCCAGACCACCAACTATAGCTTAGCCATCAATGATCCATTTAACATTGTACCATTAACGGTTAGTTCAGGTGGTGTGGAAGTGGATACCTATTACGGCCATGAGTTGGCTTTTTTAAGGGAATCAATCATTCAGACCAATCAATACGCGGCGGTGATAGAAAAAGCAGCCGGCAAAGGTAAGACGACGGCCACCTATCCGGATACTTCCCTGGGGGCACAATTAAAAAACATCGCCTTGCTCATCGGAGGAGGATTAAAAACAAAAGTTTATATCGCCAATATTGGTGGTTTTGACACTCATGCCAACCAAAGTCAGGGGGCAGATCCTACCCAGGGTGAAATGGCGACCTTGTTGAGTAACCTTTCTGCTTCCATAGCTGCTTTTCAGGCAGATCTGCAACAACAGGGGCTTGCCGAAAGGGTGGTCGGCATGACTTTTACCGAATTTGGGCGGCGGATCTGGTCTAATTTCAGCTTGGGAACAGATCACGGGGATTGTGCACCGCTGTTCATTTTCGGTCAATGTGTACTTGGTGGGCTAACCGGGGTAAATCCGGTTATCAAAAACGAAGTGCCCACTAATGAAGGTGTAGCGATGCAACACGATTTTCGACGGGTATACGGATCAATTTTAAGGCATTGGCTGGAAACACCTCCTGAAACGGTGGATTCGATCTTAAAAGGACATTTTGTTGACCTGCCTTTGGTCGCCGGCTGCGCCATCACAACGGCCCATTACGAATTGATTTCTGCATCCGGGATAAAAGTTTATCCTAACCCGGCCAAAGAAGAAATAACGATGACTTTTACCTCCACGGGGGATAAGACACAAGTGAATATATTAGATTTATTGGGGCGGGTCATTAAAACAAAAAAATACGAATCCCATAGCGCCGGTGTTCAACAATGGTCCATGTCCTTACAGGGATTTGCTGCAGGGACCTACGTGGTAAGAATAAACCAAGGGCGGCACATGTTATCCCAAAAATTACAAATATTATAAATATTTAGAGTAATAAAAGTTCATCCAAATACCGGATGGGTAATGATTGCGGATGGTGATACCGCGGAGATTAAACTAATTGGTTTTGGTCTGGCCCCCTAAATATTGGACTAAATTTTTTTGGTTAGATAAACATAATTAAATATACCATATCTTTATTGGTTGCACAAACTTAACGATGGTGAGTTGTACACCGATGTTAAAACCTCAGGGTATTTTTCCTG
>JAYRWN010000486.1:0-1822 GCA_041917975.1 Saprospiraceae bacterium | reverse complement strand
TTCATTCAAAACCTTATATATATCCTGGAACTACTTTGGCTGTCATCCTGGTGTTATTTAGTTCATGGGGATTTTCTTTTTTTCTTAATCAGTTTGGTTCATATAATAAAATATACGGTGGTATTGGTGCTGTGATTGTCATGATGATTTGGATAAGACTTAATGTTTTTATCTTGCTGATGGGTTTTGAGTTAAACACCAGTATTGCAGTGAACAGAACTCTGCGACGATTAAAAAAAGAAGATGAACACAATCAACATCATATCATCTAACTCCTCGGTTGATTAAATAAAGTACAAGTGCTGTTGCATGGTGGGGACATTAGTGTGACCGGAGTCACAGTATATTTAGATATAATTCCGCGGGCTTGGTAATCCAGGTCATTTTTATGGTGTACCAATTCGCGGACCTTTGAATGGTCAAATAAATTATCCTATTATGACTACTAAACATCATCAAATCGTCATCATTGGTGCTGGTACGGCCGGAATCACTGTTGCGGCAAGATTAAAGAATACCCATCGCCAATTTGATGTAGCATTGATTGACCCGGCGGAAGTTCATTATTATCAACCGGCATTCACCTTGGTGGCGGCGGATACATTTGATTTTAAGAAAACAGCCCGGCCTATGGCTTCTTTGATACCAGCAGGGGTTACCTGGATTAAACAAGCCGTAACAAGCATAGATCCAGACCAGAATCAGGTCACCACCTCGGCAGATGATCAAATCACTTACGACTACCTTGTCGTATGCCCCGGTATTCAAATAGATCTGCATGGAACACCAGGATTAGCAGAGGCTTTCAGGAAAAATCAGGTGTGCAGCATTTATGTGGATCCGGTAAAGACTCTGGGCCACTTGCAAAATTTTAAAGGAGGTACTGCCTTATTTACTACCCCACATACCCCAATCAAATGTGGTGGAGCCCCACAGAAAATCATGTATTTAGCTGAAGATTTTTGGAGAAAAGAAGGTGTGACCGATAAAAAGATTGTTTTCGCCACTCCCGGCACGATTATTTTTGGCACACCGGAGTTTGCTAAAACATTAATGCAGGTCGTGGACCGCAAAAAAATTCATTTACGTTTTTTTCATAAACTCAACCGAGTTGACGGGGATAAAAAACTGGCTTATTATACCATTACAGCTCATGCAAATGAGCCTGATAAATTGTATCATAACTCCTTAGATATAAATGAATCGTTTACCTCTGCCACAGAAGTAGTTATTCCATGGGACTTCATGCATGTGCCGCCGCCACAATCTGCTCCTGATTTTATTAAAAATTCAAAATTAGCTTATGCTGATGGTCCAAATCAAGGCTGGTTAAACGTAAATATTAATACGCTGCAACACAATGTTTATCCTAACGTTTTCGGCCTTGGTGATTCAGCGGCCTTACCTACCGCAAAAACTGGGGCTGCCATCCGAAAACAAGCCCCTATAGTGGTTGAAAACATGTTAAAGGTGATGAAAAATGATGCGGAATTAAAACAGTATTACGGTTACTCATCTTGCCCATTGGTGACAGGTTATGGTAAAATGGTCCTGGCAGAATTTAAATACGATAATATCCGCGACAGTGATCCGATGATTAGTAAGTTTGTCGATACGACGAAAGAGAATTACAGCATGTGGCTGTTAAAAAAATATGGCTTGCCATTTATGTATTGGAACTTAATGTTGAAAGGACGGGCCTGAAGAATTATCATGTTGTGACAGGAAAGAGCTGGCCTCGGGAGATTTCCCGGGGCTTTGCTTTCAGTGGATCGGAGGTTATAGTTTAATAAATTTTCTCACGCCGCGGCGAGAATCACCA
>JAYRWN010000485.1:0-4695 GCA_041917975.1 Saprospiraceae bacterium | reverse complement strand
CCCCGCACCAATGGATAACCACCAACTTCACCAATGTCATTTATGACGCTGACCCCCGCAGCGCCCATAAGATGGACTTTATCTCTTATACCATGTACCCGGTAAGTGGAAAAAATCCAATGGGAGGCAACAGTTTTCGTACCGGCTACCCGCTACGAATCATGGAGGCGAATGCTTATTACCGCAGCATCAAAGGAATTACCGGCCTGATGGAATTACAGCCGGGACAGGTGAACTGGGCGCCGATTAATCCGCAATTGCAGCCCGGAGCGGTGCATATGTGGCTAAGTCAGGCCTTTGGCGGTGGATGCTCTTTTGCCTGCACGTACCGCTTTCGGCATCCTCTCGGCAGTAGTGAGATGTACCACGACGGTATTGTGGGTACAGACGGCGTCACGTTGTCCAGGGGTGGCCAGGAATTCGCACAATTTATCCGGGACATGCAGGTTCTACGCCGCGAATACCAGGCCCATGCTGCGATGCCTCGAGAAATCAAGGCCAGAAAAACAGCCTTTTTATGGAGCCATGACAATTTGTGGGATTTGGAAAATCAGCCTCAAACCACTGCCTGGAATACTTGGAAACATCGCAACACCTATACAGCCGCCATAAAATCCACCGGCGCCCCACTGGATTTTATCAGCGAAGAGGATGATTTTTCGCTGTACCCCTTTATGGTGGCTCCTGCCTACCAGCTGATCGATGAGTCGTTAGCTGACCGGTGGACTAAATATGTCGCCAATGGAGGTCACTTGATCCTCACCTGCCGCAGCGGTCAAAAAGATAAAAACGGGCAATTTTTTGCCGCAAAATGGGCGGCACCCATCGTACCACTGATCGGCGCACACGTGGAGTTTTTTGATATGTTGGTGCCTGAAGTTACCGGATCGGTGCTCATGAAAGGCCAAAATTTCAACTGGAATTCCTGGGCTGATGTTTTATCTGCCGCCGAAGGCACCCAGGTATTAGCCACTTACGCCGACCAGTTTTACCGCGGTAAAGCCGCCGCAGTGACGCGTGAATTCGGCCGTGGGACGGTGACCTACATCGGTGTGGAAACACTGGATGGACGGTTGGAGCGGGATATTGTCCGTCTGGTCTATACCCAGGCCAAAGTACCTATCCTCGATTTGCCGCTGGGCGTGTGGCTGGATTGGCGGGATGGCTTTTTTGTGGCCGTAAATTACACCAACGAGGCGATGACTATACCCCTGGAACCAGGAAAAAAAATCCTGGTAGGAGCGAATCCTTTAGCCCCTGCACAAGCCTTAATCTGGAAATAATTTTTTTCTACCATTTATTCACTGTGCAGCGTAAAATAATAACAGGTTTAAACCAGAGGAATATAAAAAATGAAATGACAACTCAACACACCTGGTCATTTTCCAACGGACTATTAGCGTGTTAAATATAAAGAAATCGACAAAACACTAAATATTTTGCCATTTTTGGTCAATATTTTATTTGATAAGTGATTAAAGACCGCTGGAATGGTTACGAAATTATCAAAACATGAAAAACATGTGGTTCTCCTTTGCATGTTAATTTCAGTTTTTTTAATAATTATTTCTGCCTTAGGTTATCCTGGCGGTTCTTTATATGACCAAAATTCGGTGGGCTTTGACTGGACAAAAAATTTCATCAGCAACTTATTTCAAGAGCAAGCTTTAAATGGAGCAAAGAACACCGTACGGATCTGGGCCCTACTGGGCATAACTTTTTATTCCTTAGGATATAGTTTATTTTTTTTCCGAATGTCAAAAAAAATTGCGCTCAACCATCCCGCCACGGTTCTAAAATTTGTAGGATTGGCCAATCTGCTATTTACTGTCCTGATCGCCACACCGCTGCACGACATTATGGTGACAATATCCAGCACGTTGGCATTGTTGGGTTTGTTTTATATTACTGTCTATATCTTTAGGACAAAACTGCGATTATTTAAATTTTTCTGCGTTATCAGTTTATTGATTTTTTATTATACCCTGTTTTTATATGGTTCCGGAGATTGGGGATTATTGGCGGTGATGCAGAAAATTACTTTAATCTGCTCCATGTTATTAGCGTTAGGGTTGGAGTATTTTACCAAGCCGGAAGACTTTGAACAAATTAATAAAGCTTGAGTAATAAATAAAAGAGGAATATTCCTACCGGAATGACTGTTATTACCACCGGAACTCTGTATTACTGAGCCCAGCGTGCTTACCATTTTTGTGCTTATCCGATTTTGTTCTTGATAACAAAAATAATTCATTAATATTCATTTCGAGAACGAACTGGTGAAATGAATATTTCCTTTGTTTTACTCTGAATTAATCAGTTTTACTTGAACTATTTTTGATTATTTGTTCCTGTACAAAATTATTCTGAAAAGCAGCTCTTAATAATTAGGACCAGGATTTTTCTAAAATAATAACTGGTGTTTCTTATAACATGCATTTAGATCTAACGATCTTCCAGATGTATGGAAAATAATCCGGACCAATGCGGTGGGTTTAATAAAAAAACAATAGACCTCAACGTCTAACACTAACAAGTAGTGGTATTTCTAATTAAGAAAATTGAAGAAGGTTATTTTAAAAAGGTTGGTCTATTTTTGGCCGAATACTTTTTTCAATAAATCGGTAGTGCGTGCAGAAACGTCGGTACGGATGCGTTTTTCTTCTTTTTCGACCATCTTGAATAGACCTTCAAGGGCTTTTTGGTTGACATAATCATCCAACTTAGGGTTCATTTTTTTCACCAGGGGAATTTTATTGTAGGCATTAACCCCGGTGGCCCAATATTCGATGGCGTTAACTTTATTGAGCGATTCGGTGATCACCGGTTGAAACGCAGCGTAAAGTGATTGGTGGGTTTGATCTTTAAGGTACATGGTGGCGGCATTGTCGGTGCCTTTCAGGATGTTGAAGGCATCGCCGATGGTCATGTTGGTGATGGCATTGGCAAAAATGGGGAATGCTTTTTTGGCCGCATCTTCGGCGGCACGGTTTAGTTTTTCAACTAATTGGGTTTCGTAATCACTAAATCCCGGCACCACCCGCAGTTTTTCGACGATTTTCTGCGCATCTTCCGGCAAGAGGATTTTGTAGGGACTTTTATAATAACCGTCTAAAGCCGCCAACGTTGAGGACCCTTTTTCTATCCCTATGGTCAACGCTTCTTTCAGTCCGGCGCCCACTTCTTCTTTGGTTAAAGGTGTTTGTGTCACTTTTTTAAGCAAATCTTTTAATTGTGCATTGCAGGACGTTAAACTGAAAGCGACCATCAGGGTCATCAGGGTAAAAAGACGGTATTTAAACATATTTTTGGATTTAGTTTGATTCACCAACATCCTTTAGACGCAATTGGTGCGCAAAAGATTGTTATCAAAAGATTAAAATTAAAGCAGGCAGCTTAAAATAAGGTCAGCGTTAAAATCCGAAGGCGTAGCGGATCAGGTTAGCGCCCATCTGTAGCGCTTTTGCCCGTGCTTCCGGCGTGTCTTTATGGACTTCGGGGTCCTCCCAGCCATCACCCAGGTCACATTCATAGGAATAAAAACATATCAGCCTTCCTTCCCAGATGAGGCCGAAACCCTGAGCTGGCTTTTCATCGTGCTTATGAATTTTGGGTAAGCCTTTGGTAAAATCAAATTTTTGATGGTAGACCGGATGTTCAAAAGGCAGTTCGACAAATTCTAACTCCGGGAACACTTTTTTCATCGCCGGTCTGATGAAGGGGTCCATGCCGTAATTGTCATCAATATGCAAAAAACCACCGGCCAGGAGATATTGACGCAGGTTTACGGCTTCTGCATCAGAAAAAACTACATTGCCGTGCCCTGTCATATGTACGAAGGGATAACTGAATAATTCCGGACTGCCTACTTCCACGGTGGCGTAATCCAAAGCGAAGCCGGTAGCCATAAACTCATTACAAAACCGGGCTAAGTTGATTAAGGCTGTAGGGTTGGCGTACCAATCGCCCCCTCCATTGTACTTTAGCAAAGCCAGTTTGAGGCTAGGCGGAGTGGAAAATCCTGACCATCCTAACCATCCAATGGTTAGCAACAAAACTAAAGAACGTCTAAACTTCATATGATGTAAATACAATTATTTCGCAAGGAAGGTTTTAGATAGTTGGATTTTTTTGTTGGTATTGGGACATCAGGATACCGCCGACCAAAACAGCGGTTTCTGTGCGGAGGCGGTGGGGCCCTAAATGAACCGGTACAAAGTCATTTTGCAGGAGCGATTTTTTTTCATCCACCGTAAAATCGCCTTCCGGGCCAACCAAAAACAAACCGTCCTTGCCATTATATTCGGCGGTGAGGTGATGATCAGTGTGGGCTGATCCAAACATTCGACAGGGCAGCTGCTTTACCTGAGGAAGCCATTCCGCGAGTTTTAGTGAGGGGTGAAGTACAGGCAACCAACATTTTAGGGATTGTTTCGCCGCTGATAAAATGATTTTTTCCAGCCGGTCAACTCTGACCTGGGTCTTTTCGGTACGTTGCAGATGTATGATCCAAAAATCCGTGACTCCGGTTTCAACCGCTTTTTCGATCATCCATTCTAAACGCGACATATTTTTGACCGGGGAAAAAGCAAGATGAAGGCGGTGCTTCGGTACGGCTTCCCGCTGGCGATAACCTGACAACTTAAGTACAACCCGTTTGGAGCTCACTTCAGAAATAAGGCCGGTTACCCAGTT
>JAYRWN010000484.1:0-18544 GCA_041917975.1 Saprospiraceae bacterium | reverse complement strand
GTTACACGGCATATGGTATACCCGGAGGGTAATCAACTCTTTGGGTTAACGGCAATGCAGATGTTTCCCTGGTTCGGAAAACTGGAGGCGATGGAAGCAGCTGCAGAACAAAATGCTTTGGCCACCCGGGGTGAAAAGGAGCAAACCATTAATAATCTGATTTACCAAATGCGTAACGCCTGGCATCCCTGGTTAGAGCTTGGGGCCTTAATGCGGAATAAACAAGTTAACCTGGGCATCCTTAAAGCGGATAAAGAGGTAGCGACTTACCGGTATCAGCAAGGACAGTCTATGTTATCTGAAGTAATTATGACTGACCTGATGATCGAAGAAGTGCAAACCGAAATTACCCTTCTGGAAGTAAAAGCCAAAGCGGCCTGGGCTGATTTTGCCCAATGGATTGGGACACCTGTGCCTATGCCTGTAATGGAAGTCGACGCGTTGCTAACTTTACCTGTTCCGCAGGATAGGGAAATAGCTGGAAACCCACAGTTAAAAGTATTTGATCAAAAAATATTGGCAGTTGAAGCTGAAGCCGTGGCGATAAAAAAAGATCAATGGCCGATGATAGGGGCTGGAGTTCGTTATCTGCCTTTGTGGAAGCGGGCCGGTCACGATTTCCATCTGGAGCCTAATTCCGGGGCACAAATGATCATGCCCATGATCGCGGTTACCTTTCCCTTATTCGGCAAGAGGTTTAAAGCCGGCCAAAAAGAGATGGCCTTTATGCAAACGGCTTATCGGGAAATGAAGACAGATATGGTTAATCAGCTGAGGAGCGAAATAGAGATGGTCACCTTTGAGCTGGAAGAAGCGGATAATATGCTCACCTTGTACGGACGGCAGCTCACTAAATTGAACGACGCATTACGTCTGATGATGGTTGAATACCAAAATAACCGGATCGGTCTGCGAGACATCTTACAGTTGCGTAGCCAAATCTTTGATCTCCAAGCGAAGCAGCTAAAAGCGACCACCTGGCATAATCAAGCTATCGCTAAATTGTTTTTCATTCGGGGTAATAATACTTCATTTTAAATTTCAAATCATGGTGAATCCAATAATTAATGTAATAATTAAAGTACTAAAACCCATGGTATTGGTGCTTCTGGGAATTTGGATTGGCTGGATGTTCTTCGGGGGGGAAACGGACCAACACTCCTCAGGTGATCAAGTTTCTACTGATGGGTTTACCGAATGGACCTGCTCCATGGACCCTCAGGTCAGAGCAAAGGAGCCTGGCAAATGCCCACTATGTGGTATGAATCTCATCCCTCTGAATCAGGAGCTTGGCGAAAATGAAGCGGTGATAAACATGAGTCCATTGGCCTTGCAATTGGCCGGTGTACGCACAGCAAAAGTTAGTAGAGGCAACGCAATTAAAGAACTTCGACTCAGTGGAAAAATTCAGCCTGATGAGCGTCTGATTTACAATCAATCCGCCCATTTAGACGGACGAATTGAGCAATTGTTAGTAAATTTTACGGGAGAATATGTGCGCCGTGGACAGATTCTTGCTTATATCTATGCCCCAGAATTGGTAGCCGCCCAAAATGAATTGTTTTTAGCCCTACAATTAAAAGATAGTCAACCTGGGCTTTTCCGGGCCGCTAAGGAAAAACTCAAGAATTGGAAATTGACTGATGCACAAATTGATTCTCTGTTAGTTCAAGGTCAGCCACAGGAAAAATTTCCGATCCTGGCCGATGTTTCCGGCCAGGTCAAAGCCAAAAAAGTTAATCTGGGGGACTATGTCGACCGCGGTACACCGATCTATGAAATTATGGACTTATCCAGGGTATGGGTGCTGTTTGATGCCTACGAAAGTGATTTACAATGGTTAAAACGCGGATCTAAAGTTCAATTTGCCGTTCAATCTTTCCCGGGTGAGGAATTCCAGG
Source organism: Saprospiraceae bacterium (assembly GCA_041917975.1). Classification (GTDB taxonomy): domain Bacteria; phylum Bacteroidota; class Bacteroidia; order Chitinophagales; family Saprospiraceae; genus JAYRWN01. The sequence goes on along the minus strand of JAYRWN010000484.1, from coordinate 16,643 downwards.
GGGTAGTCAATTTTATCGATCCTGCCATTAACCCGATGACGCGCATAGTCAATGCGCGGGTGGAGATGGTCAATCCTGGCTATAAATTTAAACCGGAAATGTTTGTCACTGGACGCATCCAGAGTCAACTAAATTTGGATAAACAATCCCTTCTGGTGCCTAAATCGGCAGTATTGTGGACCGGCGAGCGTTCCGTGGTGTATATCAAATCACTCCATGATCAGGGTGTTGGGTTTTTCCTCCAGGAGGTGACTTTAGGTCCCTCTGTTGGGGAGTATTATGTCATCAAAAGCGGTTTGGCTGAGGGCGAGGAAATCGCAGTGAGTGGTACCTTCTCCATTGATGCAGCGGCTCAGTTGGCTGGTAAACCCAGTGCGATGAAACTTGCCGATGAACCTTCTGCCGGTCCTTCCTGGGTTGACCAGATTTCTCCCCAGTTGACCAGTCACCTGGACGAAGTGACCAAAATTTATATGCTGATCAAGGATGCCTTGGTTCAAGGACAATCAGATCAGGTATTAAAACATGCCGGAATCTTGCAGCAATTGACTTCTAGACAGGAAGTTTTTGGACAATCCGGAGAGGCCGGACGGGCGTGGACTATATCCCAAAAGCAATTACACGATTTGGCGTTGACTTTGTATAAACAGACAAAATTGGATACCCAACGCTTGCAGTTCAAATCATTGTCCACACTCATGGTTCGACTGATGGAGGCTTATGGCAGTAAACAAACTTTATACGTTCAACATTGTCCTATGGCCATGGATAATAGTGGGGCAGACTGGCTAAGCAATTTCGCCGAGGTGCGTAATCCATATTTTGGAGATCTTATGCTGACTTGTGGTAAGGTGGTCAAAACCATCGGTAATCACTAATCCGATGATCTTCGTCTTGGTATTACTCACTCCAGACTATTTTTGTCTTTCAGTTTGAAAATGCACACACTAAAACAATATATAAAATATATGAAATAGTGATATGGATGGTGACCTCCATCATTGTTATTAAAAGCGGATAAATTTATCCGGAAATATAAATATTTTGCTGGTGAATAAATTGTGACCGTTAACATGCTTTCCAAAGCGTCGGAATATGCTTTTCAGGCCTTACATTTTTTAGCTAATATATCCTATCGTGGTGAGCGGGTAAGTATTGGGCAGATTGCTAAAGCCATCAGCAGTCCGGAAGCATTCACCGCTAAAGTTATGCAGCAACTGGTGCGAAAAGGCCTGGTTCATTCGGTCAAAGGAGTCCAGGGTGGTTATGAGCTCAGTAGTGACCAACTTCATTCAGTAAAGTTGGTGGATGTCATTATGGCTATAGAAGGTGAAGATTTTACCAGCAAGTGCATTTTAGGTCTTGAGGAATGTTCCAGTGCCCGCCTCTGTGCTTTACACCGGCACGTGCAAGCAGTGAAAAACCGTCTGCACACCATCTTTCAAGAAACTTCGCTAAACGATTTGGTCACCAAAAACCTGGAGGTTAGTGGGTTGATAAGAGCAAAAATGATTTATTATCCTTAAAGCGGATAAAAGTATCCGCTTTTGTACAATCTGTCAAAACAATTATTTCAATCATTAAAAAAATAGGATTATGTTATCGAAAAACCAAGCTCGAACATTTTTTCTGGGAGGGACGATATTGTCATTCGTAATCTTCCTGGGTTTGTCCTGGGATACCTTAAGCCGTCAGGTACCTGCTCAAACGAATTCCTCTGCACTAACTTCTGAGGTGGTAAAGGGCAAAAAACTATGGGATAAGAACAATTGTATGGGTTGTCACACTATCCTGGGCGAAGGGGCTTATTATGCTCCGGAATTGACCAGAGTCATCGACCGACGTGGTCCGGAATTCGTCAAAGCTATTTTGACCTCCCAAGCGCCATGGGCTCCACGGGGCCGTAAGATGGTCGCTTACGGTTTTTCCGACCAGGATGCTAACGATCTGGTTGCCTTCTTTACCTGGATCGGTAAAACTGACCTCAATGGGTTTCCTGCTCCACCGAAATACAAAGCTTCTGTTAATCCAAAATAATCACCGTCATGAAATATAAATCTCAACAAGTTGCTTATTGGTTTTTTGCATTGTCTATGCTGTTGTTATGCCTGCAGATTGTCTATGGATTCATCATGGGCTTTGCACACATGGGCTTTGATAATTTACATAATGTAGTACCTTTTAATACGGCAAGAGCCGTGCATACGAATTTGCTGGTCGTGTGGTTATTATCCGGCTTTATGGGTGCAGCCTACTACATCATTCCGGAAGAAGCTGAGCACGAGCTGGTGAATGTAAAACTGGCTTATATTCAATTGATTTCTTTCGCCGTAGTAGGGGTCTTAGCGGTAATTGGGTATCACTTAAATTATTGGGAAGGTCGTAAATTTTTAGAGATTCCGCGGCCGCTGGACTGGTTGGTCGTCATCAATGTACTGACCTTTTTAGGCTTAATCCTGGCCACTTTGTTTAAAGGGAAACGGCGAACGACCACTTCCCTGGTTTTATCCATGGGTTTAGTGTTTGCTGCATTGTTATACTTGCCAGGTATGGTTTGGTTTGATAATCAGACCATGGATTCATTTTTCCGTTGGTGGGTCGTCCACCTGTGGGTAGAAGGTGTATGGGAGTTAATCATGGGTGGTATTCTGGCTTTCTTACTGATTAAAATCACCGGTGTTGACCGCGAAGTTATCGAGAAGTGGTTATATGTTATTGTGGGCTTAACCTTTATTTCTGGCATCCTCGGTACAGGCCACCATTACTATTACATAGGTACGCCGCGGTATTGGTTGATTATAGGGGGTATTTTCTCAGCCATGGAACCCTTAGCTTTCTTGGGAATGGCATTGTTTGCCATCGCTATGTACCGGCGTGGGGAGAAGAGGCACCCCAACAAAATAGCTCTGAACTGGACCTTAGGTACAGCCATAGTCTCCTTTGTCGGTGCCGGTCTGCTGGGCTTAGCACACACCATGCCACAGGTCAATTTGTACACACATGGTACCTTAGTTACTGCTATGCACGGACACCTCGCTTTTTGGGGTGCTTACGGCATGATTGTTCTGGCCATCATCAGTTACAGCATGCCCAATCTGACCGGTAGAAAATATTATGATTCTGCACGTGGCACCTTGGCTTTCTGGCTGTCCAACATCGGAATACTGGGGATGACCGTTGCTTTTGGGGTAGCCGGAGTCGCCCAAGTGTACCTGGAGCGCATCATGGGGCTGGAATTCGGAGATGTTCAAAAAGAAATAGAAGTACACTTTTTTATACTCATTCTATGTGCCTGTATGCTAACTGCGGGGGTGGGTATTTATGTATATGAATTCATAAAATACGGGCGTCCAAAAGATGAAGCTTTGGAGCAATAACTGACTTGATCAAAACAAAGTCCATAGTTCAATAAGGGGTAGGACGTAGGTCAATCGTATTTTTTTATCCCAAACGTTCTACCCTCTTTTTTTTAAAATCTGAATTAATTTGTTTGATGAGTAGTCCAACGCTTAATGGTACCACCCCACCCACCAGCACGGCATCCGCTCCTTTTTACAAAGTGATCGGACGGGAAGTGGAAATCTTTGAACATGCCTATAAAAATAATATACCGCTGATGTTAAAGGGACCTACCGGCTCCGGCAAATCACGATTTGTTGAATATATGGCTCACCAGTTGGAAAGCCGCCTCGTGACCATCAGTTGTCATGAGGAAACATCGGCCACGGATCTCATCGGCCGGTATCTCATCAAAGGAGCTGAAACGGTGTGGATGGATGGTCCTCTTACCCAGGCTGTTAAGGGAGGATATATTATTTATCTGGATGAGATAGCGGAAGCACGGCCGGATGTCATTGTAGCCATTCACTCGCTTACCGATCACCGCCGCGAATTATACGTGGATAAGCTTGGCGAGGTCTACATGGCCGCAAAAGGGTTTATGTTGGTTGCTTCGTTTAATCCCGGTTACCAACGGGGTTATAAAGAGTTGAAACCTTCCACCTTGCAGAGATTTTCAGCCGTATCCTTTGGTTATCCCACTCCGGAGGTAGAAACCCACATCCTGTCCCAAGAAACCGGATTGGATGATAACACGGCTAAGAAATTGGTAATTATCGCTAACAAAATCCGCAACCTGAAAGAACTAGGTTTGACTGAAACCATTTCTACACGACTATTGGTTAATGCTGCTAAACTGATACACTCGGGATTACCGCCTCGTACGGCTATGAGAGCAGCGATGGTGGAACCATTAACCGATGAGTCTGAATTAGTCCAATCCCTTTGTGATATATGTAATCTAGTGCTTTGATATGGATTTGGATGAAATAATTTATAGCGGTTTTCTAAAATTTTTAAAAAAACGTCAAGCCAAACGTAAGGCCACGCCTAATACCCAAGTCGTTTTGCAGGACATTCGCACCAGGCTAAAAATTATTTCTTCTGCCCTCTGTGGGCAAACCATAGATATCTACGACGCGGAAAGAGAAGGAGGTTATAAAGGCGAAGTATTTTTTTTACCGGCTACCTGCAGTATATTTTCTACTACCGAGCTAAATTTTAAATTTTATTTATTCCGCACCATTTATTTGGCGACCCAAAAACAGCTGCAACTGAATTGGTTGGATGAAGTAAAGCGCCCAGATGAACAATCCCGTCAAAAGGCTTTAATTGCTGCGGAACATATCCTGCCTGCGTTGTTTGCCGAACTACCTAAGGCGCAGGATTTACATTCAGAACTGCATGGAGCTTATTCCTCCAAGAATGGTGATCATCAACCGGACTGGTCTTGGTTATATGGAAAATGGATGAATGACCCCCATAGCAATTCTATCGTCGCAGGTTTAAAAGAAATATCAGATACCAACCAGGCATCTGCCGCTGCTGAAACGGAACCCTCGACTACCATCAAGGCTAAAGCCACCGAAAATATCGAAATAATCCAAGTTGATAAAAAAGCGCAGGAGGATTATGTCCTCACCCATAATTTTGAGAAAGTGGAAACAGCTGAAGAATTTTCCGGGAGCTGGCGGGATTTTGATGGGGATGATTCACTGGCTGATCACCAGGATGCTCTGCAGGAATTAAACCTCAACCTGGCGGTTCGCGTGGACGACCCTGTACACAGTATTTATGAATCAGAGTTCAAAGAAAACATTCGGGTGGCTCACAGCGAATCCATAGAAGATACAGGATTCTTTCTTTCCTACCCGGAATGGGATTATCAGCGACGCAATTATAAACCTGATTTTTGCAAATTATTTCCGGCTAAATTAATCACGCCGGCCCCGTCCTACTTTCATGCGACCATGACCCAATACCAGGCATTGTTAAGAACTTTAAAAAAATCTTTGTCAAATATTAATTCTAAGTCTCGTCGGCAACGCAGACAAGTGGATGGTGATGAATTTGACGTCGATGCTGTTACCGATCGTTTTGTCGAAGTTTTCTCCAGGACCACACCCAGTGAAAATATTTATCTCTCACCTAAAAAAGTAGAAAAAGAAGTCTCCCTGCTTATCTTGTTGGACCTGAGTTTATCCAGCGATGGTTATGCAGGAGGTAACCGCATCATCGATGTATCCAAACAGGTGTCGATATTATTTGGAGAGCTGTTAAATGAATTTGAAATTGACTTTTCTATTCACGGATTTTATTCCAAGACACGTAATTATTCGCACTACCTGACCTTAAAAGATTTTGATGAACCCTGGCAGCAGGCGCGCTTGAATATTGGCTCCGCTACACCTATCGGTTATACACGCATTGGAACAGCTTTGCGCCACAGCCGGACCCTTTTAAATGTCAGAGAAGTGAAAAAAAAATGGCTGATTTTTATCTCTGACGGTAAGCCTAATGACTATGACCGCTACGAAGGGAAGTATGGCATTCATGATGTTAAAAAAGCTTTATTCGAATTAAAACAAGATCATATTAATTATTATTCCCTGGCTATTGAATCGAGTGCGAAATATTATCTGCCCCAAATGTTTGGTACCGACCATTATAAAATTTTATCCTCTCCGGTGGAGTTACTGCAAGCGATGGTCGTACTATATGAGCGTATCAAATATGGTGGGTAATATTCTGCAGTTAATGATTTTGAGATATATAACCTCTAATCTCTGAAAACTGAATAAGGAAAAACAAAATAAGTGAGCGTGAGAGTTTGGTTTGTGGGGTGCCAAATTTTGTATAATTATTATTTTTCTCCGGTCAACCATTTTTTAAACAGTGGAGATTTTTCTGTACTCACCACGCATTCTTGATCACTGGCTGGCGCAAGTTCTAATTTCACTCTGGATTTGGAATAAGTAGTCATATTTTTAATAGCCTTGATGTTGATGATCATCTGACGATTGATACGGAAGAAATTGGACGTCATCATATTTTCTACCTCTTCCATGGTCTGATCCAGGGGGAATCGTTTGCCTTCGAAGTTTATCAGGTAAGTGATTTTTTCATGACTATAAAAATATGCGGCTTGTTCCATGTCTACCAGTTTCATGTGATTGCCAATACGAACTAAAAATCGTTTGGGCGTTGTTTGTTGTCCAAGTAGGGAAGCTATTTTCTGGTAATCGAAAACCGGCGATTGACGATCTCGAAATTTTTGCATGGCCCGTTCCAGATCTGACAATTTTACTGGTTTTAATAAATAATCCAAGGCGTTAACTTGAAATGCCTGGATCGCATATTGATCATAGGCTGTAGTAAAAATAACCGGCTTATTAATTTTAGTTTGATTAAAAATTTCAAAACTTGAACCATCAGCCAGGTGTATATCCATAAATATTAAATCTGCTTCCGGATAGTTCTGTAGACATACCACGGATGATTCTATGCTGTCGCATTCAGCTAAAATTTGAGTATCCGAAGCAACTTCAAGAATCATTTTTTGTAACCGGCGCATGGCCGCATCTTCGTCTTCAATAATTATTACTTTCATGATGGCATTTTTTGTATGGTAGGTATTTTAACTGTAAAAAAATCCTCGTTATTTTCAATGATGATATGTTCTTTGAGCAACTCATAACGTTTGATTAAACTATTTAAGCCAAATCCAGTGGAGATGGTTATTTCGTTTTTAGGTTGACGGTTGTTAACCACAACCACATATTTATCGTCCTGACTTGAAATATTTACAGTAAGCGGTTTTGATTTGGAAACGATATTGTGCTTTACTGCATTTTCAATTAATATTTGCAGTGTAAGCGGGATAAGGAATAATTGATAAAAGTGTCTTGGTAATTCAACGTTAAGTTTAATAGCCTGTCCAAATCTTTTTTCCAGGAGATAGCTGTAATTCCTGACTAAATTTATTTCTTCTTCCACGCTGATAAATTCCAGATCGCGCAACGCTAACATGGAACGGAAAAAATCAGACATTTTTTCTACATATTCTACTGCCAGCGGCGGGTCTTCTTCGATAATGGTGGAAAGCGTATTAAATGAATTAAATAAAAAGTGCGGATTGATCTGCGCCTGGAGGGCAGCCAATTGGCTCTTGACTTTTTCGGTTTCCAGCACACTCATGCGTTGTAATTCTTTATCCCTTAATTTTATTATATATAAAACCAAACTGATCAGTGATACCAGTGAGAGGATAATAAACCATAATTTTTGCCAAAGTGGTTTAGCGATTTGGATCTGGATGGTGGCCATATTATTTTCTGACCATTGGCCTTCAACGGCGCTCATCAGTTCAAAAGTATAAGGGCCTGGGAGCAAGTTGGCATATCCGGCTTCATGGTCCCTGGATACCCGCCAGTCCGGGTCATAACCTTTCAGACGATACTTGTACAATACTTCAGCAGGATTATTATACCATAATCCGCTGTAGCCTATGGTAATTTGATTTTGGTGAGGTTTAAGTTGTAATGGATCCCGTAACTCTTGATGGATGCCTTGAACAGTTATACGATTGATTATCGTTTTCGGTTGACGGCTGATATTTTCGCGTAATGAGGAATAAAGGATGAGCTGATGGGCTGCGCCGATGTATACATTGCGGAAGCCATCCTGGCTGATACAATTTAGGTTTCCTTCAGCCTTATTACTACCCAAGCCTTGGTCATATCTGGTAAAACTGCCATTATTGGCGTTAATAATGAGGACCATACCATTTTCTATGGCCAGGATGTTTTCTTTATCGATGGCATGAATACTGGTAATGAGCTGACGAGTGGGCGATTGATAGATTTTTTTTAATGTATTTCCCTTTAAACGGTAAATGGTTTGGCCTCCATTCAACCACAGGCTGGAGTCCCTTCCGGAGCTAATGCTAAATACGCTCTTCAGGTCTTTTTGTTGCATCGAATCTAACGCTCCGGTTAATGAGGTTAATGGCTGCATTTTTCCATCCTGCCAGTAGTAAGCGCCATACCCGTCTGTACCAAACCAAACTCTGTCTATCTCGTCGGACCGGACGTGATAGACATAATTAGAGATTTTTTTAAGCTCGTTAACGTGTTGAAGTTCCGGATCTTTGCTGAATACCGGTTGAGCTATATGTAAGGCGGTAATCCCTCCCAGGGTGGCCAGCCAAATCTGTCCTCCAGCCCCGGCTATGGATAAAACCGCATTATTGGCCAGGCCTTCTTGTTCGGAAAACCATTTTTTTGCCCCATTCTCCGGATTAAGCCATAATAAGCCTTGTCCGAAGGTTCCTATCCAAAGGGTTCCGTATTGATCCTCAAACAACGCTAAAATGTTTAGCCCTTCCGTACCGTGGACTAACTGCCAGGTGGTGTCATGGCCGAAATGAACAAATAGTCCTCTTGGAGTGCCGATGTAAATAAGATTAGACTGATTCGATAACAGGGCTTGAACCTCCAATCCTTGAGTGGATAAATAATCGAACTGTCTTTGACAAAGGAAAATGTTTTCCTGATTATTTAGAACCCATAAATTGCCTTCGTGGTCTTTTTTAAGTGCGGTGATATTGGCATTCAGCAAGCCTGGCGTTTCAGTCATTTTTTCCAGCTCGTGCATTTGCAGAGAATAACGCCACAGTCCGGCATTTTCTGTACCAATCCATAATTCTTTACCTTCCAGAAGTTCCAGAGTACTGACGACGCCATGATCCCAGTCAGGGATGGGTGGTGTATCAAATTTTTTTTCTTTGACCTTATAACGAATTACGCCTTGATCATAGGTACCAATCCATATATTGCCTTGGGCATCAGCAAAAAGCGACCGTACTATTTGATCCGGTAATCCATCTTTTACTCCCAGTATCTCTACTTTTTTTTGGTTGTTTTCGAAGGTGCAGATGGATATCCCATGATCTGTTCCTGCCCAGATCCGTCCCTGATGATCTCTGGTCATCGTATACACTTCGTTACCAGACAGACCATCATCTTTCACATCCAGATTGATAACCTTCCGGCCATCATAAACATAGATACCTTCTCCATAAGTGGCGATCCACAATTGCCTTTGAAAATCTTCTATGAAGGCACGAATGGGTGCTCGTGGTAATCCTTCCTCGGGGGACCATAAAGTTAAGCCGGAGATGGTATAGTTAAATACGGCGCCATCAGCATAGCCTACCCAAAGACGGCGATATAAGTCTTCGTAAATGGCAGTCACTTCCTTAATGCCAGTATCGGGGCGCATGATATGTTGGAATTCAAATCCATTAAATTCCAGTAAGCCTTGATTGGTGCCAATCCACATTTTCCCGGTGCGGTCTTTAAAGAGGACCTTCCCTTGCGCTCCGGGTAAGGATGAAGCCATATTATGGGAGTCGAAACTGGGGGTCTGTGCCCATAAGGATGCCGCGAAAGCTATCCAAATAGCACAGACTATTATGAGCCTCATGGCTGGAGTTTTAGTTCTGCGGATACCAGGACTTTGATTTCTTCTGAAATTTTCTGATAAACGATCCGGGGTATGGTGATATTATGATCTTTCAACATCACCGAAAAATTTGCATTTAATTTCATAGTACCTCCGTCAATATTAATGGTACACTTGATGATTCTTTCCTGTTCCACCCCATGAACATTTAGTTTCCCTTTGGCGCGGATGGTTTGTAGCCCTTGGCTGTTTAGATCGACATCTTCGATGATTTTTCCGATAAAGGTAGCCTTGGTATATATCTTAGATTCGAGGTAATTTTCGTTAAAATGAACTTTTTGTAGAGGGCTGTTAAATCCCTCAAAGGAATTCATGTCAATGGTAAAGGCAAATGTGTTATTGCCCCCATCTACAGCACCTTTCAGTACATTTGATTTTGCTTCTATGGTCTCCAAGGGCGCCTCAGACTTGAACTGAATGGTACCGGACTGCGTCAGGTATACCGGAGCTTTAATGATGCTTGTCCAAAAGCAAACAATGTAAAATAGATTGGTTATTAAATTCATGAGAAGGACGCAACAATTATACTTTCTAAAATTAACAATAACCAATAAATTAATGGGCTAATTCCCGAACGGGTTATTTTATAGTTTAAACCGGAAAAAAACGAGTCTGAACTGGATTACAAAGAATTTTGGTAAGTTATCCTCAACACTATATCAGCATTGCATCCTGAACGGTGTGATTTTTATTTGCCAATTCACCGCGGTTAAAAGACCCGCTTAAAGTGCACTTATTTATCGCAGCCGTTTTTTATCGCCTTTGGCATTGACCCGATAAAACGTTTGTCCCTCAACGAGCAAACCTTCCATGATGCCTTTAGCATGGTGGACATCGGTGTTAAACACTTTACCTTCATACAACATGCTGATGGTATCGGCAATGATGGTATGGCCGGTGACAATATATCTAGCCCCGAACAACGCTAAGGTACTATCCACTTGGGTCTTGGTGGCCCTTTCCCTGCCGGCATAATAACCCCGGTACCAAAAAGGCCCGTACTCGCTATAGATTAATTCCACACGGGGATCGGGATAAATAAATGACGTATCCGGATAAAAAGGTCGGGCTAAATCATTAATTGGACCTACCGCCAGTCCCATGAGGTTTATATATTGGGATATACCGCCATGCACAAATAAAATACCATTAATTTTTTCTGCTATATTTTTAGTTCTCAACCAGCGTCCTAATTCCGAATGATCCCAATAAAATTGCATGTAATCTTCTTTGAGCAATTTGGCATGCTCCATATAGCGGGGATGCACATATCGAAAATCTCCGCTGAGATTCATGATTTCATGATTACCTAAAATAAAGTGTACATAACCTTTGGCGGATTTTGCTTTCTCTTCGAGTCCATATATCAGCCAGAGGACCTCATTTTGTTGGTTCCCCCGGTCGAAAAAATCCCCGGTTAGAACCAGATGTCCACTGCCAAAGGTCCAGTTAAACTTATCATCTATGACCCCATTGGCCTGTAGTAGTGTGCGTAAGGCTCGAAAATTAGCTTCTATATCGGATAAGATGAATAGCTTGTCCACCTTCCCATATTCCGCTTTTTCATTTACAAGTTTCGACTTAAGTTTTACTGCAAATGTTTCTCCAGGGCGGTCAGTAGCGATTTGCAGGGTGATGTTTTTTTTGTCGGCAATTTGAAAACTGTCCAGATGGGCTTTTTTCTGCCCTGACTTTTCTTTGATGTAAGACACAAAGATTTTTTCTTGTTTATAAAACAAGTAAGGGCCGTCGGTTTGGAGTTCCTCAGCGGGAGGTGGTGCATTCATCCAGAGGATAATTTTTAATAATATGGCGAGAGACAAGGTCATCTTATGCATTTAATGGAGTAGAACAAAATTATTATTTTCGGAATTTCCAGGTTCCATGCTTTAAAGAAAATTTGACATTTTTATTGTATAGCCTTTATAGTCTTGGCATAACTTCCTGTTGCCTGTGGATAATTTTCGTATTTGCGGCTAATTTTTTTATTTGCACAGCGACCACTTTGTATTCCGGACAAGAAGCAACCTGGTCTACGACATCGCCTGTCAGATTGTTTACGTCCAATTCCGGATGATGAAACGTAGTACTTACCACCCCGGGGTTAACCTGTTTTGAGATCAGAGCCGTGAGGTGGATGTGGCCGCGGGTGGAAGACACTTCTACTTTATCCCGATCCAGAAGTTGCAAGTCTTTTGCATCATCCGGATGAATTAACAATACATCCTCCATGTCCAGGAGAGTGTTGCGCGTGCGTCTGGTCATTGAACCACTATTGTAGTGGCTAAGATTACGATTGGTGGTTAATATGAAAGGATATTCCGGAGACACGGCCTGGAGTTCCGGACTGGGTTGAAAAGGAATAAATTGTAATAATCCCTTGCCGCGTTTAAAATTTTGCTGGTGCAATATCTTAGTATCTTCACCTGCGCTGTTCACCGGCCATTGTTTGCCTTGTGTACCTAGGTTGTCCCAGGTAATGCCATTGAAGAAAGGGACCATCCTGGCTATTTCTTCAAGTACCCAGGCCGGGTGATAATCCGGTTGGTAATAACCCATTTCACGCATCAGTTCTACCAGGATTTGGCCATCCGGTTTGGTGCCTGACACTGGCTGTATCACCGCATTTACTTTTTGCACCCGGCGTTCGCCGTTTGTAAAAGTTCCCGATTTTTCAAGAAATGAAGATGCCGGTAAAACTACCGTGGCGTGTGCCGTGGTTTCGGAAGGGAATAATTCCTGGACCACCAGAAAGTCCAGTTGATTTAATGCCCGACGGATTTTTTCCGAGTTGGGTTCAGTTTGAATCAGGTCTTCACCGATCACATACAACGCTTTTAATTCTCCGGTAAGGGCCTCATCTATCATGGCCTGACTGGTTAACCCGGCATTATCAGCAAATGGTTGCTGCCATGTTTGTTCATACATATCGCGTACCTGAGGGTCGCGTATATTCAGATAGCCAGGGCCAAGATCGGGTTGCACCCCCATGTCGGCACTGCCTTGTACATTATTTTGCCCGCGCAGGGGATTAACTCCGGTGCCGGGGCGACCGATATGACCAGTCAGCATGGCCAGGTCGGCAATCAGCTGCACGGTATGGGTGCCCTGATAATGTTCAGTAACTCCCAGGCCATGAAAAGACATGGCCGCCGAAGCGGTAGCGTAGGCTTTGGCGGCGGCTTTCACTGCTTCACGATTTACTCCTGTTATATTTTCCATCGCCTCCAAATCCAAGGGTTTAAGTTGGATGACCAAATCTTCATAACCTTCACAACGTTCCCGGACAAACGTTTCGTTGACCAATCCCTCTTCCACGATGTAATACAACATCATATTGAGCAGGGCCACATTAGTCCCTGGTCTCAGGGCCAGGTGGTGTTGGGCTAACTTGGCCATTTCTGTTTTCCGAGGGTCAATGACAATTAAAGGGATTCCTTTAAGAGCAGCTTGCTTGATTTTTGCGCCGGTCACCGGATGGGCTGCCGTAGGATTCGCTCCAATGATAAGAATGCAGCGCGTGTGTTTAATATCCTCTATAGAGTTAGTAGCTGCACCGGTACCAAATGCCCTCCGCATGCCGGCGGCGGTGGGGGCATGGCACACCCTGGCGCAGCCATCGATGTTGTTGGTGCCTACCACCACCCGCATAAATTTTTGCATCAAATAGTTTTCTTCGTTGGTACACCGGGCAGAGGAGATACCACCAATAGCTTTTGCACCATGCTTAGACTTGATGTGACCTAAGTACTGGGCTATGAACGTTAAAGCTTCCGGCCAAGAAACGGGGGTTAATACGCCGTTTTTACGGATCATTGGCTCTTTGAGGCGATCCGGATGACGGTAGAATTCAAAGGCATAACGACCTTTGACGCAAAGGTGGCCTTTATTTACTTCGGCATCTTTCGCGCCTTGAATAGCCAGAACGTTATTTTCATTTTTAGACACCTCAAGATTGCACCCTACGCCGCAATAGGTGCACACGGTGCGTATTTCTTCGATGCTTTGACGGGCTGCAGGTTTGTAAATATCTGACAAGGCGGCGGTAGGACAAATCTGAGCGCAAGCACCGCAACTCACACAATAAGATGAGCCAAAATCGCCGGACTGACCGATGAGGATTTTTGCATCAAAGCCTCTGCCGCTTACAGCCAAAGCCAAAGTGCCCTGCACTTCATCACATACACGCACACATTTATAACAATTTATACACTTGCTCAGATCAGCTCTCAGATAAGGGTGTGACTCATCCGCAGTATAGTGCCGGTGATCAGCGCCGGCATTGTACCGTACACCGGAGAGACCTACGCGGGCGGCCACCGTTTGTAAGTCACAATGGCCATTTGCTTTACAGGTCAGGCAGTCCAAAGGGTGATCGGATACAATCAGTTCCATAATGTTGCGCCGCAAGGTTTCAACACCAGATGAATTGGTGGAAATCTGGTCACCGCTACGAACCGGCGTATGACAAGCGGCGACCATCTTTGTGGTTGACCCGGTGGTGACTTCCACCTGACAGATGCGACATGCACCATAGGGTTTGAGGATGTCGGAGTCGCAGAGGGTGGGTACGTAACCCGCTCCTTTGTGCCGGTTAATAAAAGTGAGCATGGTTTCCCCGGCGAGGATGTGGTATGGGTGGTGGTTGATAAAGGCTACCAGGTCTGTCATGTTTTCTTAATGTTTAAAATAAGGAGCAAGTTCCTCTTCAAAATAATGCAGGGCGTTTCTGATAGGTAGTGGCAAGCCGCCCCCTAAGGCACACAGCGACCCGTGTTGCATCGTATCCAATAAATCTAAAAACAGGGGCCGGTCCAGCATATGCAGTTTTTGAATGGCTTGGGCCAGCATTTCATAGCCCCGTTGAGCACCAAGGCGGCAGGGTACACATTTTCCACAACTTTCATGGGCGGTAAAGGCAAATAAATGCTCCAAGTACTGTATCATAGGGAAAGACTCCGGGATAGCCACTACGGAAGCGTGGCCCAATTCAAATCCCTGTTGCTTAAAAGATTCGAAAGTGACTTCCAAGTGATCTATTTTATGCACCGGGACAAGTCCACCCAGTGGACCTCCAATGTGCAGCGCCTTGATCCGATGCTTAAATCCCTGACCTAAATCCTCCAGCACCGTTCTTAATGGCGTACCCATTTCCACTTCATAGACCCCTGGAGCATGAAAATGGCTGTCTAAACTAATTAGTTTGGTGCCGGTTGAAGGCGCACGACCGATGTACGAAAAGGCTTCGCCCCCATGACGGATAATGAAGGGCAACGACGCAATGGTTTCTACATTGCATACCACCGTTGGTTTTTGATATAAACCGGCTACGGCAGGGTAGGGCGGTCGCACCGATACTTCCGGCCGGCGGCCTTCAATGGAAGCCAGGAGGGCGGTTTCTTCTCCACAAACGTAGGAACCGCGTCCCTCGACCACCCGCACGTCAAACGTACTTCCTAACCGATGATGTTGCTGCCAGGCCAGGATTCGCTCCCGTAAGATGGTGATGGCTTCCGGATATTCGCCACGGACGTATAACATACCATAACGGGCCCCGCTCAGATAACCGGCGATAACCATACCCTGTAGGATCGTGTCTGGATATTGTTCCAACAATAAGCGGTCAGAATAAGCGCCAGGATCCCCTTCGTCGGCGTTAACCACTACATATTTGACCTCAGACGGAGCTTGTTGGCAGGTATTCAATTTTAGCCATAATGGAAAGCCGGCACCTCCACGGCCACGCAGGCCCGACTGTTTTATGTGCTCCAGCCAATGTTCAGGAGGCTGTTGGATGAGCTGCGTGTATTCATAAGGGTAATAATCGGTGTGCTTTTTTTCATTGTAGAGGATGCTGCGTCCGTAATGGCCGGTTTGGATGACCTCGGCGGCTTCACTCTGGATAGGGTCATGAATGACTCTATCCAGATCTGATGGTGTTTTTATGCAGAAATTTTTTCCGGCGTAGTTAAGTGCACTGCCGGTATGACAGCGGCCCAGGCAGGTGATGGTACCAATGTCGTCTGGCTTGAAGTAATGGCTGAGCTGCGAGAATAAAGGGTATTGTGTTCCGGCGGTCAGGCAGGCTGAACCATTGCAAAGGTTTATTTTGCGCGTCTGGTGGTCATGATTCAGAAAGTCATAGAAGCTTTTAGCCCCAAGTAGTGGCGCCGCCGGGATATAGAACTTTTCCTCCATTTCCGCTAGGGGAACGTCAGCAGCTAAGGCATCCAGTAAAACTGTAGGCCAACCTGGTCGTCCGGCTAACCGGCTTAAGTTTTCAGACATGGTTAGGATATTAATCCAGTAATTTGCAAAAAAATCCTGAACCCATAAAGAGGTCACCCTCTAAACCGTAAAAAAAAAAGCGACAGCAACCTGTCCCAGCGCAGGATGGCCGGTGGATTAGTTCGCCAGTTCAGAGAACTGCTTCGGCCTGACCTTAAATTTTGGCCGCTGACCTTTTTCAGTTATGATGATGATGTTATTAGAGATGGATTCGCCAGGGCGCAGCAGGTATCCCCCCTGCACATTCACGTTGGTATAAATGGTTTCCCCTTTATCGTTTTTCCCCGGTTGTTGATACGGTACATAAAAGGGGCGCGCTTTGACCATGCCTCCTTTGGAGGTCAACCGGCGGCCAGTGGCATTGGTGCAGTCAAAACGAGCTATGGCCGACGGATCACCTTCGAAAATGGAGGTCACCCATTCGTCTGCTTTACTAAAGTAGATGATCGGGCAACCGCTCACGTTGCGGGCCTGCAAAGTCACTTCATACC
>JAYRWN010000483.1:0-24974 GCA_041917975.1 Saprospiraceae bacterium | reverse complement strand
TCAAACTCAACTCTTTCTACATACCATGGCTTCTGTAATTGTAATGCCGCTGTGAATAACTTATCCATACTCCCATGCTTTTTTCTAAATTACCCTTTTTTACCTAATTACCCACTATTTTTGGCTTAGAACCGAAAAAATACCAGGACTATCGGATACATTGCCATGACGTTAGAGTTATGGAAAGTTAACTGTTATCTTCAATATCACCTAGATCAGGGCAAAATTTGGTAAGGTTTCACAGAAATTACAAAAAAATTGTTGTGCAGTTCATATTCTATTACTAATTTTGTACTCCTTTTAAAAACTAGGTAGTATTTATGCTCATTATAGAAATCAAAGACAGCGAACCAATCGACAAAGCTCTTAAGCGCTATAAGCGCAAATATCAGAATGTGGGTATCTTAAAGACCCTGCGCGACCGTAAGCAATTCACTAAGCCTTCGGTTAAAAGACGTAACGAGGTGTTGCGTGCAGCTTATAAAATGAAGAAATTGTCCGAACTAGAGGCGGATTAATTCGCAGTCAACCTGTTCCGTTTTATATAGTCAGCCCTAATTCGTCGCGATGTACATTGAGCACCTCAATGATTACATCTATCAACCTTTCCAAAGGCCACCCCAGCAATTCAGCACCCAGATAGACTTCATCCCGGTCCACGGATGCAGCAAATCCTTTAGTTTTCAGTTTTTTGATTACCGATGTGCTATTCATGCCTTCTATTTTGGCAGGGCGAATCAAAGCAGCAGCATAGGTAAACCCGGTCAATTCATCTGCAGCCACAATGCATTTATCTAATAAGGAAATCCGCGGCACATTCCACCGACTGTAATGCCCCGCAATCGCGTGCGCCATCTCCTTTTCTCCCAGTTCTTTTAATTTATTAACAATAATCTGTGGATGTTGATTGGGGTATCGCTCATAATCCGCATCGTGCAAAAGACCGGTGAGCCCAAAAAGGTCTTCATTTTGGTTTAATAACTGGGCTAATCTGCGCATCACTAACTCCACGCTGCGGGCATGCCTGCGCAACGCGGTGGTCTCCGTCAATTCAAATAGTAGCTTTTCTGCTTCTGCCCTGGAAATCATTTTTTATTTACAAGATAAGGTAAAGAATGAATTGTTTGTGATTGGACCGCATCCGGTTATTTGTAATTATCTTTCAGGCTAATTTACAAACTTCAGCAACAGCAGATGCGCTCCAAAATTTGGCTATTTCTGGCCGCAGGGTGGATGTTCTTCATCGGTATATTTCGCGGGGCTGGAGGACTCTTGCTGATCATACGGGGCAGAGACCTTCCAACGCCCTTACCCATAACAGGTTCACCTACCCATGTTCTGCTGGGTGGCATCATTTTAGCGATGGTCAGCATTTTTCTGAGTATTGCTGCTCTTTTTTTATGGCGCAAAATGCAACTACCGGCGTGGACGATGTGTCGATGGGCATTAATTACGTTTCTGGCAGGTGGAATGCTTAATGGTTATTTGCTATTTGGCAACCCTCAAATGCAAGGCCAAACCATCAACTTTATTGCGGTTATTGTGCCTTACCTCTTTTTACATCTGGGTAAACCAGCCATGGAAAGTGATCAAGTGCCATAACTTTCACCCAGGTCTAACCGTTATTAATTTGAAAATTGCTATTTTCAAGGTATGAAATTAGGCTGGTCACTCCTTGTGCTAAGTTTAGCTTTATCCTGGAACATCAGGTCTCAAACCATTCATATATCGGAAGAGTATGAGCTGCGTAACGACTATTCTTACGACATCCTTGGTCGTTATGGTGATCGGATCATCATGATGCGCAATCGACTGGACAAGGTATACCTCCAGTTTTTCGATAACGAAATGAACTTGCGCAATGAAAAGGAATTTAAGTTGGAGGATCGCCGCTATGAAATTATTGGCACTGTCCCGGGTGCGAATTATTTTTCCATAATTTATTTGTACCGACAGAAAGGTGACGTTCACCTTGCTTTACAACAGTTTGATGGGTATGGGGTGTTAATTGATTCCACGCATATATTAAAAATTCTCGTGGATAAATTTATCTCCCCAAAATTCGATTTGGTGTATTCTGAAGACCGTACAAAAGCACTTCTCTACACCGAAACTTCTGATAACCGCTTGGAGTTAAGTAGCATTGACTTGGATAAAAAGCAGGTGCTGTCCGAGCAGGTATTTAAATTTGAGGATTTTGCAGCCAGTCGTTTGTTTGATAAAGCCATAATCACCAATAGCGGAAATTCAATAATCGTCCTATCCCGGACAGAGCTCGCTAATCGGAATGAGGAACCGGATATTCAAATCTATGAAGGATTGGTAGGCTCTGATCTTTTTATTCCTTATAACTACTACCTGCAGGAAAACTACAGTTTACTTACCAATAGCTTTACCTGGGATGAAATAAATCAATGCCTGGTCGGCGCCGGATTATATGCTATAAAAAATTTATCACGTGCCGAAGGGTTATTTTCTTTCAGACAATGTGGTACAACGGCGGACAGTCAATTAGTTTATACCCCATTAAGTGAACATGTCTTGTCAGAATTATACGGTAAAAGTTTTTCCGAGGTAAAGGGAATTCCGAATCTGGAAATGGAAGATTTAGTCTTAAGAGAAGACGGTGGTTTTTTAGCGTTTTCGGAAATACGCAAGCGGTATAGTCGCCGCAATTATTTGCAGGAGCGTTCTATACCCGGTAATACGGCTTTTGTGAGTGATTTTCAATATGAAGATGTATTGGTATTTTCTATTCACCCTGACGGAAAAACACATTGGGTATCTGTACTCCATAAAAAACAATATTCCCATGACGACAATGCGGTGTATTCATCTTATTTTATTTTTAGAAATCCCGCTCGCATCAGGTTAATTTATAACGATGAAATTAGTCGTGAAAATACGGTGAGTGAGTATGTCATACAAGGCAATGGTCATACGGTGCGCAGTGCTTTAATGAATACCGAATACCAACGACTTCAGCTGCGGTTTAAGGACGCCGTACAAATATCTCCCACCGAATTTATTATACCCAGCCAGCGGCAGCTTCGCCTCAATCTTGTAAAAGTTAATTACCAATAATACTCCAATTTTATAATTATTATATGAACATACTTTTCAGTTGTCTCATGTTGTTTTTGTTGCAAGACACAAACGCCTTAACTATTACTGTAAGCGGAGTAAAAGACGTTAAAGGTCAATTGTGTTTTGCAGTTTATCAGGAAGCCAATGGTTTCTTAGAAGTCACCCAGGCCGTTGATACGAAAATCATTCCAGTAAATAAACAGAATTTACAGTTGGAGTGGGATAACCTGCAGCATCAGCGTGTGGCGATAGCGGTTTTTCAAGATTTAAACAATAATAAAATTTTAGATAAAAATAAAATTGGCTTTCCGGTAGAGCCATTTGGATTTTCCAATAACCCGAAATTATGGTTTGGTCCACCATCATTTCAAAAATGTAGTGTTGATATTACTAAAACTCCAACCATCCACATTCAATTAAATTAATGCCTGTGTTGACCATTAATTCTAAATCCTTTTTAGCCGGGAGGGTATTCATGATTACCTTTATTTTCTCTCTGGTCATGACGATGCAGACCTGGTCCCAAACAGGAGGAATTAAATTTGGTGAATGGAACGCCTATTTGCCTTTTAAACGCAGCAATTATGTGACGCAAAGTGATAAATATGTTTATTATGGCACAGATTGGGGGTTAGTTAAAATTAACAAATCGGATAATACACACGAGTTTATTACCAAAATTCAGGGATTAAATGACTTGAATATACAGCGGGTAAAATATCACCGCGATGAAAATGCTTTGCTCATTGCCTATGCCAACAGTAATATTGACTTAATGACGGCAGATGGTATTTATAATTTTCGAGAAATTATTGACAATAAAAAAATACTCGGTAATAAAAACATTAATCAAATTAATTTTTATAAAAAATACGCCTACCTCAGCACCGCTTTTGGATTGGTTCAATTTGATATTCGTAAAAAAGAATTCGGCTTCACCACCTTTACCGGTTTCCAAGTCCGGGCCTCCGTAGCTTTAGATAATGAATTTTGGATGGCTACGGACCAAGGGTTGTATCGCGCTTCCGTCAATAATCCCAATTTAGCAGATCTAAGCTTGTGGGAAAAGTTAGGCGAAGTCCAGGGATTAATTTCTTCTGCCCCAGTTTCCCATCTTGTGGTTCATAAAAATGAGTTATACATTGTCTACAATCAAAAAATATGGCGTTGGGATGGAGCGCGGTTTATTTTATTTTTTGAACTAAAGGATTTTTTTATTAATTACCTCAGTGATGATGCCACGGATTTAATCGTAGGCTTACGCTGCATCACCGGGTGTGGTAATCGGGTAATCATTTTTGCTGATGGACAGCAATACAATGTACACGGATCTTGTTTTGCCAATCCTCTGTATGCCGTGCAAGATGGTGACCGTTACTGGTATGCGGATTTGAGTGATGACTATCGCTCTACCACAGGCCGTGAACAGTCCTGTCAGCAGCAATTTTTTAATGCACCTTATTCACAAAATCTTAGCGAAATTCAAGTAGCTGACCATACGGTTTACGTAGCTGCCGGCGGAGTAAATTCTTTTTTTGGCTACCAATTCCGGCGTGATGGACTATTTATTTATAAAGAAGGGGTGTGGACTTATCTAAACGTATTTAATACTCCGGAGTTTGCTGAACGGGAATTGTTGGATTTATATACCGTGCGGGTACATCCTGCGGATCACCGCGTCTTTATTGGTTCATACCTCGAGGGTTTGATCGAATGGGATGGTCAGCAATTTAAGTTTTATGATGAAAAGAATTCGACCCTTATGGAGACGGTTGGCGATCCTGGTCGGGTGCGCATCAGTGGACTGGCTTTCGACCGCGACTATAATCTTTGGGTGTCTAATTTTTTAGGATCTCGTCCAATAAGTGTTTATCAGGAGAATGGTTCCTGGACTAACTTTAATGTTCCCGGTTCCACGACCTTAACCCAAATAGCGATAGACCGAGCTAATCAAAAATGGTTTGTGGTTCAGGGTAGTACTGCCGGATTGTTAGTTCTAAACCATGGAACAACCATTGAAAACAAGTCGGATGACCAGTTTATCGAACTAAAAGAAAGCAACAGTGAATTGTTAACCAATTCCGTCAATTGCGTAGAGGCTGATCGTGATGGAGATATCTGGGTGGGCACCTCCCAGGGTGTCGTAGTGTTTAATTGTGTGGAAGGCATATTTTCAGGCCAGTGTCCAGGTACTCGTCCCAAAGTGACCCAGGATGGTTTGTTAGCAGAGCTGCTCATCACCGAAGATGTGTTATGCATAGCTGTAGACGGTGCCAATCGGAAATGGTTTGGCACCCGCAATGGACTTTTTGTTGTTAAAGCTAATATTTCAGCAAACGATGAATCCATACTGGCTCATTACAATATTCAAAACAGCCCGTTGTTGGATAACACCATCCTGGATTTGGCTTTTGATCAGCAGTCCGGGGAATTATATATTGGTACCAGTCAGGGTATCAACGTCTTACGGACAGAAGCGACCGCGGCAACGAATTTTCACGCTACGGAGGTTTATGCTTTTCCTAATCCGGTCAGGCCGGAATATAACGGACCAATAGCTATAAAAGGATTAGCTCAAGATGCTGAAGTCAGGATTACCGATGCTGATGGTCGCCTGGTGTATCGGACCCAAGCCTTAGGAGGGCAAGCGATCTGGGATGGTCGGTTGCCTTCCGGGGAAAAAGTAACCACCGGGGTTTACCTGGTATTTAGTACATCTTCCAGTTTGACTAATCCTGAAAGTTATGTAACCAAAATTTTGGTCATCAAATAAGTACCTGATCAATAAAATGTTGGCCATTTTTAGCAAAACATTTTGTTGGGCCAATTAATAATTGGACGTAATTTTTACACACCCACACTCTCACTCTAACTTATTAGGTTTCGGTTGGTTCGGCTTAGGTTTAAGGATTTAATTTCGAAAAAATAAGTCCACAAATAGCGGCTTGCAACAAGCCATAGATAACCCAACTAAAGACCATACTAAAACTGACATTAATGGCGCTGAAGGTGAGCCACATGGAGGGAATGGTACCAATAAGCAGATAAATGAAACCAAACTCCAAGCCCCGGATGATCCAATTGCCGGTAAGAATACTTTTAAATCGGTGCCATACCCAAGCCAACGCTATACTTAATACAAACGGGTGTAAAAAATACAGTAAAGCACGGTCGTTACCTGGCCAAAAAACGGGATTATAATACTCCTCAGCTAAAGCGGGAAATAAATTAATAGTGAGATACAATACTGCAAAACTTAAGATAAGCAGCAATGCTCCGCAGATGAGACCAGAAATGAGAACTTTTTTCACGGGTTCAATGATTTTCGTCTAAATGTAAGGTGTAATGTCCATTTACCGAATGACCAACCTCATAGCTTCACATGATTTATAATATCTGTCCAAAAAGTGGCAACAATATCATAAATAACCCGTTCCTATTAGACCCTCAAACTCTTATCATATTCATGTCACGTAAGTTGTATTTCTTCGTAAGTCTAACGATTGGATTATTTTTAGGGCTATTATTTATGAGTAATAGCGGAGGGGCTGGTTTTAGCCAGGATAGGGATCGTACCGGCTCACCTTTATCCAACAATACTTGTGCCGGTTGTCACGGAGGTGGTAATTTTGGAGCAGGTTTATCCCTACAAATCTTAGACGACACTACCCCAGTTACTTCTTTCGAACCGGGAAAAACGTACATGATGAAGGTATCCATCAGCCGGACTGGATTTCCGGCTGCTTTTGGATTTCAAGCGACAGCATTGACCGGAGTAAACCACGAGGATGCCGGCACCTTTGGGACTTCTGCTACCGGCACACGTATCGTGACGGTAAATGACCGCCATTATTTCGAACACAGCCGGCCCAATTCAGCCCTAATCTACACCGTGGAGTGGACCCCAGACGAGTCGTTGCAGGACACGGTATGGCTTTATGCAGCTGGCTTAGCTGCTAATGGTAATGGCAGTACATCCGGGGACCAGGCGTTGGTTTCTACGCCCATTGCTCTGGTGCCCAGCACCACCACTGCCGTTAACACGGAAAAAACGAGTGAGCCGGAAATATTAACTCTTACTCCATTTAACCGGTCTATCCAGGTTCGTTCTTCTCAGGTCGGGAAAATATATGTGGAAGTTATTGATCTTAATGGTAGGCGTATTTTTCAAAATGGCTGGTATTCTTATGGTCCTGGGGACGATCGTTTTATTCAGATGACTCCCCGAATACCGGGTATCTATTTTTTTCGCTGGCAACAGAACCAACATCGAGGTACAAAAAAAATGGCCTTATTATAAAAAAGCCGGCAATCGCTTTACGCAACTGCCGGCGATAAACCTTGTTAACCAGTGTTTCAGTTAGCGGTAACGGGTTCTTTCATTTTATTGGATAAGAATTTCTCCAAGACATCCGGTACCTTCTCAAAAGCAGCTGATAAACCATGGCTGGTCTTTGAAGGAACAAAGGAAATCTCCTGCCCGCGGGTTACTAAAAAGCCCAGTGGTTCAATGCCAATACCTGCACCGGCTCCACTGCCTTCGCCATGGGCATGTTTTTGGTCTTCTCCTTCTCCTCCGCCATAGCCAAAGCCCAAGCCTATCCGGATTACTGGAACACAAGTGAACTCACCCAACTTAAATTCTTTGCCAACTACGGTTTCCGTTTTGGCTTCAGATTTAAGGAAATCGGTTACTTTAACCAATACCTCATTGAAGTTTTCTTTCATGTTACTTCATTTTAAATGAAAACAATACCTGCAGGTACGCCCACGCCAAGCGACAAAGACGTGTCTGCAGTAAGATGTTCAAATCGTGCTGTCCAGTGAAATTAATCTGAAATCGTCCGTTTCGTAGATGTATAGCATGAGTCAACGGGTATAAATAAGCATTATAAATAAAGTCATCAGTATCCCAATTCACATAAAACCGCTTCACTTTTACAGCAGAGAAAAGTTTTTTTAGCAGTGAAATAATCTGTCTAACGGTCCAATGAGTACCTGCTTTTTGGGCCGGAACCTTATTAACTCCCTTTGCTCGGGGTAAACCAAATACTGGGTGCCATTCCCGATGCCATCCAAATAATTGATAATACCATTTCAACGTTGAATTGCCTTTATCAACTCTTACACTCGCGCCAATCAAGCATTTCCACCGCATCTGGTATACATTCTGTAATGTATTTAATTCAATTTCCCATGGAAGCCATAAAATCAAGACTAAACCCAGAACTACAATCCCCGTCAGAACTACCCAGATCATTTATCTGATTTGCCCTGAAGGTGTAATAAAAAAAAGTGCTTCTTCAATGATCCAGATAAGATAGTGGATTGATAAAGATCATCCATATCTCCCTATGTGTCTGCGCCAAGGTTTGAACCATCCAAACCCTGCCATGAGTAAAACCAGGCCCAAAAATTCCCTGACAAATTCTATGTGTGGTTCGGTAGCTTTCATTGATCCCACAATGGTCGGTGCACCCATCTTCAACCAGCTGATGAACGGGGGTATTAAAGTTATGGCCCAAATGGTCGCTACCACAAAACCTACCAAGGCCAGCCAACGGACAAACGAAAGGCCAAAAAAATATCCCACATAACTAACCGCTGCAGCCAGATAAATAACCGTCCACCAAAGCGGGTCAGGGTCATTTAACTGCACCAAACCAAAAAGCAGGAATATTGCTGCCGCTGCTAAAAACCACCAATTTTTTTTCATTTCTACTTTAGTTAGGGTTTTCAAATTACAGGCTTTTAAGCGTTTTTAAAAATGATTTTCATCGGTGTCAACCCACTACCCGTGAACTGAATATCTTCGCCGGTACATATTATTACATGGATCACCTACAAACATTGTTGCGCTGTATAGATTTGGAAGAGGAAGAACAGCTGGTCCGTTACAGATCCAGGTCTGGCGATGGTGAGCAAGCCTTGTCTTTAAAACAGCTCAAAGCGGAAGGTATAGCGCTGCATCCCTTAGTGGTGGTTCGCAAAAATTTTGGATATGCCGATTATCCTGAAGTAGCTTTTAAGCTTCCTTTTCCGGTGGGTTCTCATCAGTTTAAAGATGGCTCGGCAATCGAATGTTTTTTCCCCGGAGAAGAACCAGTAAAAGGACTTTTGTTACATCTGGAGCAAAAAGAGGGTGAATTTCGTTTGTTTGCGCCGGATTTCCCGGAATGGATAGAAGATGCCGGGATGGGGATAAAATTAACGCCGGATACGAGGACAACTAAAATCATGAAACAAGCTCTACTTGCCCTCCCGGAAAAACCCGCTTTGCTAAAACTTTTTAAGCACATCCATTGCGGAACTGCTTTGACTAAGTCGACTAGTCCACATACATTGCGGTGGGAAGAGGATCTCACGCTCAACGAAAGTCAAAACCGCGCTGTTAAATCTGTCCTTAAAGGTCATCCGCTTACCATCATCCATGGCCCTCCGGGCACTGGAAAAACTACCACGCTTATTGCCGCAATAAAGCACCTGGTGAAGCAGGGTGAAAAAATAGTGGTCAGCGCACCGTCAAATATGGCCGTGGATCATATCACTTTAGGCCTGGTACATGAGGGTGTCCAGGTGTTAAGAGTAGGGAACACCTCCAGGGCG
This sequence comes from Saprospiraceae bacterium, assembly GCA_041917975.1. Lineage (GTDB taxonomy): Bacteria > Bacteroidota > Bacteroidia > Chitinophagales > Saprospiraceae > JAYRWN01. The sequence continues at coordinate 15,281 of JAYRWN010000483.1, read as the reverse complement.
GATGATGCAGTATTTATGTATACTCCGGAAGGCAAACTCAGTCAAAGTAGTTATCAGAAAGACATCAAAGCCTTAAAAATTCAGGCTGAGGAATATCGACGCATGGCTTTAAAGTACAAAAGGCATTTTGGTCCGGCGGAACGTGAACAAAGGTCTTTATTATTTAAGGAGGTCAAACAGTTGCGTGCGGAAATAAAAAAATTGGAGTCCTATTATGAGACTAAACTTTATGAAGAAGCTGCAGTCATCACAGGTACGCCAATAGGATTGTTTGATGCCGGTTTACAACATCTAAAGTTTGGAACGTTAATCGTGGATGAAGCTGCGCAATGCCTGGAACCATTAGCCTGGGTGATCATTCCTTTGGCTGAGAAGCTGGTGTTAGCCGGTGATCACTATCAGCTACCACCAACCATCCTGAGCCAGGAAGCCCAGCAACTGGGCTATCAACGTTCTATATTAGAAGTGGCGGTTACCAGCGGCCAACCCGCCCATTTGTTAGACTTGCAATACCGCATGCGACCAGCCATAGCAGGATTTAGCAACAGTTATTTTTACCAGTTGCGTTTGCGGACCGCCGAGCATTTGGTGGACGACGATATTCATTTGACCTTCATTGATACTGCCGGTGCAGGGTATACGGAAACCCCTGGAGCTGACGGAGTAAGCCTGCAAAACAGTGACGAATTACAACTTATTGAAAAACTGATATATCTGGAGAATTTGCCTCCCGACCAGACTGCGCTTATTTCTCCTTATGCCGGTCAGGTGGCTTTAGCCAAGGAAACCATTAGCTCTCGGTTGCGCATTAGTACCATTGACAGCTTCCAAGGACAGGAATATCCCATTGTCATCATTTCTTTAGTACGCAGCAATGAAGATGGTGGGATTGGTTTTTTAAAAGATTACCGGCGTATGAATGTCGCTATGACGAGGGCCAAAGACCGCTTATACGTGGTGGGCGACAGTGCCACTTTAGGGAAGGATAACTTCTACCTGGCTTTCATAAATTATGTCGAAAAACATGGGGCTTACCGTTCCGTTTGGGAGTTTATGTCCTAAAACTTCACTCTAGACCCAGTCTTCCCGATCTAAGCTGCGGTATTGAATAGCTTCGGCCAGATGTTCAATTTTTATATCTTCACTACCGGCCAGGTCCGCGATAGTACGGCTTACTTTGAGGATACGATCGTAAGCCCGGGCAGAAAGTTGTAATTTTTTCATAGCCGTGTGTAATAAGGTGCGACCAGGTGGCGTCAACACACATAGCTCAGTGACTTGACGCGAAGACATTTGAGCATTATTAAACACTGCCTCTACCCCATCAAAGCGCTGAGTTTGGCGTTCCCTGGCCGCCATGACCCGTTCACGAATAACGGCGCTTTTTTCCACCGGTCGCGCCGGGGCGGTCAGTTCATCAAAACTGACCGGCGTTACTTCTACGTGCAGGTCAATGCGGTCCATCAACGGCCCGGATATTTTATTAAGGTACTTTTTTACCACCCCGGGGGCACAGACACATTCTTTTTCCGGATGATTATAATAACCGCATGGACAGGGGTTCATGGAGGCCATAAGCATAAAACTAGCCGGAAAATCCACGGACGACCTGGCCCGGCTGATAGTGACCCGGCGCTCTTCCATGGGCTGACGCAACACCTCAAGCACCGCACGTTTAAACTCCGGGAGCTCATCCAAAAACAGAACGCCATTATGCGCCAGGGATATTTCACCCGGCGAAGGGTTAGAACCACCGCCGACTAAAGCCACGTCAGATATGGTGTGGTGCGGAGAACGAAAAGGGCGCGTATAAATCAAAGCCGAATTCAGCGGTAAGGTCCCTGCTACGGAATGAATTTTCGTTGTTTCCAGGGCTTCATGAAGGTTCAGTGGCGGGAGGATACTGGGCATACGTCGGGCCAACATCGTTTTACCGGCTCCCGGCGGCCCAATAAGTATAACATTATGCCCACCTGCGGCGGCAATTTCTAATGCCCGTTTGATGTTTTCCTGGCCTTTTACATCCGAAAAATCCAAGGCATAACTGTTGAGGTTCACATAAAAATCATCTCTTGTATCCAGCGCTTCCGGCTGAATAGTTTCTTTTCCTTCCACAACAGCAATAGCCTCCTGCAAATTGGACACGCCGTAGACCGCGAGGTCATTAACTATCGCCGCTTCCCTTGCATTCTCCTTGGGTACAATGAGCCCTTTGAATTTTTCTTTGCGCGTCTGAATAGCAATCGGCAGGGCTCCTTTGATCGGCCGAATAGCTCCATCAAGAGCAAGTTCCCCCATCATGATAAAGTTTTCTACCTGATCGGTGACCATCTGGTTGCTACAAGCCAGAATAGCCATAGCAATCGGGAGGTCATATGCGGAGCCTTCTTTGCGTATATCCGCAGGAGCAAGATTGATGACTAATTTCAACCTGGGCATACGATACCCGCTGTTTACAATGGCTGATTCAATGCGTTGCTCACCTTCTTTGACGGCACTGTCAGGCAAGCCGACCAGGAAGTATTTAGGTACCTGTCCACCGGAATTAATTTCTACGATCACCGTCCGGGCATTCACGCCATGAACGGCGCTGGCAAATGTTCTGGCTAACACGTGTTGGATTTAGTAAGGTTAATTATAGGGAATAATTTGCACTTTTGTGATTTCAATCAATTTTTTATCGCCCATGAAGGTTAAGTTAGAGCGCGTCAACGATGCCGTTCACTTTGTTGGCAGCAATGAAGATGGGACTGAGGTCCATTTTGATGGGGCTGCAGAAATAGGTGGAGAAGGACTAGGTGTGCGACCCATGCAGGGGTTTTTGATGTCTCTGGCAGCCTGCAGCTCTATTGACGTCGTCCTTTTATTAAAAAAAATGCGTCAGAAGGTGGTGGATTTTTCAGTAGATGTGCAAGGGGAACGGGTAGACACGGTTCCAAAAACCTTTCGGACCATCCACCTGCATTACCGGTTAAGTGGTGAGATAAAACCTGAGAAATTGGAAAAAGTGCTGGAGATGGCCGTCCATCAACTCTGTAGTGTCAGCAAGATGGTAGAAAAGAATGTGGAAATCACTTATTCGTACGCAATAACCAGGTCATCCGATGAAGTTTGAGACTAAAGCCATCCGTCTGCGTATGGATGAAACCGCCGAACGCGAACATTCCTCGCCGTTGTTTTTAACCTCTAGTTTTGTATTTGATGAGGCCGAACAGATGCGGGCTTTGTTTGCAGAAGAACAAAAAGGTAATATTTACAGCCGTTTTTCTAACCCCAATTGTCGAGAATTCGAAGAGAAAATGGCTGCTCTGGAAGGGACGGAGAATGCCATTTCCACCTCCACCGGTATGGCGGCTGTTTATGTCAGTCTGGCTGCACTGCTGAAACAAGGTGACCATGTGTTGGCTTCACGAGCCGTTTTTGGCAGCACCTATCAGTTGCTGACCACCTATTTTAAAGCGTTTGGTATCAGTCATACTTTTGTTGACCCTACTGACCTGGACGAATGGACAGACGCACTACAACCTAATACAAGGGCAATTTTTATAGAGACGCCTTCCAACCCGGGATTAGACATCATCGACATCGCTAAGGCTGGCGAGATAGCCAAAGCTCATGGCGCCGTCCTCATGGTGGACAATTGTTTTGCCACACCTTATCTGCAGACCCCGGCTAAATTTGGGGCAGACCTGGTCATCCACAGCGCTACCAAGTTCATCGATGGTCAGGGACGCGTCTTAGGTGGAGTGGTTTGTGGGTCAGCTGACCTAATAGATAAAATTTATCGCTTTAACCGCAATGCCGGAGCTTCTCTAAGCCCATTTAATGCTTGGGTATTGTCAAAAAGTTTAGAAACCCTGGCGGTAAGGATGGATCGGCATTGTCAAAACGCGCTTACCGTGGCCCAAGCGATTTCAGGACATCCGGCCATAGCTCAGGTACGATATCCATTTTTGGAAAGTCACCCTGCGGAAGCCTTAGCCAGAAAGCAGATGAGTCAAGGCGGGGCTATATTGACTTTTGAATTAACCGGTGGTCTGGCCGCGGGCCGCAAGTTTTTAGATGCCTTGCAGTTGATATCTATGTCAGCAAACTTGGGTGATACACGCACCATAGCCACGCATCCGGCATCAACTACACATTACCGTGTCCCGGAATCTGAACGTCTAGCCTTGGGCATCACCGATGGTTTGGTCCGACTCTCGGTAGGCTTAGAACATACGGAGGATATTTTAGCTGATATTTTACAAGCCTTGGCCTAATAAAGGTTCTTAAAATAAAAAAGCCCTTGCACGGCAAAGCGAACAAGAGCCAAGGTTATTGTATTAATTGCGGAGAGGTTATTTTTTATCTACTTCTGCCAATTCATTTTTGATAAACAACTGGAATCCATTGCCATGGATATTAATTATTTCAATGTCGTCATCGGATTTGAGGTATTTGCGCAGTTTGGTCACAAACACATCCATACTGCGTGCAGTGAAATAGTTATCTTCTTTCCATATTTTAGTTAAGGCCTCAGAGCGGCTTAACACATCATTTTTGCGTAAGCAAAACATGCGCAGCAATTCGGCCTCCTTGGGAGAGAGTTTATACTGCTCTTTGCCATCAGGTCCGATAAGAATACGTAGCGGAAAATTAAAATGAAATTTACCAATGTGGAATTCACGGATGGCTTCTCGTGGATCGGCTTGTTTTTGACTGCGTTTCAAGATAGCCTGGATGCGGTAAAGTAGCTCTTCGGAGTTGAAAGGTTTAGCGATATAATCATCCGCTCCTATTTTAAATCCCTGCAATACATCTTCTTTCAGTGTTTTCGCAGTCAAGAAGATGATGGGCATTTCTTGGTCCAGTTCCCGGATTTCTTTGGCCAGAGTAAATCCGTCTTTCTTAGGCATCATCACATCCAAGATGCATAGGTCATAATTGCCTTTACGGAACTGTTGCCAACCGTCCATGCCGTCTGTAGCTAAGGTCACTTGATAATCATGCATCTCCAGATAAGAGCGCAGCACATCCCCGAAGTTGCGATCATCTTCTACCAGTAGTATACGGTTGTTCAATGTCATAGGATTTTAATTTGATATATAACGTCTGTATTAAATAATTGATATAAATGAGGATAAAAAATGTTAAAATTTTTTCTGAGGGAACTTATTTTATAATTGTATTTCATTAATTTTCAGTTACTTACCCTGTGGATTGGGAAGTCTGCTTTTTCCCTTCATCAGGTGCGGTATTCTTGTTTATAGGGGAAAAACAGGGTAAATACGCTGCCTTTGCCTAATTCACTTTTGACTTCGACATTACCACCGTGAGCGAGCATCATCGCTTTGACATAGGCTAAACCCAAGCCGAAGCCTTTCACATCATGTAGGTTACCGGTGGGCACTCGATAAAACTTTTCGAAGATTCTTTTTTTAGCCTCCTTACTTAACCCGATACCATTGTCAGTCACCGATAACTTCACGCCGTTATGTTGGGAAGTAGTGGATACCACAATGTGCGGAGATTCCGGAGTATATTTATTGGCATTGTCCAGAAGGTTATGAATCATGTTGGAGATGTGGGTTATGTCCCCTTCCACCACCGGATTGGCTGCTGAAAGTCGCGTGTCAGCATGTCCCTCTCTGGTTTGTAATTGCATATTGATATGGTCCACCGCTGTATGAATAAGCTCGTGTAAATCTACAGACGTAATTTTGAGCTGAATGGTTTGTTTTTCGATCTGGGCCATTTGTAATACCTTTTCCACCTGACTCAGCATCCGGGCATTTTCTTGCTTAATTACTTGCGTAAACCGTTTGATCTTTTCGACATTTCCCAGCACGATGGGGGATAAGATGGAGTCGGTAGCTAAGGATATGGTGGCAATAGGCGTCTTAAATTCGTGAGTCATGTTATTTATAAAATCGGTTTTGATTTCCGAGATTTTTTTCTGTCGAAAAATAACATAAATGGTATATGAAAAACTAATCAGAATGAGCGAGGTGAAAACTATAGAAGCGATAAGGAATGGAATGATATCCTTCCACACAAAATTATTGCGACTGGGGAAAAAGATACGCAAACGCCCGGAATATTGTCCCCTGAGGTCTGAATAAAATAATCCCACTTCAAATTCTGAATCGTAGAGACTTTCATTATTGCGTACCTGACTCATATCTGCTTTGGTCTCTTGAAAAACAAAATTGTTGTCAATAATTACGAAAGCCGAATCCTTAGACACGCCATAATTATATTTTATCCGTATACCGTTATCATTTAGGCTACTTTTGATATAATGATCTAACTTATTAAGGTCCTGTAAGCGCTCTTCGAGGGTCACTTCTATTTGGTACTCCATATTCGTACGTTCATTCTCTTCGCCCACAGGCATCAAGCCGGACTCATCTTGTTCAAGTCTATTGGCCACCTGGCTCAAAGCTTTGATAACCTTTTCTTTAAATTGTTTTTCGTTTTCTTCTTTAGCCAGTTTTATCCAATACAGTTGCACCAGAATACTGCCGACCATGGCCGCACTCATCAAAATGATGATGATCCAGATTTTCTTTTTATCCATGAAAACACTGTCCTTCCGGACAAACAAAAATAGGCGAAAAAAGTCATTCCATTTTTGCTCTACAGAGGATATGCATGTATATACCATATCCTCAAGACTGTAAAAACAGTTAGGACTTTATAAAGAATATATCAATTAACGTTGATTTAACCCAGATGTTTGTATTAATTCAAGGATAAGCGGACTGTCAGACCTCCGCGTACCGAAGTTATCGGATAAGCTTGCGTTGTGGCCGGAACTGTTTTACGATAATCTACAAAAAACCGCAGGTTAACGTTATCATTCGCCTGATAATCTATGGAAGGAGTGAGACCCACCGTTTTAGTTCCTCTGGTGGCTTCACTGGTTTCCTGGTCCAAAATATGATTGATGGTAATGTCGTCGCGAACCGAATAATCCAGCTTAAAATTTAAGTCCTTGCTTTTGCTGGCGGTGGTACCAGTGGTGGTGGTAGGCGCATTTTCATTACTGCGCTGACGCGAAGTTTTGCGTTTACTTCCTTTACCGCTGAGAAATGGAATATTGATATTCTGAATGGTATAACCGGCGCCAAAAGTCATCGCCTCCGTATTGGTCTCAATGACCTGAAAGTCGGTCAGGTTAAGCGCCAGATTGCGGGTAATGGCCATATCAAAACGGATACTGATGTTATTGCGGGTTTTAAGATCCACCCCGATTAGCGGGCTAAAAGACTCATTATTAATCACATTGGGTATATCAAACCGGGAATAATAATTCTGGCTAAGCGGATTAATATTCTGGGGAGAAACCGGATCAAAATCCAGATAATCGATATTGGTTTGGTAAGAGTTAATAGTAATGGTGGACTTATAACCATGGGTCAGATTAAACGAGGCCAGCATGTCCGAGAACCAAGGTAGCTTGTTCAGGCCATTGTAAGACACCTGCCAATTTGGTCTGACTTTAGTCTTAAATACATCCAAGGATACTTCATTCGGTGTCGCGCCGGTGTAAGCAGCTAAAAAAGCAGGAACCAACACATCTTGCTGGTAACGTCCGTATCCAGCGGTGTAATCCGCTCCATCTTTAGCATGTGTGCCAGTACCTTGGCGTTGAGAGATCACTTTTCTCGTTTCTTCAAATCCTTTAAATTTTTCGATAAGTTGATCTTTGTCGTTATCAAACAATGTTTTAATAGACATATATGACACCGTGTAGGAGCCTAAATCCCGTGGGACCTGATGCAGGAATGATTGGCCAAGCGTATCGCAATTGCGGAAAAACTCCGAATGATTTTGGATATAATTTTTGTTGGCCATGATTTCAATCCGAAAATCAGTGAATGGTTCCAGTGTAACCTGAGCATCATATTTTAATGTCGAGTTACGAATCATTTCATCATTTAGAAACGGACTACCTGATATCCAACCTTTATTGGCTGTACTTTCCAACCATTGGTTAGACGGGGCAAAACCAAGGGCATAGTTCCACCCTGGTGCTTCGAATCCTTTGCTTAGGCCTAACAAGGACGGCGCTGGTGTAAAGCCAGGCACCACCGAACTGATATTTTCTGAATAAGTAAATCTCGCTTTGCGAACCAACAACAATGGCCTTATCAAAATCTTTTCAATGGTGGTCACTTCCCGGCTTTCCTTTTGGTCTTTCTTCGCATCGGCTCCTGGTCTGGCCGGTGCCTGTTGCCCTCCAGACGGTCTGCGTACCGATGAAGTACCCTTATCTCCATTTATTTTTTTCAAATAACCCCACTTGTTATACAAACTTTCAAAATTAAAATCAGCCGTAAGGTTACGATTTTGACTGTTCTGAAGGATATTACCTAAATCCTGAACATTAAGTGCCCTGGCACTCCAGGAATATTGAGCACCCAGGGTAGCGCGGGCAGTGATCCAGTCCAAAATAGGAATGTGTTTGGTGGGTAAGGTGTAACTCAGATTAAGGTTTTGCAGATAATTTTTATTCCGGCCGAAATCCTTCAGATTTGAAAGGATGGAGTCACGGCGCTCCTGCTTGGAAATACGTTGTAGATTAGCCCGATTAACGTATTCGTCAGGTTCATCAATCACTGCGTTATTTTCGGCGGTGAAGTTTAATTTTAGGGACTTAGTGAGGTCCCATTGCAGGACATAAGTGCGGTCCCAATTGAAGCGTTTGTTGAACCAGGTCTTAAACTCCGGTTCGGAAAAACGATAACTCTTTTCCCCAAAAATACGGTTAAGCGTAGTGTTGACGGTGAAGTTATTGGGCAACGGGTTTATGTTCAGCTCGGAGATAAGCTTCATGTATTTACTTTTCTTGCCCACATTCTTAAATGGCTGTAAATAGTTAGCCTGACGGGTAAAATTATATTCCAGTTCACCGCGGTGATTGGTGACGCGGTCAGCTTCGATGATGGGGTTTTGATTTTCTATCGCAGAATAGACGTATGTAGCGCTAAAATTCTCGATATCCCAAGGTTTGGGCTTTTTAGTATTGTCCGCCCGTACTTTTCGCACATCGGTAAAGTTCAGACTCTTGACCGTGTTACGGGTCTGGGCATTGGTGGCAATAGAATCCCGGATTTCCGGTGAGTCGGCATCCCGCAGTTTATCCTGAAGAGTAACATCCAAGTCATAAGGATCAAACAATGGTCGGGAGTTGGTATTCGCATACTGGAAGAAGAGAGGTAAACGCAGTTTGGTGTTTTCACCTAAAAACTTATGCAATTCAAGGTTGGTATTGAGGTTGTATTCCATGACTGCCTCTTTGCTGCGCTGCTCTACACGTTCATCAATGGCTCCCCAACCGATGGTGTTAAAGTTTCCCGCCAGAGTCACATTTCCAAAGTCCGCCAGCTGAAAATCCATACGGGCTACACCTGCCACACCACCGCGTTCATCCAAGCCGGTTACCCGAAGTTCGTTGATCCACACATCCGCGCAGATGGGCCCGGTACCATCGTCCGCAGGATTGCGTAACCCGATCATGATGTTTTTCACCAATCCGATGTTAGGGTTACCGATGATACGCACGGTGTTTTTAGGTTTATCCGGGTCGGTGATGCTATAAAACTCCGTGAGAGGAATTCCTTGGTTGTTGCGTTGTTTTTTGAGTTCCACCAACAGTTGTAAAGGGAAGTCGAAAGCATTGGATTCTTTCCAAATCTCATCTGCATCCGAAGGTCTGCTGCGATCAGAAAACACCAAGGGTATTTCGTATTCGTAATAATTGTTAATAAAATCCTGTCCGATACGCATGAAAATACGCAAGGCTCCACTATCTAAATTATCCTGTGATTCTGCATGAACGAACATTTTGAGCCGTTCATAATTGCGCAAATCGCGGTAAAAATCTTTATAAATACCGCGTGCACATCCATCGATAAGGCCACACACATCCAGGGACAAGGATTGCTCATTCTGGCGTAAATTAGGATAAGGGCCGACTAAATTTTCACGCTGTATGCCTTTAGGTAAGACGTAGTTGAACGGTTGACGTTGGTTATGTTCCTCTACGTTTACTTCATTTAAGTCAAAATCGCCATTATCAATCAAATCACCAGTACACAAGTTGGACCGTAGGCGACGCCACTGATTGCGCACCAATTCAAAAGAGGCAAACCGGAAGGTTACCCGTTCATCAAACTCTTTTAAAATGAGCCGGATAAAGCGAATCGATCGAAAACCGTTGATGCTGCCAAAACTGCGCGTAAATTGGGTAATCGGTATTTTGAAACGATACCAGGTGTTTGATCCGGATTGGATTGAATCGGTGATAAACTCATTGAATTCCAGAAAGCCATTGGATTGATTGATCGGTATTTCATATTGGTAATACCCCTCGGATTCATTGAGGGTATTGTCCTTATTCAGGTCTTCATTGTCCGGGTAATTGGTGTAAGAAGAGATGGTCGTTTGCCCAGGTTCCGGTGAGCGGGAATTGCCTTGCGTGTTGTTCCAGTTTTTATAGCGGTTAAGGATAGAAGTCCCTTCATTAAAGTCCCGGAAATATTTAAAATTATCATTAGCTGGGTCGTTGCGCACTACATCGATAAACTTGGGGTCCACCACACCTGGCTGGAGTTGGTTCAGATAATTGGCAAACAAAGTTCGTTCTCCCTCATCATTAACCCCGTCCAGTCCCACATCTTGTAATTCGCGGACCGCCGGATCGTTGTCAAAAGCGTTGATGAGTGGCTGAACCCTGGGGATGCGACTCCAGGAGGTGGTGTCCGTACGGGAGGTGCTGCCCGGTCTGGGTAATCCATTCTCAAACATCCGGCGTGAGTCACGTAATATGTCTTCAGAAATATTGCCTAATTCCATGAATAACTTTCCATTTTTAGTGACCGGAGAACCATCACATTTGGACATAAATGGATTCAGGAGCCAGAACTCTACGTACTCTACGTTATTCTCTTCAAAGTCGGTACCGTAAGTGATGGAGCGCATGATACCTGCCCAACGTGATTCCGGGTTCTTTAGCGTTCCATCAAAATTTAACCCTGGTGAATAAGCAGTGCCTCTCGGAGGTTCAAAATTATATTGACCGCGTTCTTTAGGATAATAAGTCAGGTCAAAGGTGGAAAAAAAGTCATAACCCTGTGGACTTTGCTGGTACTGCGGAAAAATTTCTGTCCTCGTTACTTGTTGCACATAGGGGTCCTGATTATCACATTGTCCATCTCCTGGCGTGTTACCATCCAGGCGGTACCAGTTCAATAATGCCCGGTTCACTCCAGAAATGGTGGAATCCAAAAACTGACCTTCAGGGTACTGATTGTTTTGAGGTACGGATGCCAACACCCACGCATTATAGGGCACCTTAAGGTCAATACTGGAAGTACTTCCTTCGAAATCATCCAAGTAGGTGATCCCACCTTTGTCAATTTTAGAGTTGATAGCCCGCGAGTGACCAGGTTTTAAAGCCGCCACCTCCGCTTGGGTAGAAAATCTGGATTTTGCTTTGGTGGATAACAGCGGCAAAGCATCGACAAATTTGGTCAGCCAGGGGGCATCACCGGTGTAACTCATGTCCAAGCCATAAACACTATTGTTTATAGGATCATCTCCTACATTGACCTTTTGGGTAAATGGGCGCTCGAATAAGCGCATCATCGTCCCGCCAAGTACCAAGTCGTTCTTAAAATCGTATTCCGCCCGTAAGCCCAGCATGGTCCGGTTCTGCAATCCAAAAAAACTATTGTCTTCATAACTTATATCCACCGGTACCTGGGAGTTTTGTAAACCTTCATTCAACATTTTCACCTGGCCGTTTTCCACCCGGTAGTCCACACCTTCCTGCAATTGCTGACCTCCGGAGTTGATGCGCACCGACCCATCCGGAATATTAAAACCTCCCAAATTAATCCCTCCGGCGCTGGATGATTTGTACCGCACTTTGATCACATATCGGTTGAGCTGGGCAAATTCCTGCGAAATGAATAATGTAGAATCGTATAAAGGTTGGAAGGTATATAAGACTGAATCGTTAGGATTAGTCATACGTTTGGCTAACGAAGAGCCAAACGGCTCAAGGACGGGAAACATAAAGCGGCCATATTGCGGAAATATGGTGAGGCCGGGCACAAAGTCAAAGACCCCATCCGGCTGTGGGTCGCCGAATTGATTCAAGTTATCCAAGTTAAACAGACTGATCAGGGGCACACTGCTGATGCCCTCAGCTGGCAAAAATCGCTTTAACCCTTTGCCCGGATCTTCATAGAATACATCCAGACTGAAATCTTCTTGTTCTACCTGATAAGCGTTGATAGAATAGAAGTTTTTCATCATCAGGTCCCACGTAGGCAGATCTATCCGTGGAGCGGTTCCTTTTAAAAGTTTAACATACAACACGCTCAAGGTATCCGGGTTATTCGGGCTATCTAAGGAGAGTTCACCGACCTGATATTTTTTACCTTTATAGACGTATTCGTAGGCTACCGCCAAAACCTGATCCTGCCGCAGATTAAGATTTAATGATATGAAGCCCAACTGAGGGTGGAATGTGTACTCACTGGGGGTGAGCAATCGTGCACGCACCTTTTCAAAGTCGCGCACCTGTTGAAAGCCGAACATCCCGCTTTCCAAGGTTGCCACCGCCTGATCAAGATTGCGTGCACTGGACGTATTAATGACGCCTTGGTAGATGGCGTTAGTGTTGTTATCCGGTAAAGTATGATTACCAAAATAATCCCGGGGTGGAACGACTCCGGAACGCCAAAATCCCGGACGATTGTTAGTCATCCGCTCATATTCACCCAGGTCTGCAATGGCCATGATATCCCGGACATTCTGAGTTTCATTGCGGTCATTAGTGACCCATACTTCCATGCGGGTGATGGTAAAAAGCGTGCTGATCTGCGGTAAATTGGACAAGGCTTCTTCAAAAGATTCGCGATTATAATGAGACACCAAAAAATGACGGTTTTCATCATAACGCTGGATGTACACCTGAGATTCTTGCACCAATGCTCCACCTTGTATTTGCAAGCTCTGGGAGCGCGAACGCTGCTGGGAAGCTAATCCCGAGAGCTTCAAGCGGCCAAATTGGGTCTCCATTTTGACCCCAAATAAATTTTGGCTACCCTTGATCAAGCTGCTTTTTAGTGGCAAGGAGACGTTTCCGGCTTCTATTTTTTTGATGATGTCATCTTCGCTAAACTGGTCACTATCGAATGCAAGCTTCATCTGTTGGTCAAAATCAAAATTAGCCTGCGAATTATAGTTAAAGTCAAGTTTAAGTTTCTCCCCGATCTTACCGCTGGCACTAAGGTTGATCCCCATATCAAAATCAAAGATGAACTGTTGTTGTTGGCGTTCCGTCCATAAAGGGTTTTTGACGTTTTGATAATTTCCGCCAAAGGTGAGATCAATAAAACCCTGAGGTTTGATATCCACCGTGGTGCCCCCGAATAAACGGTCGATGAGGCTTTTTTCCACATCTATTTTAGCTACCGGATCAGTGATACCGGTAGAAGACCTTACTCCTCCTGAAAATCCTGAAAGGCGACGGAAGTAGGCTTGATCTTGCTCTTTGCGCTTATATTCATAATATTCCTCCAGGGTCATGTAGGTAGGCATACGAAAATAATCGTTGCCTATTTTCTCGGTAATAACGTAACGACCGGTAACCGGATCATAGGTCACGTTTTTATCAATTACATTAGGATCTTTGAGATCAAAAGGATTTTTATTAGGGTTACTAACATAGTCGCCTTGCCGGTCCTTGAGGGGAATAGTATCTTTTAATAGTACAGCCAGGACACGATATGGATCAGGAGGTGATGTAGACAGATTAGTTGCAGGCAAATAACTGATAAACCATCCGATTAATACCCATAGTACAAACCACCAATGCTTCATAAACTTCACGGGATATCCCTTGCAAATATAAAAGGGATATTGAATTATATATTAATATTTTTCGTTATATTTAGGATAAAACTTTCAGGGCTTCCTTCAACAATGATTCCACATTCCATACTATTGTAGAATTTTTTAACAAATCATCGACTGCTTTTTGCGCCTGTGGCCGGTTAAATCCTAATGTAACCAATGCTGATAACGCTTCGGAGCGGATAGTATTGTCCAGGGGAGAAGATGTTAACAATTTGGGATCCTGGATTTTGATTACCTTATCCTTAAGATCGATAATAATACGTTTGGCGGTCTTCGGACCGATACCTTTCACCCGGTGAAAGATACGTTCGTCCTCCTGTTGGATGGCAGCACCAACTTGTGCCGGGGTGAGGGAAGACAAAACAATCTGAGCAGTAGTAGGTCCGACGCCACTGACAGAGATGAGTTGCTGAAACATTTGTTTTTCGATGGGTTCAGCAAAACCATACAGCACATGAGCATCTTCTTTAATGATCAACAGTGTATATAAGGTGCCTTCAGCAAGATGTTGGATTTGACTGTACGTATTCAAGGAAACGTGTACTTCATATCCCAGTCCTTGGACATCCATATGCACCAGTGTGGGGGTTTTGGTGGTGAATTTACCACGGATGTATGCAATCACTTATATATGTTAAATTTAAATTCAAAGGTATAAATTATTCAATAGTATCTTTGCCGCCTTAGGTTGAAAAGTTTTTCGTGACATGCGCATCTTACTTATAGGCTCCGGTGGCAGGGAATATACCCTGGCTTGGAAACTTACTCAAAGTCCACGATGTCAGGCTTTATTCGTGGCCCCTGGAAATGCCGGCACCTCTCTTTTCGGTTATAATGTGAACCTGAACCTGACCACCTTTACCGGGCTGGATGATTTTATTCGGAAAGAAGCCATAAATATGGTGGTAGTTGGCCCTGAGGTACCTTTAGTAGCAGGTATTTATGATTTTTTGCGGTTAAAGTTCAGCCCTGAGCAGTTAATCATCATCGGTCCGTCCGCTCAAGGGGCTTTGTTAGAGGGTAGTAAAGCTTTTGCCAAAGCCTTTATGGCCCGCCACCAAATCCCAACAGCGACGTATTTTGAAGCAACCCAATTCAATTTTCAGGAAGCTCTGTCCTTTATGACCGGAATGAAACCTCCTATTGTTTTAAAAGCTGATGGTCTGGCTGCCGGTAAAGGCGTGTTGATCTGTACTGACCTGGATGAGGCCAAAGCCGAGCTTACAGCGATGTTAGAGGGCAAGTTTGGAACGGCCAGTAGTCGTGTGGTGATCGAAGAGTTTTTGCATGGCATCGAATTTTCAGCCTTTGCCTTAACAAATGGTCAAGACTATCTCTTACTCCCTGAAGCCAAAGATTAT
>JAYRWN010000482.1:0-3608 GCA_041917975.1 Saprospiraceae bacterium | reverse complement strand
CGGCCGCGGTGGCCAATGCTCTGGAAGGGGGCGGGCAAAATATGGCCTTAAACGGTTTAGTGCTGATTTCCCAAGCCCTGGATTATGCCGGCTCCACCTCCACGAATGACAACATCACTTCGTTTTTAACCTATTTACCCTCCATGGCCGCAACCGCCTGGTATCACCAAAAGGCCGGACGGGGAAAATCCTTAACCGACTTTATCGAGGAGTGTCGCCAATTTACCTATCATGAATATGCTCCCGCTTTATACCAGGGTAACCTGTTGGATACCGCCGCTAAAAAAAAAATTTCCGATAAACTGGCGTATTTCACCGGATTGGATAAAAATTATCTCCTGCAAACCAATTTGATGGTTCTGGTGCCGCGTTTTCAAAAACTTTTGTTGGCGGAAAAGGGATGGTCTATCGGGCGCCTGGATGGCCGCTTTATGGGTGATGAAACGGATGACCTGACCGCAACACCGCATCTGGGCGATCCTGCCAGCTATCAAATAGAAAGTGCTTTTACCGCCGCCCTGAATCATTATTATTCGGAGACACTAAAAATAACCATGAACAGGCCCTATCTGACGTCCAACGATGAGGTCGGAGAAAAATGGCGCTGGCGAACGGTGCCGGATGGCAAATATTGGGAGCCCTGGCCAGTGAATGTGGCCCGTCAACTGGGAGAAACCATGCGCCGAAATACGGCCATGAAAGTGCTCGTCGCCAGCGGTTATTACGATCTTATTTGTCCGTTCTTTGATGCCGAATATACCTTTGCCCGGCATGGCATAGTGCCGGAACGGGTCACCAAAACTTATTACGAAGCCGGTCACATGATGTACTTGCATGAACCGGACCTGATAAAGTTATCTGGTGATATCCGGAAATTTTTATCCGAATAATGTTTATGAAGTAACAAATTATTGTGCGGGTTGTAATTTGAGGTTATTCTTTAATTAGCGGATTTTCTGATTCCCATTGTTTAAATTGTTGCCGTAAGGTGTCTTTTGCTGATTTAGCCTGCTTGACAATGGTAATGAACTCAGCTTGGTGACGCAGGGTTTCAAACATGGGATCAATTAATATATAATTTTCAAGGCCCTCGCGAAATCCGATCTCCAAATATTTGTTTAGCCAGATATACGCTTCCTGCTGTCGACCAAGAAAAGCCAGAATGGCCGCTGCCTCATAAGCAGCTCGTTTGTAGGCATATGATGTTTTGTTTTGATGTTCCTCTATACAAAAAGCCAATCGTTTTAGTAGTCTTTTCTCACCTTCCTCTTTATCACCGGCCATCCAGAAAATATAACCACCCTCCAATTCGTTGTCGCCATACTCATTGGCCATCCTTGCTAAACCCTCTTGCAAAGTTATTTTTGCTTCTTTAAATCTTTTCATTAAACCAAGCAGGTGTGCCATATTAAGGTAGTCGAAAAACTCATTGGAAATGGAAATTAAATGATTGGATCGTTGATAAGCATCATTAAGTCGTCCCTGGATAATATATAAGTAAATTAAATTGCGGTATCCCCATTTAAAGTCAGGTTGCAAACTTATCGATTCAAGTTGAAAACTCTCGGCTTGAGCCAGGTCACCTATATGCATGTATAATAACCCGGCATCAGTGTAATCAATCGGTAACAAGGCACTTTTATTGAGGTAGGTTTCGGTAAAGTTAAGGTAGGTCTGCTCAAATCTCCCTTCTACCATATAAAACAATCCCAAGCCCTTATTATCATGCAGGTTTGAAAGGGTCATGGCTTTATTAAAATAAGATTCGGCCTTCCGAAAGTCTCCATTCATCCCATAATACCACCCCAGCAAATTGATTGCTTCGGCTAGATCGGGATTAAGCGTTAGGGCTGCATTAGCATAATAAAAAACTGAGTCATTAAAACTGCGTTTCCCGAGGGCCAGGAAATCTACTTTTATGGGGTTGGCATAATATAGTTCCCGCCAACTGTATGTAAGACCAATATTTGCATAGGGATTTGCAAAATTACTATCTAATGAAATAGCCTGCCTGTGAAGAATAATAGCATTAGTAAAATCAGCTGGAGACCCCGAGTGTAAGAAACGAACATTGTATTCCTTTCCACGCAGATAAAGGTCATACGCCTTGGAGATAGTCGTAGGAATTTCATTAATGCGTTCTTTTTCCTCTGGAGTTATTTGAGCTTGCAAAGCAGAGGCCACCCGATGGGCAATTTCGGCCTGGATAGAAAAAATATCTGCATTCTTTTTTTTAAATGTCTCCGACCAGATTTGCTGTTCCGCTTCAGCTTTTATAAGTTGAACGGAAATCTTAATCATCCCATCGGCTAACTGAGTGCTTCCATCCAAAAGATATGAAACATTAAGTTCCTGGGAAATTTCACGAGCTGACTTGCGGTTGGATCGATACCGTTCGACAGAAGTTGCTGGAACCACCCGTATAGATTTTATCCGGGCAAGGCGGTTGATGATCTCTCCCATAACTCCATCGGCTAAATAGGTTTGATCATGACTCCCTAGATTGGTAAAAGGTAGCACGGCAATCGATTTTTCAGCTTCTTTTCCTGCTGGGTTACTTGTAAAAAAATCTCCACGGAACCAAAGGCCAATAACCAGGATAAATAACAATACTACTCCTATCCATATTTTACCCGTTATTGTTTGTGGGGAAATCCCTTCCTTTCTCTTGATGAGAGGAGTGGAGTAGGTAACGGGCAATGCTGGCTGCCGTGCTGAAACAATCAAATCACTAATAATGTTTGCTAATTTATTCAGTTGGTCCCGGTAAACAGTATGAGCTTGATTATCCTCTCGATTATCGGTAGGCAACAATGGCCGGTTAACACCTGCTGACCGGAAAACAAAGTCCACTGCTCTGATCGGGCCTCCGGATTCTTTCTCGAACAAAACGGTATCTTCAGTTGAAAGATCATGAATGCGCACGGGCAAAATACGACCAACAACATTACCATTTATCAATTTAATTTTTAGACCCAACTCATCGGCGGTGGCAAAATTTCTGAACGCTAAAAATTCATTCTGCCAGGCAAAACTGTTCGAATCGCAGTAAGTCCGTGACAAAATTGGCAAGAAGATAAAGCATTTAATTTTGTCTTTGACAGAACCATCCACATCGTGCAACTCATAAAGGCCATGATGAAGATTAGCATCAAAAAAGATAGTGACTTTTTCCTTAAGTGTCCCCGAAAGTTCACCTTCCAGCTGTTTGGCAAACTCGGCAACCCAACCACTCCGGTTGTCGTTCTGGCGGTAGCTAATGAAGATATCGTAAGTATAACCAGGGTATATTGGTGGCATGGAATTATTTCATTTTTTTATTATTTAAAGGTTGAGTCCACTCCAAAAAGGCATGGTTTTAAGAAATTCCATATCATATAGCTAATTATAGATTGCTGTAGTCAGACGATATTTAATAATTGAGTTAATCTGAATCTCAGCATCATATATTTTATAGAATATGGTGTTGTAGATTTTCGAAAAAAGGCCTTTCCATTTGCCTTTTTTGCAAATTTTATCTTCAATTCTTCTAAAATTTGTCCATATGCACCTTGAAATCACATAACTAATTGTTTTAGCCAAGCCTCGATATTTACTTTTGTTTCCCT
>JAYRWN010000481.1:0-2007 GCA_041917975.1 Saprospiraceae bacterium | reverse complement strand
GCGGCAATAAACTCTTCCAGCCGTCCATTAAGAATGACCCGGGCCCGGAATAGACCATCCTGGATTTCGAAGACTGCTTCCTGAGTGATTTTAGAGACCGTCCGGCAGGCGGCCTTGCCATAGGTGATGGCTAAATTCCAGGGAGCCAGTCGGTCGGTCAGGTTATCAATGGACTTTAAAAATTTTAGAAAATTGACGATGGTATTGCCGAGCGTTCCGGAAAGGGAGCCCGGATTAATAAATCCAATGGCCACACCCAACGCCAGAACCGCACTGTTGTGCGCCAAAGTACATGGATTGTCAAAAGATAAAATTTGACCTAACGCATCCAGCACAGCATAACGGACACCTTGATACACCTGGCCCGTCGCCGGGTCTATCCTTTGATAATGAATCAGTTCATCAAACTGATCTAAAAATTCCTGTCGCTTCGTTTCGTTGGCTAGAGCAGTGACCAGTTTAAGTATATCTGGCACTGACTTTATAATATCAATTGCACCATTGTATACGCCAACAATGAAGGCAAATTCAACCTCTGACACATTAAATTCAACTTCGAAGGCAGTTTTTGCGGTAGCATTGATAATGATTCGGATGGGTTCGAGCGGGGCCGTAAACAAGCGATAAACCTGGGCATATATCGGTTTATAGGTTTCGGATTTACAATTCCAGACGTACTCCGGAATTTTTAAGGAATTAATCGCACCGGAAACAAAATCCAGAAATTCATATAATGCTAAGGTCAAGTCATTAAGGTCGGTGTATTGTTCGCTGAAGGTCCAGGCCGTAATGCCACCGCCACCAAGTTGGGACAAATAAACCGTAGCTTTTTCAAATAAGTCTTCATTGGATAAAATGGATAACTTACCATCGCTGCCTACATTGATCCAAACTTTTAGATAACCGGCGGGAGGAACAAAATTTTTGATCTGTTCAGTATATTTAACCCGATTTGTATCATGAGTGATAAACAGGTGTCCGGCCAGCGCATGGCGAAGACCGCCTACCGGGTCATGGATTTGCCCTTCACCGGCAAATAATTTGCTGATCAGATCGTCCAGGGACAACCCGGAATAATTATTAACAACATTCTGATTTGCTATTGGGGAACAATTGCAATCGTTGGCCTGTTGTTTTTCCTCTTTAAGCGTATAGGTACATTCTTCGATAGAGCCTTTAACCAGAAAGCCTTGGGTGCAGCCCGCAGTACTAATGGTCCACCGCTGGGTCTGATCATAATAATTATGATAATGGCTAAATTTTCCCTGCTCATCCGGACTGACCGTATAAACTGCATCACTGATCCTAAAACTGGCCAAATGACCGATCAGCTCAGGATCTGAATCCTGCTCAGAGTAGAAAGCTAGCTGAGTAACTTCCGCCGGGAGGGCAATGATTTCCTGATTGGGGGTAAGAAAACAGCGCTCCTTAAACTGGTCTAAAGTGGATTGGTGAAGACAAAAATAGCGTGGACGAATGACACTCCCCCCTTCCTCATCCTCCTGAAACAGATACAGCCGCAGCTCCGGATCGTAGATCTGCGACCAATGCACGTGCGGGAGAGCCAGGCCGCCGCCGTAATCCATCAGCCAGTCCGTTGCAGACTGAGGAATGGCGTAGCGCGTAAACGGGTGCTCCAGCATAAAGATGCCGTGACCCATCTCGTGGGCCGCCGTAGCCGCCTGGGCGCCTTTGTGCTCTTCGCGGCCATCCCGGAAGACGTACCCAAACTGCCGGGCCAGCGGCATAAACCCCGCCAGACCGTTGCTGGCCGACGCCCCGGTAAACACCAGGTAATAGGCCTCCGGACGGTAAGCACTGCCCAACTGGCGGCGCAGGTAGGCATTCAGGTTTTGTAAGCCGCTGCTGTAATTAGCAAATGTGCCGCTGGCATCCATGGGGATGGCGCCGGAAGCATCCAAAAGCTCTTCCGGCAGAGGCAGGGATGACGGCGGCGCCAAACGGTACGTCACCGCGACCGGGTCGAAAAGGGACTGCAGCACTGTG
>JAYRWN010000480.1:0-3644 GCA_041917975.1 Saprospiraceae bacterium | reverse complement strand
TTAATACTGATTTTTCTTTTCCTGGCCAATAAATAATTACGCTATCCACTACCTTGCTAGCACCTAACCCGAAATGCAGTGCAGGTTCGGATTGCGATAAATAGCCACGCCCGGACAAAATTATGGCGCTCTGCAATTGATCAGCGTAATAAATGGTCACTTTTGCTCCTATCGCATCCGGGTTTTTTGCGAAGCCGGATAATTTTAAGCGTAAATAATGATGATCATTTTTGTCACCCCAATGATTCTCACATAAAAAAGCCTGATCGTTAATATTATTTATCACCAGGTCCAGATCACCGTCATTATCCAAATCCCCGTAAGCGGCACCATTAGAAAATGTGGGTTGCCCCAGGCCCCAGGCTTTTGCTACATTATTAAATTGCAAATTATTTTCCTGACGAAATAAAAAATTAGGGGTTTTTATCTCCGGAATCATATCAAATAGTTCCTGTTTGGTCACCAATGTACTGGCGATGCTGGCCCGGAAGGCACCAAAGTCATGATCGGTTACATCTTTGGGAAATCCATTGGCAATAAATATTTCACGCCAGCCATCGTTATCCAGGTCAGCCATCAGCAAACTCCAGCTCCAATCCGTTTCATGAACGCCTGCGAGCATCCCTAATTCACTGAATAATGGTAATCCGCTGTGCGGATTAAGTCCCTGATTTATTTGTAAGGTATTGCGGGTGTATTGGTATTCATATTTGTATTGGCGGTTATAAACGTAGGTGTTATAATTATTGGCGCTTTGGAATAATTTTTTGCGTTTATTATAAAAGGGCTGCATTTCGGTGGTGGCCACATCCAATCTCCCATCATTATTGATATCGGCCACATCACTGCCCATGGCGGAATTAGACAGATGTTTAAATATTTCCCCGGTCCGGTTACTAAATGTACCGTCTTGATTATTTAGATAAATAAGATCGTTCGAGAGATAATCGTTGGCTACATATATATCCAGCCAGCCATCTTCATTAAAATCATTGATCAGGGTGCTGTGACTATACCCATCATAAACTATCCTGGCGGCCAGGGAAACATCGGTAAAGACCGGATGTTGTAGTAAGCTGTCCCAGTCGTTACGATATAATACATCCCGGGTCAATACCGATCCGTCAGTAGTTCGGGTGTAATATTGATTGGGGAATTGCGTATCAATTAAGTTAATCCCTAAAAAAAGATCCAGATCACCATCATTATCATAATCAAACCACTGGGCATGGGAGGCATGATTTGGATCGTCAATACCGTAAACGGCGCCTTGTTCCATAAATACCGGGATACCTTCATTGGTATTACCCTGATTAATAAATAATAAATTACGTCGTTCATCAGCATGTCCGATCAAGGTGTTGCAGACATAAATATCTTGTTTACCATCGCAATTTATATCCAGAATATTAACTCCTGAAGACCACGAATGAGGGAATTTTTTTCCTACCCGGGCGGCGGCTGTGATGTCTTTGAATTTCAGCTGTCCTAAATTAAGATAACAGGCATTGTCCACTTGATTGCCGGTGAAGTACAAGTCATCCAGACCATCGCCATTTAAATCCCCAATGGCTACCCCTCCCCCATTGTACACAAACTCCATGTCCAGGATATTCATGGTATCCTTGTTCTCAATGCGGTTCACAAAAGAAATGCCGCTAAACCCTGGAGTTAATAATTCAAAACGAGGTTGTTGACAGGAGAAAAAGATGAACAGCCCGAAAAAAATCCACAAATTATTCCGCATAGACGATCGCGACGACCCGACAAAGGTAAACAAAGGAACTCCACTTTATTTCCAATTAACTTTTCATTGACCTCTCACCGGATGATAAAATAAAAAGCCCGGTCAGTTAGCTAACCGGGCCTATAAAAGTTTATAACTCTTCTTGAAGAAATTTAATTAATACCCAGCATTTTGGGTCAAGGTATTCACACCATCTTTGGCGCTCAAGGTGATGGCTTGAGCTGGAATAGGATAAACCTCATTCTTACCTGCGGTGAATCTGGCTCCGGCCAGGTAAGTACGTTTGGTAGACTCTACTGCGAAATAAGCATTTTTCTCAGCAGCAGCTATACCCCAGCGTACCAGGTCAAAGAAACGGTGACCTTCCATACCCAGCTCAATACGGCGCTCAAAACGCACGGCTTTGCGAGCCACATCTTTGCTGGTCCAGGAATCGGTATATTCACCGATCACATAGTTGGCAGCGGCGTTACCTTCGTCATCTTTAACGAATCCGTCCGGATTAGCTGCTCTTTTGCGCACTTGATTAACATAACCCCGTGCTTTATTGAGGTCTCCAACCTCCACCTCACACTCGGCAGCCATTAACAGCACGTCAGAATAACGCACCAATTTAACGTTATTGGCTGTGTATCCTTTAGTCCACCCGGCAGCAGAAGTCAAACTGCCCTCCTGGCTTTTATAATAAACCAGTTTTTTAGGTGAATAAGGTCCACCATATTTTTGATCGCGGATCCAGGCTGCACCTGGATGGGGACCCCAGTCCAGATAAGGAAGACCACGACGTCCAACAGTCCAGTCAATTCTGGGATCAAGTCTTTCCGTGGTGGGTTCAAAAGGATCGGTGCTGGATAAACCCTGGTCGCTTTTTACGTCCTGATTATTATAGGTATCTAACAAAGGTAATCCTTTATCATCGGTACGGAAGGCATTCACCAGGTTTTGAGACGGTTGATTGAAACCACAACAACCGCCGGGACCACCGTTATACGGGAAGTTCAGCACATCCCCGATGTTACCGTTATCCCCCTCGGACCCTTCATTGACCGCTTGTTGTACCACCAGTACACCTTCCGAATTGTTGCGGGTAGCGGCATTGAAGTTATCGTGGTATTTATCCGTCAGCTTATATACACCACTACTGATGATGGCATCCAATGCAGTCTTGGCACTGGCATAATTGCCTTTGGTCAGATAGGCCCGGGCCAATAAGGCATTGGCTGCTCCTTTGGTAGCCCGACCGATTTCAGATTGTGTTAACGGCAGATTGTCCACGGCAAATTTCAGGTCAGCCTGAATCTGAGGCATGACATCACTGTCGTTGGGCACGCGAAATTCGGTGATCGTTTCATCGATGTAAGGGATTTTACCCCACATTTTATAAACTTCCAGATGATAAAAACCCCGCAGGAAACGGCCTTCGGCAATGCGTAATGTACGTAAATTTTCATCTACCCCTTCCAATGCGGCAAAAGCACGGATGGCGTTGTTGGTGCGTGTGATACCGTCGTACATACTCAGCCATTTAGACCACACATATTCATTGTTACCGTCCATTTCATGCCTCTCAATCGGGGTGATAACCGGTTGGTCATTCGCTTCCGACCCCTTGTAGGCATCGCCTCCGGCTATAGATCCAAAAGTCCAAGCAGATGCTGCGGTACCCCAGGGGTTCATCCCTAGGTCCCAACCACTAAATCCATCTAGATTAGAATAAGCTGCTATTAATAAAGCGTTAGCCCCTTTTAGATTGGCGGAGAGGGTTTCCAAGGTTACCGCCCCGTAAGGTTGTTTTTCCAGAAAGTCATTGCCACAAGAATAGATCATCCCGGCAACCAAGACACTGGTGATTAAAAATTTCCAATTATATCTTTTCATTGTCAAAAATGATTTGAAG
>JAYRWN010000479.1:0-2674 GCA_041917975.1 Saprospiraceae bacterium | reverse complement strand
GAGGCCTTATTACAAGCCATGCATCGGGGCCCTGAATCCAATAAAAACAGGCCCACGACCTACTTAAAATTATTACCATTGCTGGAACACGACAGCACGCAGGTGCGGTCCGCGGCCATCCAGTTAGCTGGACGCTGGGAAGTCAAAGAATCTAAACAAATCTTAAGTACCATCGCCCAAAATGTGGACCTAAAATTACCCGAACGAGTCCTGGCCTGTCGGGCTTTAATCAAATTTGGTGACCAGCAAGAAGTCTCCGCCTGGGCCAAATCATCCTCCGATCCGGCCATAAAAACAACCGCCATGGCCGCCTGGATGGAAAAAGACCTCACTTTGGCTACGCCGGCCGCATTGCAATTGTTACAACAATTGGACAGCACCGAATTGATCGAATTGATCTTTGCCACGTTTCGGCGGGTGGATGAAGGCCCGGATCAGTTGATCAAAGCCCTGGATGGCCAAAAACTTTCCGAGAAAGTGGCTTCGGTAGGGTTGAGGGTAGCCCAAACCTCCGGGCTAAACCTGGCCAAATTGGAGCAAAAATTACGGGAAGCAGGCTCGCTGACCTCCGTCGGCACCGCCATGACCGCCGAAGAGAAACAACAGCTGTTGCAAGAAACCATCGCCACCGGTAATCCTTCCCGGGGCTGGACCATTTTCCGCCGGCCACAACTGTTATGTGCCGCGTGTCACCGCGTGCGCGACATCGGAGGATTGATTGGCCCTGAACTGACCACCATTGGCACGTTTATGACCCCGGCAGCCATCCTGGAGGCTGTGGTTAATCCGAATGCAGATATCAAACAAAACTATGAGACTTACATCGTCACCAAAACCAGCGGAGAGGTAATAAGTGGTATTTTGCACCGCAAAACGGGGTCGGCCATTTTGTTAAAACAAACCAGTGGAGATGTTTTGACCATACCTCTCAATGAAATTGCCAAACAAGAAATCAGTGCAAACTCACTCATGCCCGCCGGATTAACCGCTTCACTGCATAAAGATGAGTTGCGGGATTTGTTGGCTTTTATGCTCAATTTAGGGGTAAAAAAATAAATCTGATGCTCAGCGATAACCTCATGAAACGATCTTTTGGGCTGTTATTTTCAGTACTCACGCTGTCGGGCCTTTCTGCCCAGGATACGCTGCCACCGGCTGGTTTATCCTGGAGTGGTTATGTGGAGCTGTATTATGCCTTTGATGCTGATCAGCCGAGGGAACAAAACCGTCCGCCGTTCTTTTACAACCACCACCGCCATAACGAAGTCAATCTCAATCTGGCTCTTGTCCAGCTGAAGTATCAACACCTCCGCTCCCGGGCCAACCTGGGCTTAATGGCCGGCACCTACGCTCAGACCAATTTAGCGGCGGAACCGGGACTTTTAAAAAACGTTTTTGAAGCCAACGTAGGCTGGAAAATATCTAAAAAATCGGCCTGGTGGCTCGATGTGGGGATCATGCCCTCACACATCGGATTTGAAAGTGCCATAGGTCGGAATAACTGGACCCTGACGCGTAGCCTGTGTGCGGAGAATTCGCCCTATTACGAAGCCGGGGCCAAACTTAGTTTTACCTCCGCAGATGAACGCTGGCAGGGCGCTGTGCTGTTCCTGAACGGCTGGCAACGCATCCAGCGTCTGCCCGGAGTACAGACGCCATCCTGGGGCACTCAGCTCACCTACACCGCCACACCCACCTTCACCATCAATTGGAGCACTTATACCGGACTGGAAATTCCCGATGGTGTCCAGCGCCGGCGTTATTTTAATAATCTCTACCTGCTGTGGCAACCCGGACGCTGGGGATTAACCACTGGCCTTGATGCCGGATGGCAGCAGACCGCCTCTATAACGACTCCAGCGGCTCGCTGGTTTACCCCGGTTTGTATCGGCCGTTACGCCTGGTCAA
Source organism: Saprospiraceae bacterium (assembly GCA_041917975.1). Classification (GTDB taxonomy): domain Bacteria; phylum Bacteroidota; class Bacteroidia; order Chitinophagales; family Saprospiraceae; genus JAYRWN01. The sequence continues at coordinate 766 of JAYRWN010000479.1, read as the reverse complement.
AGGCACTCTCCGTCAGCGGCCGCTGGGAATATTATGCGGACGACCAGGAAGTGATCATCACTACGCCGCACGGAGAGGGTTTTCGCACCCAGGGGGCCTCGGTGAATGTAGACTACTCGCCGGATGAACACCTTACCCTGCGCCTTGAGGCCCGCGCTTTATGGAGTGACCGCATTATATATGCCGTAGATGGACGACAATACCGCGATAATTACGGTATGACCGGTGCATTGTCATATCGCTTTGGAAAATAAGTTGATTCGGATTTATATTTTTGTTATTTTAATCATCGCTTTCCATTACTAGGGATGGCATGCATCGATCGGACAAATTAGATGTCTATCGAATAAGTCAAAGCCGAACGAACAGAAAATAAGAGGATACTCAAGTGCTTTTAAACGATTTAATTTCTATAGCCAATTATGATTTGTCAAGCTAATAATTATCTTTCTTTTGTAAAATATGCTCAAGATTTTAAGGATAGATTAAGATACTTAAATACTCTCTTTTAGCCTGGATGAAATTATTAAAAAAATACTTTAATGTTTAATTTTTGTAGCTGTGATTCGTTTGCGATTAGTATTTATTTTCCATCCTTATGCATTTGATTTAAATCCAATTTAAACCGAAAATATAAATCCTAATTCAATCACACATTCTTTTTGTTCCAAGACAAGCGGCAAATCAGCCACCTTTCCTACTTCGTTAATGATCATTTAATTGACGGATCAACTCAAATGCCATTTAGTCAGCAACGACCGGAAAT
>JAYRWN010000478.1:0-2851 GCA_041917975.1 Saprospiraceae bacterium | reverse complement strand
TATCATCAGACCGGAATCCTACCGCGTGTTGAATCAAATCGCCGATTTGTTGCGTAAATATTCTGCTTTCAAATTGGTCATCAGCGGATATACAGACAATACGGGAAGTCTGATGATCAATCAGACCTTATCTGAAAAGAGAGCCAAAGCTTGTTTTGATTATTTAGTAGATAAGAGTATTGCATCCTCTCGCATGCGTTATGCTGGATATGGACCGCGCAATCCTATTGCCAATAATAATACTCAAACAGGTCGTGCATTAAACCGCCGTGTAGAATTTGAAATGATCATTGAATAAGATTAGACCAATCATACCCTATTGTTGAGCAGTTAGGGTTCGATATACAGGCTTCTATTCAGTTATCCAAAGGTTCAAAATATCCGGTTTCTCTATTTTTTTCTACATTATCCCAGTTGAAAAAACGACCATTCATTACTATATAAACTCCTGGTTGTAGAACTTGCACAAAAGCTAACGCGCTGCCCAGATTAAAAAATCCATCTGAAGAAGTTCCAAAGGCATAAGGAATTAACGCTCCAGTTAACACAATGGTTTTGGGTATCTGTTGCTCTGCCAGGTAATGAGCGGTTTCTACCATAGTGTCCGTACCATGAGTGACAATGATATGTTGAGAATCGTTCCGTCGGCAATTATGGGCAATAATCATGCGATCTTCGGCAGTCATTTCCAGACTATCTACCATCATGAGTGTCTTAATGTCAATATCGAGGGTGCAGCGCCCGCGGTTAAACATTTCAGAAAGGTGGGTATCTTTAAAATAAAGTTCCCCGGTCACAAAGTTATATTCTTTATCAAAAGTCCCCCCGGTAACAAAAACTTGAATTTGCACTATTTGTTTCTTATAGAATAGTTCATAATAACCGAATAGATTTATTTGAAAACTGCATCATCAATATTTTGATTGACTTCAACTTTTTTAACCTCAAAATCCAGAGGAAAAGGAATAGCTGCAGAAACCAATTTCACTTTATGGGGAATCATGACACCTTCTACAGAACGATAATCTTCAAAATCCATCGTGTTTGAAATGGATTGACCCTGTGCTTCCTGAGTTTGTATTTGGCGAAGTTTTAAACCAGTTTCCTGATCATAAAATTCGACCGTCTTGCTGCCAGAAGGACTTACAATATTAAGCTTATAAGCATTTTTCCCATTTAGTGTTTCCAGGCCTTTTAACTCTAATTTATATTCCGGTTTAAGGTAAAATAATTCTTGAAAGTACCCTTGAGCTTGTTCTTTAGCCTCTGACACCATTTTGTCGTCGGTGACTGTTTCTAAAGTGCCCATTTGACCGGCGCGCAGAGTTTGACCATCGTAACGTTGTTCCTGAACTATCATACCTCCGACGCTGACCGTCATCGCCGATTTTTCATTGTTTTTAGACCATAACGTCATCGTTAATTCTCCCATTTGAGTCGTTGCTGTCATTTCCACCTTTATATTTTTTACAGTGGTCAGCTTCTCCTTACCACCGATTTTATTTAAGAACTTCACTATTATTGATAAGGCGTTGACACCACTTTCAACCTCTTTTTTAGCCGCGAGTTGTATAGGGTTACCGTATAGATCATAATATTTAACTGTCCAATTTTTCTTTAGTTTGTCCAAGATTTCTTCCTGACTACCAACTACTACGACATTAGCTTCATCCGGGCGAATAAAACGTTTGGCTGCGTTTTGTACATCTATGGCGGATACGCGATCAATCTGAGTCAGGTAGGTATTATAATAATCCTTGGGCAAACGATACCGGGATATGTTTAAAGCAAAGTTGGCGATGGTCTGGGGGTTCTCCATAGACCGGGCAAATTGGCCTGCTGTGATGTTTTTAGCCTGGCGTAAATCATTATCCGACACCAGTTCATTCCTTATACGGTTCATTTCATTCAAGATTTCCATGATGCTGCTGTCAGTCACTGCATTCCTTACACTGGCTTCAGCTTCAAACTTACCTATCCACTGATCAGAAGTCAGGCTGGAGTATGCGCCGTAGGTATAAGCTTTCGTCTCACGCAAATTCTGAAAAAGCCGGCCGGTGCTGCCACCGTGACCCAAAATTGTATTAAGGATTCGGGAGGAAAATATTTCGGGTGTACCTGGCTTTAAATCAACAGGATAGGTAACTTTAATAGCGGACTGTACGGCAGAACTCTTATCGACCAGGTGTACTTCTGATTTTATAGGTCCTAATACTGGATTGATTTGATTTTTGGTTACCTGGCCTTGCTGCCAATTACCAAAATATTTCTGGGCCGTTTCTTTTGCTTCTGCTAAATTAAGGTCGCCAACCAAAATCAGATAACTGACATTTGGTTTGAAATTGTCCCGGTAATAGCTTATACACTTTTCAAGAGTAATTTTGTTTACTGTTTCTTCCGTTAGTATTTCACCGTAGGGATGTTTTTTGCCGAAATTTACTACTGTGGCCAGATTGTTGGATATGGCATCCGGATCATCCTTAGCGCTGGCAAGGTTGGATAAGGTTTGTTTCTTTATTTTATCAAACTCTTCTGGAGGAAAGGCAGGATTTAATATCACATCGGCAAATATTTCCATCAAGGTAGGGAAGTGTTTTTTTAATGAAGAAGCAAATCCTCCCCGTGAGGACGTATTTAGCACTCCACCGATAAAATCTACTTGTTCATCAATTTGAGCCTTTCGACGGCTTGTGGTACCCGTAGACATAAGTTCACCGGCCAGCTGTGTATACCCAGATTCCTCTCCTTCCAATAGTGGATTAATATCTACATAAACCTGGGCATTAATTTTAGGGACTTTATGGTTTTCAACTAAAATGACGCGCAAACCATTGTCTAACGAAAACTCCTA
>JAYRWN010000477.1:0-2717 GCA_041917975.1 Saprospiraceae bacterium | reverse complement strand
GCCATAATTTTGTCCGGGCGTGGCTATTTATCGCAATCCGAACCTGCACTGCATTTCGGGTTAGGTGCTAGCAAGGTAGTGGATAGCGTAATTATTTATTGGCCAGGAAAAGAAAAATCAGTATTAACAAATCCCGCAGTGGATCAATTATTAACCGTAAATTATCACCAGCAAAAGGTGGCATTTTTTTCTCAACAAAATTTGCCTGCTTTAATCACCTCGGTTGATCCGCAGAACATCGGGATTAACTATGCCCATCTCGAGCTGGATTTTGTAGATTTTAATTTTCAGCGCACCTTGCCCCACAAATTTTCACAATATGGCCCTTCTATAGCCATCGGTGACATCAATGGTGACGGCCGGGAGGACATGTATTGTGGAGCGGCATCCCGCCTGTCTTCAGCCTGGTATATCCAGCAACCGGATCATACCTTTAAAATGTCTGCTGCCAAATATAAATTGGACTTTCAGGACCGCGAGGAGGATGCCGGTACTCTGTTATTTGATGCCGATGGCGATGGTGATCTGGATTTGTACCTCAGCCGGGGCAGCAGTCAGTTTGAAGCAGGCAGTGAAGTGTACCGCCATGTGCTGGGTATAAATGATGGACTGGGAAATTTTACGTTGGACACGACAGCCATACCTGATTTACGCACCAACTCCAGCGTGGTCAGGAAGGCGGATATTGATCTGGACGGGGATGATGATCTGTTAATTTGCGGGAGGGTTAAGGCGCGCCAATTTCCCCGGGCCGAGAGAACGGTTTTGTTGCGCAACGACAGCAAACCAGGTGCTCCCAAATTTACCGAGGTGACAGGGAAATGGGGTCCCGAATTGGACACCTTGGGGATGATCAGCGATGCTATCTGGAGCGATCTGAATAATGATTTATACCCTGACCTCATCCTGGCCGGTGAATGGATGCCATTAACCGTATTTATCAACCAAAAAGATCATTTAGAAAATGTAACATCGTCATCCGGCTTACCAGACTATTTGGGTTGGTGGACTAGTTTGGCCAGCAGCGATTTTGATCAGGATGGTGATATGGATTTTATAGCGGGGAATTATGGACTTAACCTGAATTTTAAGTGCTCATCAGCCCAACCACTCCGTCTATATGCCAAAGACTTTGATAACAATCGCAATCTTGACCCCTTCATTTCTTGTTATTGGCCGGACTCCATGGGTGTAAAACGTGAATATTTTTACCACACCCGGGATGACATGATTAAACAATTGGTCATGATCCGCAGTAAATTTCAGACCTATGGCGCATTTGGTGAAGCTACTGTGCAAGATGTTTTTAATGCGCAGGAACTGGCCGGGGCCCAAATCAAAATCACCAATTATCTGGCCAGTGCATATATTGAAAATTTGGGCGGCGAAAAATTTAAAGTCACGGCATTACCAGGCGCAGTACAATATGCACCTATTTTTGGTCTCCAGCCGGATGATGTGGATGGCGACGGGGATCTGGATGTGTGGGTATGCGGCAACGATTACGGTCTGGAGTTGGGCCAGGGGCGGGCGGATGCGCTGCACGGACTCATTTTACGCAACGATGGACCGGGGCGGTGGACGCCTTTACAGCCTGAATCCAGTGGTTTTGCCCTCCTTAAAGATGGCAAGGGCGTCGGGAGAATCATTGTCGGTGATCGCGAATACTTCTTTGCGACGCAAAATCAGGATTCCATGCGCCTTTTTTCAAAATCGCTGCAGCCTGAGGCTTTAGTATTGCCACACCCAGATGAACTTTACGCCCAGGTAAGCTTAAAGAATGGCAGACAATATAAAATAGAGTTTTATCAACAAGCATCTTTTTGGACCCAAAGTTCACCGCGGTTAAGTATCTACCCGGCTATGACCGAAGTCATCTTTTTTAATCGCAAAAATCAGCAAACTCGCACTGTCAAGTCCAACCAAACCATAAATTAAAAAACCATCATGGCAAAATCTGTAATTCTTTGGCTCGCGTTACTGGTGTTTTTAGTGAGTTGTCAGTCTCCTAAAAAGGATACACCAATGACCGAAAAATATACCGCAGAAGACGGGGAAATCCTGCGTTCCTGCGAGAAAAAGCTAACCGACCTCATCGTCATCGATATTTTTGCGCCCCCGGTAGCCAGCCGGGTCTACGTTTACCCTTTATTAGCTGCTTACGAGGCTGGCAAATTTAGCGAAGTTGAAGCCCCATCCCTAAGCGCCCGGATGAAGGGATTTGCCGCTATGCCGGTGCCGGAAGCCGGGAAAGATTATGACTTTACCATCGCGGCTGTTAAGGCCTTGGGTGTAGTGGCGCGTGAGTTGGTATTTTCCAAGCAAGAGATCATCGATTTTACCCAACACCACATTGATCAACTTAGCGCCAGAAATGACCCAGAGGTCAATGAACGTTCTCTGGCCTTTGGTCAGGCGGTGGCTGATGTGGTCATCGCCCGATTGAAAAAAGACGCTTATCTGGAAACCCGGGGGATGCCTCGTTACGAGGTCGTCACCACACCTGGTCTATGGGTACCGACGCTGCCGGATTATGAAGATGCTGCCGAACCTCACTGGAATAAAATGGCTTGCCTGGTGCTGGATTCGGCCAGCCAGTTTTTGCCGGAGCCGCCGTTGGACTATAGTGAAGATGTACAAAGCAAATATTGGCTCCAATTGGTGGAGGTAATGCAGGTGGTTAATCAGCTGACACCTGACCAGGATTCTATTGCCGT
>JAYRWN010000476.1:0-2447 GCA_041917975.1 Saprospiraceae bacterium | reverse complement strand
CTTCTGACGGCGTGCGGCTCACGGTTATCCAGGATGGTTTTGAGACCGCCGCTGAAGGAGAAAAACGTTATACAGAGGTTTATAATCAGGGCCTGGGGTGGCAGCCCATCCTGGAAGAGATCAAACGATTGGCTGAAGCGGGCTGACTGGCTTAACCGGCGGAGCGTTTGGTGAATTTCGGGGTTGATACCGGAGAGGCAGTAAAAAAGTTTTTTTAACCATTGAATTTGTGGGTTACCTTTGTTATTTAAAACACTTTAAACAGTAATATCCTACCTTTCTAGAACGACCTTGTGCAAAAAGCCAATATTGGACCAAAGTATTTATGTACCAAATTTAAAGAAATGAAAAAGAATGTCTATTTATTCCTGATGGTGGCCTTTACCTTGGGCTGGCAAGCCTGTCAAAAGGAATTGACGCCGACACAAACAACAACCAAAAGCCTCGAATTGAGAAGCTCGGTTACCCCAGTATTAGTACCAACGGGAAATAAAGTTGGGCCTGGAGTGATAAAAGTAGGGGATGCTTATAGCGAATGTAGCCAGGCTGGTAGCACTTGTGACTTTGCCTGGAAAGTGGATGCTGCCGCCCCCAATGGCGATTATCATTCTAATTCTACCCAATATGGCAATACGGCAACTGATTTTGACGCTATTATTACCATTTCTAATAGTGATGGGAAAACTTTTGATTGGACCTCCACGCATGTGGTTTGCAAGGTTCTGGTTAAAGCAGGGACCAATTATTATGTGTATACCTACCCTGACGGAGCCTGCGGGGATGAAGGCTTGGTTGCACCTGAGGGTAAAAATATTAGCCATGTCACCTTCTGTTTTAGTGAGACATTATGCGAAGGACCGGAAAAATGTTATCAGGAAGAGACTGCCTGGGCAGCAGGTACCAGATATGTAAATAAAGGGAACTGGGCCACCTATACCTCCTACGACGGTGTTTCTAAAACTATTCCGATCTATGCCGGTCAAAGTGCGTTGGCAGGTTCGGCCACCTTAGAACCTGATGGAGCAAGTGTAAAAATAGTGATTCAGTTAAATGCTGATTGGGTATTTTATTATGATGGTATTGACCCATTACATGATAACAATATCAAAATACAAGACTATGCCGCCACGCCTCCAGCGAAAAATCCAGCACCTGGAAAATTTTCATGGAAAAGCTTAGCACCCGTAGGAAGTCATGATTGGGAGGGGACATTACCAAACAATAAATTTTACGGTATACATTTGGACGTAGCTAAACTAATCGACTGCCCCTAAAAAGTGATAACCCGGATTTAATCGTAAAGACCAATTAAAGAGGAAGGCAGCACATATGCTGCCTTCTTTTTTTTTATTGCTTGAGAACGGACTGATTGTCCATTTAGAACCCTTTGTACACGACACGTTGTTGCCCAATATTAATGCCCTTGATAACCTAGCACAATTTTTGCTCTTCTTCCGGTACCCCCCTCAACACAGGAGCGAAAGTCGTGCAGTGACCGCCATCCCCCGGTAGGTGAAAGACACTCCTGAAGTCTGGTCATTAATTCATTAATTTAATATTACTCCATGAAAAAATGTGTACAAATAGCCATTCTCTCAGTGGTTGCCTTAAGCTGGCAGGCGTGTGAAAAAGAAGTAACCCACCAAATGACTTCTTCTAAAACCCTACAATTACGGAACACCTGCGGGACGACCGCCTGGAAATTGACGGCCGGACAAACCCTGGATGTTGGCACTGTAACCGTTTCGAACGATGCTAACTCGGTCTTGGTAACGGTGAGCCTGGATGACACCGATTACCCAGCGGCCTGTTTCGGTAATTTACACCTGTGGATTGGCAATGATTTAACTAATCTGCCGGCCAACAAAAATGCTACGCCTATTCCCGGACAATTTTGCAGCGCCGACGGAGGAGTTTGTGTTGATGCATCCGGACAAAAAACTTACACCTTCAGCATTCCATTTGCAGACCTTAATATCGTGGATGCTAAGCAGGCCTGTGGATTGACCCTATATGTCGTCACCCATGCGGAAGTGGCTCTGGACTGTACTGACCAGGATAATGGGCACGAAACGGCCTTCGGAGGCCCAATGGCCGGTACTGGTCCGCGGTGGTGGTTCCACGGCAGTTATGCGGTATGTTGTGATTTTGGCCCTCCCCCGGTGCCTTCCTGTCAGACCGCTTTCGCCAAAGGGGGATATGTTTTTACCACGGATAAAAAATCCAATCCGGACAAATTACCGTCGCTGAATCTGACCAAAAACCGCTGGGGCTGGGCCATAAACCTGACCACTCCAGGAAACACAGTTTATGACCTCTGGGCCGGCGCCGGGCTGAATAAAATCGCTAATGGTCAAAAAGCAGGAGCCTTAAAAGTAGCCTGGGATGGGACAAATGCCACCATAATTTATGAACTTAAAGAGGGGTATTGCCTGGAAGAAGTTCAT
>JAYRWN010000475.1:0-66022 GCA_041917975.1 Saprospiraceae bacterium | reverse complement strand
TTAATGTTATTGGGTTTGATGGCCTTGTTTTTATATTAATAAAAAAAGAGCGTATATGGCGTTTTGGCAAGAAGAAATGATTATTGGCCTGGCTTCGAAGTCTCCCCGGAGGCAACAACTGCTTAAGGAGAGCAAATTTAACTTTGTCCTTTTATCTAATGAAATGGAGGAAGTATATCCTTCTTCGTTAATGCCTCATCAGGTTCCCGCGTTTTTAGCTGAAAAAAAAGCCTTACAGGTAGAATTTGAGCCAAGCCGGTTCCAAGTAATTCTTGCCGCCGATGTGGTTGTCATAAAAGATGGGCATGTGCTGGGAAAACCCATTGATAAAAATGAGGCCGCGGCCATGTTGTTTTCCCTGCAGGGAGCCTGGCACTCAGTTATTACCGGAGTTACTCTTCGCAGTAATCGTTTCTTGAAAACATTCAGTGTTAAAACAGAAGTGGAAATTGGCGCGATGAGTGAAGAAGAAATTTTCTTCTATATAGATCGGTGTTTTCCATTGGATAAGGCAGGAGCCTATGGCATTCAGGAATGGATCGGGCACTGTAAAGTAAAAACTATCCAGGGTAGCTACACGAACGTGATGGGACTACCTATGTATGAGGTTTATGAACACCTTTTGGCTTTTCATTTACATAATAATACCCCATAAGGACAAACAAAATTTACTTATTGTGGCGATGTTGTGCACACCATTGTCCTTTAGTTAGCTCGGTTATTAAAGGAACACTTTCATAACTGGTGTTTATAATCGAAAGATCCTGGGGCATAAAACCGGATAATAACAATGCGCCATTATTGGCCAGAGCATCAATTAATCCAGCATGATAATTCACTAAGACCTGACGGTTAATGTTGGCTAAAATAATATCGAATTTTTGACTCGCCACCAATTCAAGTGACCCAAGGTGGACTTCTAAGGAAACTCCATTAATCCCAGCATTTTCAAGTGTGTTTTGTACAGCCTCTGAAGTATTATCCACACATATTACCTGAGCAGCTCCACATTTTGCAGCCAAAATACCCAGTATTCCTGTCCCACACCCAAAGTCTAGGACGCGGGTCCTGGAAAAAGGTATTTTCTCCATCAATTTGATCATCATATACGTGGTCTCATGATGGCCGGTGCCAAAGGCCATTTTTGGATGAACCAACAACTCATGCGTGGTAGAATGGATGGGTTCGTGAAACTCTGCGCGCACGGCACACCAATTGTCTACGATCACCGGTTGAAAATTTTGCTCCCAAAGGGTATTCCAGTTTTGATCCTCAATGACTTTGTTAGTGATAGTTAATTCATATTTGGAGGCAATTTGTTCTACTAAATCTAGGAAGTCTGCTGGGAGAGGATCATGTTTGGAGTACAACGAGATTGCTCCGTCAGGGTGCTCTTCCAGGGCATAAATTTCATCTGATACGCCTAATAGCGCAACAACTTTATCTCGATCCAGGGCCTTAAGATTTGTTATATGCAGGGTAGTGGTTGGCATCTAACTATAGATTTCATTTTTTGCAGCCTTCAGCGTATTAAGCAATAAAGATGTGATCGTCATAGGTCCAACTCCTCCCGGTACGGGAGTTATAAAGCTGCATTTTGGGGCCACCCGTTCAAAATCCACATCACCTACCAGTTTAGTTCCTTGCAGTGTGTTTATGCGGTTCATACCTACATCTACGACTATCGCACCGGGTTTAACCATATCTTCAGTTACAAACAATGGTGAGCCGAGGGCAACCACCAATATATCAGCCTGGCGGCAGTGGTAAGCGATATCGCGTGTTTTACTGTGGCACAGGATGACAGTAGCATTTCCCGGCCTCGCTTTTCGAGAAAGAAGCAAACTAATAGGCGTGCCCACAATATTTGAGCGGCCAAGTACAACACAATCCTTACCTTCCACATCAATATTATATTTATCCAATAAGGTCATAATACCAAAAGGAGTAGCCGGTAAAAACGATGGCAATCCGATGGTCATGCGGCCTAAGTTCATGGGATGGAATCCATCCACGTCTTTACGGTAATCGATCCGTAAAGTGACCGACGTCTCATCCAGATGTTTCGGTAGTGGTAGTTGGACAATAAATCCGTCAATGTCCTCATTAGCATTTAGTTCATCGATGATGTCATTCAGCCCAGTTTGACTGATATCAGCTTTTTTGCGGATTAAAGTGGATTTAAAGCCCACTTTTTCGCACGCCTTCACTTTATTGGACACATAAACCTGGCTGGCCGCATCATCTCCGACCAAAACGGCCGCAAGGTGTGGGCGTTTAAATCCTAGAGCCACCATGCTACTCACCTCTGCACCAATTTCCTGTTTGATTAATTCTGATAAAGCTTTGCCGTCTAACAATTCCATAGCTACCTTTTTATCCGATGGACAAAGATAGAATAACATCTTTGTGCCTGGAGAGAGTTTTAGTGGATAAAATCGTTGACCCAGATCATGATTATGGACTTAAAGGTTATTTTTGCACCCTTATAATTTTCCAATGATAGACCTGAAGGAAGGCAAATATTATATTGGTGAAGTGCCGGCACTGGATATAGCTGCTAAATATGGCACTCCGGTTTACGTATATGATGCTGGGATCATAACCCGACAGTATCAAAGACTAATGAAAGCAATCCCGATTGGCAACTTACAACTTAATTTTGCCATGAAAGCTTTGGGTAATATTAATGTGGTTCGCCTGATACATTTATTGGGTGGTGGCATAGATGCTGTGTCTATTGGTGAGGTGGAGCTTGCTTTACATGCCGGGGTAGATCCTGATAAAATAATCTTCACGCCAAGTTCTGTAGGGTTAGAAGAATTAGAAGAAGTATTGGCTAAAGGCATTCGCATTCATGTGGATTCATTGTATTTACTGGAGAAAATCGGTTTATCTCATCCCCATCAAAAAGTCGGCATCCGTATAAATCCGCATGTAATGGCAGGAGGAAATGAAAAAATATCCGTAGGCCATAAGGAAAGCAAATTTGGAGTGTCCATATCTTATCTGGACCAAATAATTGCACTAATAAATCGCTTCGATTTGCAGATAGAAGGAGTTCACATTCATACCGGTTCGGACATTTTAGATGTGGAAGACTTTATGCAGGCAATTGAAGTATTGCTGGAAGCTGCAAAACAATTTAAGCATTTGAAATACATTGACTTTGGAAGCGGATTTAAAGTTAAATATAAACCCAATGATTATGAAACTGATATTGAATACTTTGGTCAGCGCATTGCCGAGCGTTTCAAATTGTTCTGCCGTTTTTATGGAGCGGATTTGCAAATGATTTTTGAACCGGGGAAATTTTTGGTTTCGGAAGCAGGTTACTTAATAGTTACTGTAAATGGCGTCAAAGAAGGCCCATCTTCCACCTTTGTGGGTGTAAATTCAGGGTTTAACCACCTGATTAGACCAATGTTTTATAATGCCTATCACCACATTGTCAATTTGAGCAGGATCAGCAACACCAACCATAAGTATACTGTTGTTGGGTACATTTGCGAAACGGATACTTTCGCTAAAGACCGGATAATGAGTGAAATTAAGCCTGGCGATATCCTTTGTTTTCTAAATGCCGGAGCGTATGCTTTTACTATGGCCTCGCAGTACAATGCCCGGTATCGGCCCCCTGAAGTTTTGGTTTTAGGTGATCAGCACTTCCTTATCCGCGAACGAGAAAAATTTGCGGACCTGCTAAAAGGACAAGTAGAAGTCGTTAATGATGATTGGTTAAAATCACTAAGCCCAAGCCAATAACGATGGCTATGATCTTATAAGTGGACATGCGATGATGGTGCGCAGATCCTTCCGCTTCAAAAATAATCGTAGTCGAAATATGCAGAAATAAGCCCATAACCACGGCAAGTAAGAATTTTTGTATCGTTTCTGGAATAGACCACATATGGCCACCTAAAATGCCTAATGGGGCCATACTGGCAAATATTGCCAACAGTGATAATGATCTGGCTCGGGTCAAATGAGCCATCCCGAAGAATGAAACCAGCGCAAAAGCAGCCGGAATTTCATGGAATACAATACCCAGGTAGTAATTAAATGGAAATCCCGTGCTGTTCAACACACCAGAAGAAGATATGGGTATGGCCTCAATAAATGCATGTAAACTTAAACCAAACAATACGGAACCAACCATAGCCGGGCGAGAGCCATGACTATGATGCAAATGTCCATGCTCAATTCCTTTGGAAAATTGTTCTAAAATAATTTGGAGAAAAAATCCTCCCAACAACCATAAACCGATGTTATGATTTGGAGGCTGGTAGATAATTGGTAAAAGATTCAAGACGCTGATACCCAATAAGTAAGCACCTCCAAATGCCAAAAAAAGTTTAGGCCAAATGGTATGTCTGATGCGCTCCGCATATAGCCCTACGAATCCGGCACTCATCACGGTAACAAAAAGACCTAAAGCAGCCATCCAAATCATGCTAATTCAGGGTTCTGTTTTTTTAAAAAATAGAGTACCCAGCGTATACATCTTAGTCCAATGATAGCACCTAATAAAGATCCCATGACCACATCTACAGGGTAGTGCACACCTACATAAATTTGAGCATAACTAATTAGTGCAGCCCAGATTAGCCATAATATGCTTTCTTTGCGCTTTAATCCCATCAACCCTGAAATAAACAGCGCAAATGCGAAATGGTTGGTGGCGTGGGAAGATGGAAAGCTATACCCTGATCCACAACTCACCCGTGTCTGAACTACCATTCGATGAATCACTTGACAAGGTCGTGGTCGTTTAACGAATGGCTTGATTAGCCGACTGCTGATATTATCTGAAAATGCGATGGTTATAAATACGCCAACCAGAACTATCCAGGCTTTCCTTTTATAATAGAGCAGAATGTAGCCTAAAGTAAAGACATATAAGGGTATCCAGATATACTTGTTGCGCAATAATGGCATTACATGGTCAAAGAGAGAATTAGACCAGGTGCTATTGATGGTGTGGAAAATCTGTTGGTCAAGGTCTATCAACCATGTTGGACTCATTGCTTTAATTCAGCTTCTGAAGCATTTTAGTGGGCAAAATATAAAATTTCTACATTTACGCACAAAATACCCGATGTATGACTTTGATTAAATCTATTTCTGGAATACGGGGAACGATCGGAGGATTTCCGGGCCAAAATTTTACTCCGGTTGATATAGTACAATGTTCGGCAGCTTTTGGTCAATGGTTATTAGAAAACTCTGGCAGGCCTAAAATAGTCATTGGGAGGGATGCCCGTGTATCCGGTCATATGGTTTTTTCAATAGTCGCAAACACATTAACGGCTTTGGGAATTGATGTCGTGGACCTTGGGTTGGCGACAACTCCTACCGTAGAACTTGCGGTGACCGCAGAAAAAGCTGGAGCAGGCATTATTATCACTGCCAGTCATAATCCCGCACAATGGAATGCACTGAAATTTCTCAATGCATCCGGTGAATTTATTTCAGCTCGTGATGGAGCAAGACTGCTTACTCTGATCGCCGCCAATAATTACCTTTTTGCGCCTGCAGATAAACTGGGTAAAATTCATCCCGGGAAAAACTATTTGGATTTTCATGTGCAAAAAATCCTGGACATCCCGGAAGTCAATATAAATGCCATCAAAGCTGCTGGGTTACGGGCTGTTATTGATCCTGTTAATTCGGTTGGAGCTACGGCCATTCCGGCTCTTTTGGATGCTTTAAACGTGGATTACACATTGATAAACAGCACAATGGATGGTCAATTTGCCCATAACCCTGAACCATTAGAGCACCATCTTACTGACTTATCCATGGCGGTAGTCAACCAAGGAGCAGACCTGGGTATTGCCGTTGATCCGGATGTAGATCGGTTGGCGTTGATTCAGGAGAATGGTCGTATGTTTGGCGAAGAATACACCTTAGTTGCAGCTACTGATCAAATCTTACGTCAAAAAAGTGGCCCCGTTGTATCTAATGTCTCTTCATCGATGGCACTACGAGATTTGGCTGAAAAATATGGGCAATTATATTATCCGGCTGCGGTTGGAGAAGTGAATGTCGTGGCGAAGATGAAAGAGACCAATGCGGTTATTGGTGGAGAGGGCAATGGCGGTGTAATTTATCCTGAATTACATTATGGCCGTGACGCCATGGTTGGTCTGGCCTTGATTCTAAGTCTTTTAGCAGAGCAAAACATGTCCTTATCTAACCTGCGCAAAACCTATCGACATTATGAGATGATCAAAGATAAGATTACCTTGGATCAGGGGGTTGACTTTGGTCAAATCATAAGGGTATTGAAGAAACATTATTCTCCGGATCTGATTAATGAAATGGATGGCCTTAAAATAGTTTGGCCCCAAGCCTGGGTCCAGGTGCGTGCATCCAATACCGAGCCCATTCTAAGAGTCTATGCTGAAGCGTCAACTGCTGTTGAAGCAAAAAAACTGGTGGATGAAATCAAAACATTAATCATGACCTCTGTATGAAAGTTTATCTTGACAATGCGGCATCTACGCCTGTTTTTAAAGAAGTTGTGGAAGCGATGTTGCCTTGGTTTACTGAAAATTACGGCAATCCCTCCTCAATACACAGTCCTGGCCGCACCGGCAAAGCGCAAATTGAACAGGCCCGTAAAGTCATCGCCCAGGGACTTAATGCT
The DNA here is from genome assembly GCA_041917975.1 of Saprospiraceae bacterium. Classification (GTDB taxonomy): domain Bacteria; phylum Bacteroidota; class Bacteroidia; order Chitinophagales; family Saprospiraceae; genus JAYRWN01. The sequence goes on along the minus strand of JAYRWN010000475.1, from coordinate 59,370 downwards.
TCTTTAGGCGAAATTTTTTTTACCTCGGGCGGCACAGAGGCCAGTAATGCTATAATCAAAGGTGTCGTTCGTGATTTGGGGGTAAAACATATTGTGACCAGCCCGATTGAACACCATTGTGTTTTACATAGCGTTTCCGCTGTATGCCGTGATCAATCGGTAAGCTCAACGATGGTAGCCATATCACCAGACGGTAGACCAGATCTTAATGATTTGCGTGATATTTTAAAAAAATCCCCTGAGAGAACGTTGGTAAGCTTAATGCATGCCAATAATGAACTGGGTTGTCTTCTGGATTTAAACACCACTGGTCAAATCTGTCATGAATTCGGCGCATATTTTCATTCGGATAGTGTGCAGACCATGGCTCACCTACCCATTAATGTTCAACAAATTCCAGTTCACTTTTTAACATCTTCCGCCCATAAATACCATGGGCCAAAAGGAGTAGGTTTTATGTATATAAATGAAGACATATCCTTGCACCCTTATCTGGATGGTGGCTCTCAGGAACGCAACATGCGGGGTGGTACGGAGAATGTAGCCGGAATAACCGGATTGGCTAAAGCCTGGGCTATGTGGACTGACCAAGGCCTTTCTTGGAAAGCCGGAATCCAAAAATTAAAGTCCTACATGTGGGAGCAGCTCCAGACTATTATACCCGGAGTTTCACTCAATGGCGTTGAGCCTGGAGAACACAGTTTATACACTATTCTAAGTGTTTCCTTTCCGCCGCATCCTAAAAATGAGTTACTTCTGCTTTTACTGGATATTGCCGGTATTGCCGCCAGTGGGGGGAGCGCCTGCACGTCAGGGGCAGAAGCCAGCAGTCATGTTTTAGAAGGTATTGGCGCAGATCCTGATCGTAAGACCATCCGCTTTTCCTTTTCAGTTCAAACTAATCAGGAAGAAATTGATTTTACTTTACAGACACTAAAAAAAATATACGTATTAGAATAAAGAGTCTTCGGTGATAAATCTATAGGCGAACGCACCGGCCAGTGCTGCTCCAAACTGGCTCATGAAATAGAGCCACAGATGCCCCCAGGAAGCGGTCTCCACGATACATGCTCCTATTGCCAAAGCAGGGTTAAATATCCCACCACTTAAATTATTTACGGCATAAATAAATGTGGTAAAGGTGGCTCCAATAGCTAATCCGCTGTAGGGATGTGCAATTTTGGATTTATCATGAGTAATTTGCAAGTAAATCAAAACCAGGGCAGCAGTTCCAATAAACTCGGCAACAAATGCCGGTATCACATCTAAAAGCCTTGGTTCGGGTAAGGTTGCTTGCATGGTGCTTAATAAAAATCCAGCTACCAATGATCCCAAAACAGCACCTACAACTTGAGCTGCGATGTACGGAGCCAGTTCGTTTTTCATCACCCGCCCTGATAACCAATTGGCCACAGTGATTGCCGGATTAAAATGAGCACCGCTGATTGGCCAATAGGCATAGGTCATGACCATCAAAATACTGCCAATAGCAAGAGGAGAAAATTTATCTGTGCCGTTTAACAAAGTCATTTCAGCGGTAAAGACCAAAAAAAATGTACCGATGAATTCTATAAAATATTTTTTCATAAGAAGACCCAAAGATATACATTCTTCACAATTTTCCTGAATGGCTGTGGTGCGCTATTAGAGGTTAAACTGGTTCCGGACCTTCACCTGCTTGGATAAAAAACTTCTGAAAGTAAATGGCATTTTCAGGCGAATACATTTCATCTTGATGGTGACAGAAAAAATATACTTTACCCATTCCTTGTTCCCTCCAGACATTAATCCGCTCTGCCCAGACCGCAAGTCGCCGATGGTCTTCACCAGTTGCATTATAACCATTAAATCGGATCAGAGCTGTTGGAATGGAATGTACCATGTGAAGTACGTCTCGACGTGTCGCTACATCCGTTAAAGCCCAACCTTTACCAAAGTCCTTTAGGAGCTGTCCTGTTTCAGTTAGCGCCGGTTCTTCAAACCAACTCTTATGCCTAAACTCAAAAAATATTTGAAAACCATCTGGTATTAAGTATAAAAAATTTCGAATCCGGTCCATGTTTTTGGCAGTGAAATTATCAGGCAATTGCAATAGGGTTGGGCCTAAATGGGGGCCAAGTAATTTACACGATTCTATAAAATAGTGGGTGTTTTCTTCGACGTCAACAAGTCTTTTTAAATGAGTAACCCGTTGTGACCATTTGGGGCAAAAAATAAACTCATGGCCCACTGCGATGGAAGCCCAATCTTCCATGCTACTGCGGGATAAGCGGTAAAATGTATTATTTACTTCTATGCTGTTAAACAGTTGAATATATTGGCTAAGAAAAGCTGGTGGTTTTGTGCCAGCCGGATAATAGGGTCCAACCCAGCTGTCAATATCCCATTTGCCACAACCAATATAAATCTTGAAATCTTGAGATTTATGGTCTGTCAGTCCGAAACGTGGATGGTCAGCCGGTAAACTCCAATCAAAATCTCCTGGTTCTTCTGGTTGACCGAATTTCATGTTTAAATACAAATTTAAGCGGAGATGGAGGGATTCGAACCCCCGGTACCCTTACGAGTACACTTGATTTCGAGTCAAGCCCGATCAACCGCTCTGGCACATCTCCTTATCGGTGACAAATATACGTTTATTAGTTATTGATAATTATTTAAGCCGCGTTTTTGATTGCCTGGTCGTTTCAAGGGTGAATACATCGTAAGAGGAAGGCTCATATTAGATTAACAAATAAGTATGTCGGACCTGGATCCGACATTTTTTATTAAAAATGGCAGAATTTTCAGACCGTCCCTCCACAGATAATCTATCTTTGCGCAATAAATAAAATATCCGGTGAAAATAACTTGGTTATCGATATTGGGGTTGGTGGTAATTGGCTTCATTGCTGTTGCTTGTTTTAAAAAATCTAAGCCTGCATTACCTCCGGCACCATCACGAACGGTCCAGGTTCCAGAATGGGCTAAAAATGCCAATATTTATGAGGTTAATATCCGGCAATATACGCCCGAAGGAACCCTAAGTGAGTTTATTCCCCACATAAGCCGGTTGAAAGACATGGGGGTTAAAATCCTTTGGTTGATGCCTATTAATCCAATCAGCGTTGCTAAACGTAAAGGCTCATTGGGCTCTTATTATGCGGTTAACAGTTACCGTAAAGTAAATCCGGAGTTTGGAAACCTCGAAGATTTTGATCTATTGGTTAAAACTGCTCACGCTGCTGGGATGTACATAATCTTGGATTGGGTTCCTAATCATACAGGATGGGATCATGAGTGGATTACAGCACATAAAGATTATTATACCCAGGATGCTCAGGGTAATGTTATTGATCCGATAGACCCGGCCACCGGTACCAGCTGGGGCTGGACTGATGTTGCAGACCTTAATTACGATAATCATGCTATGCGGGCAGCCATGATTGAAGAAATGAAGTATTGGGTCATTAACCATGACATCGATGGATTTCGGTGTGATGTAGCTCATAATGTACCTGTTGATTTTTGGGAAACCTGCACCGACTCCTTGTATAAAATTAAACCGCTCTTTATGTTGGCAGAAGCGGAAGTCCCGGCATTACGTAATACCGGCTCATTTGTTATGGATTATGCCTGGGAGTTTCATCACCACCTGAATGCCATTGCTCAGGGTAAAGAAACAGTAAACATAATTGATACCATGCTCAATGCTCTAAAAGCTCGCAATAAGCAGGGATATTCCATGCATTTTACTTCCAATCATGATGAGAATTCTTGGCAAGGGACTGAATTCGAAAGGATGGGGGATGCTCATAAACCGCTTGCGGTGTTAGTACACACTCTGGATGGCATGCCACTAATTTATAGTGGTCAAGAGGAACCCTTGAAAAAAAGACTATTATTTTTTGAGCGCGATACCATCCCTTTTTCAACATTTAGTTATGCCGCATTTTATAAGTCGCTCCTGGATTTAAAATCTTCCATGCCAGCATTGTGGAACGGTCAGGATGGCGCTACGGCTGAAAGAATAAACACTTCTGATGCCGTATATGCTTTCCGACGTATCAAAGACAAACAAGGTGTAGCAGTTATTATTAACCTGACCAGTCAACCACAGGTTGCTAGATTGAATCAACCTGTCAATGGCACAGAACTTTTTACCGGTCAAACCGTTTCTTATTCCTCTGATTCATCCATAAAATTAGAACCGTGGGCTTATCACGTGATTCTTATAAAATAATTATATATAAAATATTGACTAATAGTGATTTGTATTAATATTTTTATTTAAAAATATTTTTTTCGTTTGCTTGTTTAATTTATTTAATAATTTTGCCAAAATTTTTTGACATGGAACATTCAATTACTAGATATTCAGATGAAGAACTGGTTGAATTCAAAAAAATTATTGACCAAAAACACGAACTAGCTAAGGAAAATCTGCAAGGCCTTGAGAGTCAGCTAATAGAAGTTACTGAAAATAATTATGATGAATTTGGTGGAGATTGGATGGATGATACGGAGACCAACAATGAACTGGAGTACCTGAACAATATGATTATTCGCCAAAAAAAGTATATTCAGGACCTGGATAATGCTTTAGTGCGTATCAAAAATAAAACCTACGGAGTCTGCGTAATTACCGGAAAACTAATTGACAAGAAAAGGTTGTTGGCTGTGCCTCATGCTACCAAAAGTGTTGAAGCTAAGTTAAATCAAAAGTCAGAGGATGAGCCTACCATTACCCGTCATGAGATTCCTACCTCCACTACACCTGAATCTGATGAAGATTACTAAGATTAAGATATTTTAAGAAATAAAAGCTGGTAAAAAACCGGCTTTTTTTTTAAATTAAAATAATCTCATCACCAGCCTAGCAAATAAGCGAAGATTAGAGGAGCAACTATCGTAGCATCGGATTCAATGATAAATTTAGGGGTATCAACATTAAGTTTTCCCCAGGTTATTTTTTCGTTAGGAACTGCTCCTGAATAAGATCCATAGCTCGTGGTAGAGTCACTGATCTGACAAAAATAGGACCAGTAGGGCACTTGATCTAAGCCCAGATCCTGGTGTAGCATAGGCACTACACAAATGGGAAAATCCCCTGCAATACCGCCACCGATTTGAAAAAAACCAACTCCTTTATCACCGGCATTCTCCTGATACCAGGTGGCCAAAAACATCATGTATTCTATCCCGGTTTTTACTATTTGTGGAGAAAATCTCTTTTCTATACAATGGCCGGCAAAAAAGTTTGCGGTTGTTGAATCTTCCCACCCCGGGACTATGATAGGGATGTTTTTTTCGCAAGCGGCAATGATCCAGCTGTCTTTTGGGTCAATTTGATGATATTCAATAAGAAGGTTTTGCCTGATGATTTGATAGAGAAATTCATAAGGAAAGTGGCGATGACCATTGCGGTGAGCATCTCCCCACACCTTTATAAGCGCTTTTTCAAGCCGGCGCATGGCTTCCTCCTCTGGGATGCAAGTGTCCGTAACGCGGTTAAAATGATGTTCAACCAGCTCTTTTTCGTCTTGCGGGCTCAGATCGCGGTAATTTGGGATCCGTTTATAATGATTATGAGCGACTAGGTTAAATAAGTCCTCTTCCAGGTTAGCACCGGTACAGGTAATAATGTGCACCTTGTCCTGGCGGATGATTTCAGCTAACGATTTTCCTAATTCGGCCGTACTCATTGCTCCGGCTAACGTGATCATCATCTTATGACCACTCAGCAATTGTTCCTCATAAGCCTCAGCGGCCTCTACTAGTGCTGCAGCATTAAAGTGGAGATAATGTTTTTTGATAAATTGACTGACCGGACCTTTTTGCATGGGTTTTCTTTTTTAGTTTAACATTAATACCCGAGAATGGTCAACATCTCTTCCGGAACTTGTTCTTCCTTAAATACATGTTCAATAAAATTACCTTTTTCATCTCGGTCTATAATAATGGTCTTTGGAGATGGGATCAAACAGTGTTTTATTCCTCCATACCCTGATATAGCATCTTGGTAGGCCCCGGTGTGGAAAAAACCTAAGTACAAAGGTTCATTATCATCTTTATTAAATCGGGGGAGCAAAATCTGTTGGTTCAAAAATTCAGAATTGTAATAATCTGAGTGGTCACAACTAATCCCTCCAATATTCACCCGCGTGTATTCGTTATTCCAATTATTGACTGGGAGTAATATAAACCGTTCGAAAATACCCCAACTGTCCGGAATAGTATTCATCAGACTGTTGTCAACGATATACCACAACTCTGTGTCGTTTTGTAATTTCTGCTCTATGACGGAAAAAATGGTGGCCCCGCTTTCTCCTACAGTGTACTTGCCAAACTCGGTGAAAATATCCGGCTCTTCTATCCCTTCTTCTTCACAAACCTCTTTTATGTTGCGTACGATCTCATTTATCATATATCGGTAGTCGTACTCAAATCCTAAAGTATTGCGGATAGGCAGTCCTCCTCCTATATTAAGACTAGTCAGTGAGGGACAAATTTTCTTTAACTCTGCAAATGTTTTTAATCCTTTTTTGAATTCGCCCCAATAATATAAATTGTCCCTAATACCCGTATCGACAAAAAAGTGTAACATGGTAAGCTCCACTTGTTTACGGCGTTTTAGTTTTTCTTTAACCAAAGAAACCAATTCTGAACTGCGAATACCTAATCGAGACGTATAATAAGCAGATTGTGGTTCCTCGTCAATAGCCATGCGAAGTCCGATTTTTAATGGACCTTTAACATGCTCTAGAAAATATTCCAGCTCACTCCGATTATCAATGACCGGTAAGCTGTTTTCAAACCCATCTTCCCTCAGTTTGATTATTTTATCCAGATAACTTTGTGTCTTATACCCATTGTGTATGAGAATGATCTTCTTATCAATCTTACCTTGACTATACAAACGGTGAATCAAATCAATATCAAACGAAGAGGATGTCTCCAGATGCACATCGTGCTTTAATGCTTCATTTATGACATGACTGAAGTGACAGCATTTGGTACAATAACAATAATAATATTCGCCCCGGTAACTATTAGATTTGATGGCCCGGTTGAAAAAATTCTTAGCTTTTTTGATTTGTTCACCAATCCGAGGTAGGTAAGTCAGTTTAAAGGGGGTTCCGTATTTGTCTATTAAATATTTAAGGGATACTCCATGGAAAGATAGGTAACCATCTCGAAGATCAAAGCCTTCCTGGGGGAAATAGTAGGTCTGATCAATGAGATCAAAGTAGTTGTTTTTCATTTATCGGAAATCGAGATTTTGGATTAAAACCATAATTTTTTTACATCAATTAAAAAGTGTGGCAATATACATTTAATTCTATTATTCAATCTATCTAGGCTGGAAAAACTCGCCACTCGAGTAGAGGATATAATTTTTGGCTAGCCAGGGCTCTGTTTTGATGAGCTATCCCGGAAGTTCAGCAATAGCTTCTATCTCTACGCCAAAACCATAATGCAGTTCAGGGACCGGAACTATAGCTCTGGCAGGTCGATGATCGCCAAATTTTTGTTGATAAATTTCATTTACAATAGGCCAATACGTCATATCTGCAATATAAACGGTAGTTTTGAGCAGTGAAGTTAGGTCGCCACCGGCTGCGGCAGTGATGGCAATTATGTTATCCAAGACTTGATGGACCTGCTCACGAATGTCTCCAGTCAGTTTTTGGCCTGCTGGCGTTATCGGTAACTGTCCTGATATAAAAAGTAATGATCCCGATTTGATGGCTTGACTGTAGTGCCCCCCTGGTTTTGGAGCTTGGTCAGTATATACTATTTCCATTTGGATAAATTATATTTTTTAACTTGTTAATGATGATAGTCTTCTCCTCTGAGGATGGTTCCCGACCTAAATAGTTGTTCCAGGACGACTAATCTGACCATTTGGTGGGTGAAGGTTAATGGAGACAGGGACCACAAAATCGTTGCTTTTTGTTTTATTTCTGGCGAAAAGCCGTATGCTCCGCCAATGACAAATACTAAATCCTGAATGCCCTGTTGATCCTGAAAAGATTGAAGCTCTTTGGCAAAACCTGTCGAGTCGAGTCTTTTTCCATTTTCATCCAGTAATAACAAGGTGGATTTTGGGCGAAGCTTTTTAAGAATTACTTCTTCTTCGGCTTGTTGGATAAAGGATGGCACATCTTTACTTTTGTATTTGATGCCTTCTATTTCTTCCCAACTAATGTCCCAGTACCTTTTACTTTTAGTTAATAACACACTAATCCCCTCTTGGATGTAATTGTCTTTGGTTTTACCTATGCACCAAATACTTATTTTCATTTCCTAGAGTTGATGTAAGCTAAGCCTTTCGGGATAAGAGAGTTTGATCGCATCCTTTAGTGCTTTTGCAATATGTCCTGTATTGCGCTGATAAAAATAATCGATAAGCTCTCTAACTTGACGGATGGGTTGTTCACCCAAGTGATCGCGCAGGTAATTTGTTATGACCATGTCCATCAATGCAGTAATTGCTTCCGGCGTCCACCGAGTGGATAATAAGGGTAATATCGGTTTAATTGTTGCCGGACTAAACTCATTACCCCAATAGTCCACCAACCATTCGTGTTCTTCAGCTAATGTTGCGATGATGATCACCAGTCGGTCTCTCGATATGATTTTTTTCTGATCGAAATATTCCAACATCATGGATTGCCCGTAAACTCCACTTTCCCATACCATTACAGCGACGTCTGGTTTTGGTTTTAATAAGAGGAATTGCCATATTCTTTGCAGTAGATCAGGGCTATATTTGTGTTTGATTCCCGATAATTTATCGATAATCTTCTCCTGGAACCAAGGCGAAAAACCTGGCTCTAATAAACGCTGGACTAGTTCATCAATTTCGACTGTGTGTTTATGATGAAGAAAGTAATCCGCTAAGGACTCTAGCTCAGTTCCAGACCACTGCACCGGATTTAAGCTTGCTAATGCCGCTTTGGGTGAAACGTACCAGCTACAGATAAAATGCTGTAATCGAAAATCCGTTTGATTCAGACTTTTTTCTTTAAGAAATTCAAGATGTGTTTGCTGTTCTGACTTCCCCCAAAAATATGTCCACAATAATGTGTGCACATTTTCTTCATAATGAACCATTTGGTAATGAGGACTGGTGGCTAATGGGTATAGTCTTTCTTGGATAAATGTTTTAACTTCCGGGGGGAGGTTTAGCCCGACTAGTTTTCTGATTGACGCATACCATAGGTGATTGACTTTCAAAAGTAGGGATTTGTACTCGGGTTTGCGATAGGCTAAATAATGGATCTTTCGGCTGATGGCCGTCATCAATAACACCGCTTCTTTCCATTGGCCCATTACAATCAAGTCAGCGCCAATGGCCACACCCTCTTCCAGCCAACTGACTAGTTTTTTATAACTGCTGGCATTCAGAGTTCCACTGATGTATGGACGAAACATGCTCTGTAAGATCATGTCATATTTCTGATCATTATTCTCAATGACTAATAAGTGTGCATATTTAAGTTTTAATAAGACAGTCAGATCTTTGTGGTCCCTCAAACTATGTTTAATAAAATGGACTAAGTTCTGAGTGGACATAACATTTAGTAAGTGGTTAACATGTAAGGTGGGTAAATCCGGGACAGTTATGGCCGGCAGTTCAGGGATACGTTTAGCCGTTTGAATTTCTTTTAGTGCAAATAACGCTGCTGTTATGTGTAGGCATATAAATTTATGCTCTCGATAAGCTTCACATGCGCATACTGCAGTTTTTATTTTCCCTTGTTTTAACCAGACCTCTACATTCAGTTTTTCCTGTTCCTGATTAAATAGAAAGGTATATAATTCGGGCTCAGTTCCTTCTTTAACCTCACAGTCATGCATAGCATAATACTGTTCTCCTGCTGCCAAGGTGTTTGGGTCAAGCCGTTTATCAAAATTATCAATAGTAATGGCCCGAAGACTCTTGATGGTCATAACCGGTAAATATAAAGAATCTTCCTGGTTCTCTCAAAGAGTATGATCCTCTCTTGTCGCAAACATAGTCATATTATTTATGTTTATCATCGGATGAATTAGTCTTTTGGTTGATAGTGCGCTTTGCATCACCTATCTTTGAGTGGTCTGATAAAGAAACAATGAAGAGAAAAATTATCTTAGTGCGACATGCTAAATCTGCCTGGGACATCCCTGGAATCACTGATTTGGATAGACCTCTAAAGCAGCGCGGTATACGGGATGCCAAAGTTATGGGTAAACAAAGCTTGCGTCTGCTTGACTTACCGGATTTATTGGTTACCAGTCACGCCAAACGAGCTTTAATGACATCTGCCATTTTTTTAGATGAGCTAAACCTGGATGAAAGTCACCGTCAGATTGAACCTTTATTATACCATGCCACTCCTGAACAAATATTGAGAGTAATTTCGAACCTACCTGATCGTTTTGCTTCCGTAATGCTTTTTGGACACAATCCTGGATTTACCGATTTTGCTAACTGGTTTTCCCCGGAAAGCATTGATAACATTCCTACTACAGGCCTGGTTGTCCTGGAATCATCGGCCCAATCGTGGAAAGATTTTCAGACCAGAAACACCACATTGACTGAGTTTATTTTCCCCAAACAGTTTATCGAATACTAACGATTACGCCTTTATGGGATTTTGGAGCCGTTCATATCTAGTAATAATCTGGCTTGCCTTGGGGTGCCAAGCTCCATCAGAGAAACCCTATCTGCCTGATGATGAATTAGTTAAAATATTGGTGGATATGCATATAGCTAATGCAGCCGTTTCCAGGGCAACCAACCATTTGCAGGATAGTTTACGTGTGGCTTATAAAGAAGACATTGCCCGAAAGTATGGGATACCTGTGGAAGAAATAACCGCTAATCTGGAAAATTTAAGAAAAGATTTTGCCCACATGGATCAAGTCTATCAACGAGTCATGGATACTTTAACTAAGAAAATGGAGTTTTACAATGACTATTAATAATTAACTTAATGTTAATATTTACTTTAACTTCACGATATATACACCAGCTAATTTTGCCCCTTATTACAATCGCACGGGTATGCTTAATGATATAGAGATATTATTGGTAGATGATGAAGAAGATATTTTAGAGTTCTTAAAATATAATTTGGATAAGGGAGGGTATAAAACCACCTTAGCAAGAAATGGTAAGGAAGCTCTTGCCCTGGCCGCCCAGCGTGATTTTGATTTAATCGTTTTGGATATTATGATGCCTGAAATGGATGGGGTAGAGGTGTGTCAAATTCTGCGTCGGAGGGAAAGAACAGCCCACACTTTAATTACATTTTTAACGGCACGCAGTGAAGATTTTACACAGATTGCTGCGTTGGATAGTGGTGCAGATGATTTTATTACCAAGCCCATAAAACCCGCTGTTTTTCTGAGCCGTATCCAGGCTTTATTACGTCGACATCCCAAGTATAAAGAATCTTTAGATGGCAATATTTTACAATTGGGGGACTTAGTAATTGATAAAGAAAAACTTGTACTGAAGTTGAAAGACCAGGAAATCCATTTAGCCAAAAAAGAGTTCGAGTTGTTATTGTTATTGGTATCAAAACCCGGGAAAGTCTTTTCCCGCGAAGAAATTTTACAAAAAATTTGGGGTCAGGAGGTGATTGTTGTGAATCGCACCATTGATGTTCATATTCGCAAATTACGTGAAAAATTAGGTGATAATTACATTAAAACCTTAAAAGGGATCGGATACAAATTTGATTATTGATGTTCAAAAATTTATCTCTTCAAAAGGTTTCTCTCATCGCCGCAATATTAGTTGTTGGAACTGTTTTTTTTGTCTATCTCCTTACCACCACATTATTTAAACCCTACAGTCAAACGTTGTATTTGATTTCATTTTTCCTAATTGGGTTTATTTCCACCTATTTCACCCTTCGGTTTATTTTTGATCGATTTGTTTATCGAAAAATTAAGCTAATCTATAAGGTCATTCAGCAATCCAAAGTTTCGATTGATGAAAAGAAGGTTGATTTTAGTGAAAACGTTCTGGAAAATGTTCAGCAGGATGTGGCCAAATGGGCAGAAGATCAGCGCGACCAAATAGAGTATTTGCGCGCTTTGGAGGATTATCGTCGCGATTATGTAGGTAATATTTCACACGAATTAAAAACACCCATCTTTAATATTCAAGGCTACCTGCATACATTATTGGATGGTGGTTTGGAGGATCAATCAATAAATCGGCATTATCTTAACAGAGCAGCAAAAAACGTCGAAAGATTGCAAAATATGGTCCAGGACTTGGACCTCATTAACCGATTGGAATCGGGGAAACACATCTTAGACTTGCGCATTTTTGATATTCGCCAACTTACTGAAGAGGTCTTTGATCATCTTGAAATGGCTGCGTCAGTTAAAAAAATTAGACTAATACTAAAAGACGGAGCGGATCAGCCCTTTAGGGTTAAAGCGGATCGGGAGAATATTCGTCAAGTTTTAATAAACTTAGTCAATAATGCGATCAAATATGGCAACGAAGCAGGTTATGTGAAGGTAGGCTTCTATGATATGGAGAATTACCTGTTGGTAGAAGTTGCTGATAATGGTATTGGGATCGACAATCATCATTTACCTCACCTTTTCGATCGGTTTTACCGAGTTGAAAAATCCCGGTCAAGGGCGGAAGGTGGTACAGGGTTGGGACTTTCGATTGTTAAACATATTATAGAAGCCCATAAACAAACCATTAATGTACGTAGTACTCCCCAACGGGGCTCCACCTTTGGCTTTACTTTACAAAAAGCGTAAAACTCTAATTAATCAAGAATAGCCGGGCTGTTATCTACCTCGGGTAAACTAAAGTTACGATTAGTTTTGTTGGCAAGAAAAAACTCGCGCTTATCTTGAATTACCAGCAGAAGAGAATCCCTGTATCCTTTAAATTTTTCTAAATCCAGTTTGGACATTGGTGTTGGTGGCGGGAAATTTAATTTTGTGTGATCTATCTGTTTGCCGCTCTTCCAGAACCGGAAGCACACATGCGGTCCGGTAGCTAACCCTGTCGAACCAACATAGCCAATCACCTGCCCCTGATTCACACGTGTTCCAGCCCTGATACCCTGAGCAAAACGACTCATGTGCAGATATTGCGTCTCATACACATTATCATGACGAATTTTGATAAAGTTGCCATTCCCCCCCGTCCGGGAAGCCACGGTAACCGTTCCATGAGCCACAGCATAAATTGGTGTGCCATGTGGGGCGGCATAATCAGTGCCAAAGTGAGGAACAGTTTTTTTACGTATTGGATGAAATCTAGCTAAACTATAACGGGATGATATTCTGCCTTTAACCGGAGCTTTTAAGAACTGACGGACTGTAGTTCTACCTTCAGCGTCAAAATACCCTTTGTAGTTGGTAGACTCAAAATGAATGCCGGTAAATTCTTTACCAGCGTTGATAATAGTGCCGGCATATAACTTCCCCACGCCGCTTGGGACACCTTCAATAACATACGTTTCATAGAGTGCTTTATAGACGTCACCCTTATGAATTCCTTTTTGAAAATCCACGGTCCAGCCTAGAGCATCTTCCATTTTATCAATCAACGCATCAGGAGCGCCATCCTTATCCATAGAAGCCCACAGACTGGATTCGATGACACCTTCTGTGTACTGTAATATTGTATCAATTCTTTTCTCAATAACCTGTATTGAAAATGAATCCTTAAGGTTAAACAAAATATACTTGGTCATGTCCGGCTGATAAACCAGGTAATCTGCTTTGCAAGAATCCTCTTTAAAAATTAATGCATACGGTTTACCGGCTATTATTCGTTTGTCGCTGGCTACTTTTTGTCCTTTCCAGACAAAATTATTGGCTTTAGCTGCTACCTTGTGAATTGTCTCCGGAAGATGACCGGCCTCCAGAATAAGGTCTGAAAAAAACTGGTTTCTTTGAATAAATGATTTGAGCACTAAATGGGTGCTTTCACTAAAACCAAAGGTTACCGGTTTAATTTCCTCCTTATAAGCTACCTGCTTCGTCAAGCGCAAATCTGTCTTAAATTGAGGAAAATCATTATGATTGAGTAGATATCTTCCTGCCGAAATTATAACAATTATCAGAAAGGATAAAACTATCCAGCGTAAGACTTTGGCCATCCTCTTATTTTTTAACCTTTTTTTGAAACAGAAATCATACCAATGTATCTTAAAATTAGTGAACTTTCTGTTTCTGTAAAATTCCTGGGGCTAAAATAGTGATTATTTTATTAATACAAAAAAATGATGTTAATATTGAAATATTTTTAATATGTTTCTTCAAAAGATTAAAACGATTAGGAGTAAAAATGGCTTGATCTCGGTGGAAGAACCATTAGTCATGGGAATCTTGAATATTACGCTCGATTCCTATTATGATGGGGGTAAATACGCCTTTTTTGAGGACGCTTTAGCAAAAGCAGAAATCATGATCAAGGATGGGGTAGATATTTTGGATTTAGGGGCTGCTTCTAGTCGGCCTAGTGCGGTTCGTCTTGCCCCACAGGAAGAAATATTACGTCTCATACCGGTTATTAAGGCCATCAAAAATTCGTATAAAACGCCTATCTCCATTGACACCTACCAAACTGAGGTGGCTGAGGCAGCCTTTAATGCCGGCGCAGATATACTAAATGATATCAGCGCCTGGTCTCTGGATGATGCACTTTTCGATTGGATCGTTTATAACAAGATCCCTTACATTCTCATGCATATGCAAGGAAACCCAACCACCATGCAATTGAATCCGACCTATGAAAAAGTTGTCACTGAAGTACTGACTTTTTTAGCGGCTAAGGTCTCTCAATTACATGCTGGCGGAGTCTTTGAATTAATGATTGATCCTGGACTGGGCTTTGGGAAATCCATCGAACACAATTATCAGCTTTTAGCCCATTTGGAGTCTTTTAAAATACTCGAGCACCCTATACTTGTGGGCCTTTCCCGTAAATCATTTATTTACAGACCCTTAGGGTCAACCCCGGATGCAGTATTACCAGAAACCACAGCGCTCCACCTCCAGGCACTCCTAGCGGGAGCTGACATCTTGCGGACGCATGATGTGGCTGAAACAAAGCGGGTTATTAAGATTTTTAATTTACTTAAACAAGGACAACATGGAGGTATTTAGCCTGTTTACTTATTATTATTATGTTTGAACATAAAGTATTTAGATTTGCGTTATTGATTGGAACGCTGAGGCTGTAGGTACCGTTCAACATGTAAATGCAAGAGACTCGAAAACATATTGTCACCAGGGTGGTCAAGGTCCTATTGACCGTACTGGTGGTTATCTCTCTTGGATTGCCAATAATATTCACCCTTATATTAAAGATTCCTTATTTTAGACACCTGACCGAACAAACAATTATCAGTTATTTAAGCAAACGTTCCGCCCTCCACTATTCACTGGATGATCTTTATTTTGAGCATAATACGTTACACTTGCGTGGGTTACTGGCCACCGAAGATACTTTTGGCGATACCATACTTAACCTGGGTCAAGTGGATATCCGAGTATCCAGTTTACTAAAATCTTTATGGAACCGGAAACCCGAATTGCGTGATGTCCTAATTTCGGATAGTTATGTGAAAGTCGTCCTGAAACAAAATTCTTCTGATACAACGGGTGTAGTTACGCCAAAGGACCCCTGGCAAATTATTATAGAAAACGTTCAAATTATTCGCGGGCAATTAGTCCTTGAAGACCAGAAAACTAATACTCGGTTCGATTTTATCATCCCGAAGGGGGAAGTTAATCTGCATCAATTTGATTTGATAAAAAAAGATTTCGGCGTGACCAAACTTCATTTATTTCAGCCGGATATAGTCATTCGCAAAAATTTCGCCCCTGAGGATACTTCGCCTGATGACACAGCGATGGCACCCTTGCATATGTTTGTAAAAGATCTTTTAGTGGATCAGGGAACCTTTTCCTATCATGATTTACGGTATAAACGGGAGGTAGACACTGGCCTGGATCCTCATTATATTGACGTTGAAAATCTTAACCTATCAGCTAAAGATCTTTTTTTTAATCATGAACTAAGTTTTAATGGAGATTTAATTGAATTAACTGCGCGTACAGCAGATGGACAAATGCAGATTATGAAGATGTCTTGTCCGGATTTTGTGGTCAGTGCGGACTCATTAAACCTGCCGGAACTTGTCCTCCGAACAGACGAAAGTTATATTGGAGATTCCATCGGTGCCACATATTCATCTTATCAAGCATTTAAAAATATAATTAATGAGGTGTACTGGACTGGGAAATTATCTAATTCCTTGATCAGTGTACGCGAATTAATGTATTTCTTGCCGGCATTACGGGATAAAGCTTTCCTCAAAGATTATACTAATAATTCCATCGCCTTATCTGCTGATGTCACTGGTACATTTAACCGTTTGAATCTGGCCAATTTATCTGCCTCTTTTGATAATAAAATTAATTTGTCCGGGAGTGGAAACCTTAGGAATGCCTTCAATCGTGATTTAGAACCTCAATTCAACCTCAAATTTAGCAACCTGAAAAGTTCCATTGCATTTTTGAAACAAGTTATCCCAGGTTTTAGTATACCGGAGAATTTTTATCGCTTAGGACTTCTTTCCTTTAAAGGTCAATTTGATGGCTATTTGTCTGATTTTGTCACCTTTGGAGAAATCCAAACAGACCTAGGCAAGGCTAAATTGGATATGAGATTGGATGCTTCTGAAGGCCGTGATTTGGCCAATTACAGTGGACGATTGCAAATTCTGGATTTTAACATGGGTAAATGGTTGAATAACAGTTATTTGGGTTTGGCTAGTGTGGATTTCGAAGTAAAAGAAGGTAAAGGACTACGTTTTCGTAATATTCAGGCTGACGTTACGGCCCATATAAGCCAGTTCCAATTTCGCGATTATAATTATCGCAATGGCGTGTTATCAGGACAATTTATCAAAAATAGCTTTTCGGGCGATTTCGCTATTGCTGATGAAAATATAGATTTGTCTTTTAGAGGGTTACTCGATTTTTCAGATAGCCTTCCGACGTTGGATTTTATTGCTAAAATAGAACGTTTGCAAACGGAACCCTTGCACATGACCAAACAACCCTTCTTTATTAGTGGTGAAATTGGGATAAATGCGGATGCTCTATCCTTAAATCGTCCCGCTGGTAGTTTGAACCTCAAAAATCTGGTGATAGAAGATGATGATGAGAATATATATCAATTGAATAGTTTTTTGGTTCAGGCAGCCCAAGTTTATCAACAAAGCCAGGTGCATATAAGCTCAGATATTATCAATGGTACCGCCCAGGGCAGATTTAATGTCTTTGATATTTTACCGGCATTTCAAATGTCCGTAAAAGAATTTATTCCAGTAATAGCAAATAAAATAGGGTGGGATACTTTGCAGAAAACAGTTCAACCAGTTGATGTTGAATGGAGTTTGACCGTGGGGAATGCAAAAAATTGGTTTGATTTATTAGGCGTTCCCGGATTGAGATTGGTCAATACGCAATTAAATGGATTGTATAATAATCAAATCAATCAGTTTGGCTGGTATGCCCAAGCTGATCAAATCGGTTATGATAATCAAAAATGGGACCGTGTATTATTTTCCTGGAAGGGATTAACCAATAGTTTGATACAATTGCAAGCAGACAGTCATCGCGTATCCAATAAGATAGTATTTACCGGACTCGGCTCCTCAATTTACCTTGAAAAACAAGATTTGAGATTCCAATTTAACACGCTAGGGATTGCTGGATTACTAGACAGAACTCAAGTCAGTGGCAGTTTGTATTTACCAAAAGAAGGATTTAGCATCAGAATCGATACGACGAGTTTTCCCTTTTTAAATGGTCGTTGGGTCATTGAAGAACCCATTGATATTGCTTTAGCTAAAAATGTGCTTCAAATCAAAAAGTTCAGGATTTTTAACCATGAGCAAATAGTTACAGTTAAATCAGAAAATGGTCGTGCATTATCCGCTGAACTGCAAAAAATACCTATCGGATTAATTGATTCACTGTGGCGTTATGACAAACTTAATTTCAGTGGGGAGGGAGATGTTTTTATTTCAGTCAGTGATATATTTGAATGGAAAAATTTTAATCTAAAAGCCCAGGTTAATAAATTTGCAATAAATGGAGACGATTTTGGGCAACTCTTTTTATCCATTGGACAAGAACATAAAAGTCAACCGCGAGCCGCCTATCTAAAAGTAGAAAACAACCGATCGAGACTCACCGCTAATGGATACCTTCATCCTCCTGTGGACAAAGACGGATATACCAGAGTGGTTACTGAATGGGAATTAAAAAATTACCCCATTAAAATTGCTGAATATTTCCTTGGCTCCGGTATTTCACAAACCAAAGGTGTCATTGACAGCAAATTTACCATCAATGGTTATAGTAATAACCTCAAAATAGCGGGCACAGCCAAAGCTTTTAATGGTGAAACTAAGATCAATTATTTGGGAACCAAGTATTTTATTCATGATCAGGTTATAAAAATTAATGAGAAATTATTTGACTTTTCTGCCGTGCAGGTATCGGATGAACTTGGAAACCGGGCTTCTGTAACTGGTGGCATTTATCATGACCATTTCCGTCAACCTGGCGTGAATGTTTCTATTTCAGCTCCCAAAGCATTAGCTCTTAATACGACTAAAAAAGACAATAAATTATTTTATGGGCGGGGTATTGGCCGGGTTAATTGTACGTTTAACGGTCCGTTTAATAAAGTAAATATTTATGTTAACGCTATCGCTTCTGCAGGCACTAAAGTTTCCATTCCTATTAGTTCTAATATAACCAGTTCAGGGAAGGAGTTTATCTCATTTATTAAGTTGGAGGATCTTGACGAGGATAAGGGCACTAAAAAGCCTCAACAAGCAGCAAGTGGAATGGATTTGAAGATAGATTTAACTTTGACTCCGGAAGCAGAAACCAGTTTAATCTTTGATGAATATGCTGGTGATATTTTACGTGGTAATGGCCGGGCGGATTTGCAGATTGCGTTAGCCAGGTCAGGTAAATTTGAAATGCGGGGTCTTTATGAAATAGAACGGGGAGATTATTTATTTACTCTTTTTAATGTAATTAATAAGCCGTTTAACATCCGGAGAGGAGGAACTATTTTCTGGACCGGAGATCCCTATAATGCCGAGATCAACATCGATGCGGAATATCGGGGACTAAATACATCATTAAGTAACTTTCTGTTAGAATACCGTGATCAATTACGTGAGGACATAAATCAGACAACTCCCGTACAGCTTATCCTCCATTTAAATGGGGCTCTGCTCAGACCAGACATAACATTTGATATTGCATTTCCCGATTTAACCAACGAATTGAAGACTTTTGCCGATGCTAAAATAAGTCTTCTAAAATCTGACCCTAATGCATTGAATCAACAAGTATTTGGACTTATTGTCCTGGGCTCATTTATACCATCCAACTCTTCGCCATTAACTAATCAATTTTTATCCAACTCCAGTGTTAATACAATTAGTCAGTTATTATCCAATCAACTTTCACTCCTGGTATCCAATATTTTAAGTGAGGCCATTTCTCCTTATGCATTTATCACCGATCTGAAATTTAATGTTGGATTAAACATCAACCCGCAATTGACCGGCCCTACGCAAGGTGTGGTTAAGGGTTCAGAAGTGGAATTCAGTTTTAACTCTCGTTTTTTTGATGACCGTTTAGGTGTCGTGTTCGGTGCAAATATCATCAATGAATCCCCTTTATTGCAAAAATCATATGTGACTGGGGATGTGGCTGTAGATGTAGCTCTTACCACGGATCGGCGTTTAATATTACGTTTTTATCAAAAGCCGGTGGAGACGATCCAAGGTCTACAAAATAAATTTGGTCTTGGTCTGACTTATCGTAAAGAATTTGATTCATTTTTCAACTTATCTAAAGATATTAAGACTTCTACCCGTGATAAAACGAATTTAGATTCCGGCACCAAGGATCATTGAAATACTAAATCGAACAAGCCTGAACCGAATTAGTTAGAGTGTGCGCATGAGGGTGGTAAATTTATAACCAAAATGGTTAGTCAAACTTGTTTTGCTGTGATGAAATCATGTAATTTACTCAGACCAATTAAAATTAAACCGAATTGGTCAGGATTTTATCTAAAAGATTCTAACAGTAATTTTTTAATAATTTTCCATCCACTTCCAACAACTGATCTAAACGGATTTCTAATCCTGAATCTAAAATGAGGTATTCCGCTTTATTTTTAGTCTGGATATCCCTTAACCTTGACTGTATAGTGATTGGAGTATTATGCTCTAAATAAGTTATCGCCACCATCTTTTTTTGTACCAAACACCATGTTAGTTCATCATAAAAATCACAGGAGATAGGATGATAAGGTTTATTTACCAATTCCATTTGATTTGAAATTTTACCTCTGTGCGATGATTTGAGTTAATTAAATCCGTGCCGGCGCCAATAGTTTCCCGATCGAAGAAATTGGTTTGACCAATTCTGCCTTCGAGGCTTAATTGGCCAAAACGATAACGAAAATTTAAATAGGAACGAAGGCCATGGCCATAAAAAAATGGTAAAGAATAATTATAGATCAGGTCCCGCTCATAAGCATATATGCGGGTATTAAAACTTGGTGTATTGAATACAGCTACTCTTGCACTGGCACTAATGGGTGATCCTAACGGAGAATAAACAGCTTCCTGATAAACTAACCAGCCCTGTTCTAACCTTCTAATTTTATATCCTGATATTTCTAGTCTGCTGCGCAATTCAAATGGTTTGTTTAAGTTCCACTGGCCATGCAAACGCCAATGGTGACGATAGGTTGGTAAGGTAATAAATTGATTAAAGTCAGTACTCAGATCCTGATATTTTTGTTCCCATTTGTATTGGAGGTACCATTCATATTTTTTCTTTTTAAAATGAGTTAAACGGATCAAATGTTCACGTCCCGTTGAAGGTTGGCTTACCCGGAATTTTAACCAGGGATATTGAAAAAAATCGACATAGGTATCTAATTTCCATTTTGGTAGTGGTCGCATAGACAAACCCCAATATAATCCGTATTCATTTAAACCAGACTCACTAAATACTTGACTGTGAAAGGCTTGAAAATTTGCAGGCATATGGCGATAAACTAAGGAAACGTCTAACTTACGGCTAAGTGAGGCCATAGTGCCAAGTAGATGTGCGGTATGTTTGAATTGTGACCAACCACTTTCACCAAAGATTAAAAACCGCTTAAAATTGTATTGGTAGTCTAGACTTGAAAGGACCAAGCGGTCACCCTGAAACCTTTTTATTTCATATAAATTAATTCCACTTCCGACAGGTTTGTCAAAATAATTATAGATACTTTGATGGTTTAATTTAAAGCGATTATGGGTATAGCCAATCCTATATCCACCAAGAACATGATTTAGTGACTTAAATTTATTTAGATCAAAAGTGGTCCTAAAGGTCCCATTTTCAAAAAATGAAGTGACTTCCTCTTCCTTACCAGGATTGGTGGAGATAGTTCCATGCAATGGTTTATAGGAGAAGAATAGGGAAGTTTCCCATTTTGAGTTGATTTTATATGTACCAGCTATACCTCGAAAATATACCAATTCATTAATGCCATTATACGGATTTATGGATCGTCCATTTCTTTTTACATTCATCACTAAAGAACTTTTACCAGGCGCGAAACGAGTATTCATAATCACCCCTTGACCAAACTGTAAACTAAAATCGCCAATGACTACATCTTTCCACCGGCCATAATCGCGCAATGCCAGGTGTACCGAATTAAACACTGTGGGTTTGTAATTATTAAACCATGGTTCGCCAGCATCTTTTTCAATGGTGAATCCATACCGGAATATATGAAGGTATTGATGGCGGTATTGGGTGTATAGCTTATATGCTGGGCCTAAAAAAGCGCTTTGATTATTTATGGATTTGAACCCCGCCGCCTGTTCGAGTGTTTTAGAGCTACGCAAGATCCACTGGTTTTCACCTTCGATAAGCCATTTTAATTTAAATTTCTCCGGCTTTTGTTCTATATTAATGGTAATGAATGGTCGTATTTTTTGGATAATAAGGTTATCGAGGCCAGGAATGGTTTGTAACTCTTCGACAGCCAGAAATGCTCCGAAATTAATACGGTGATCAATAATTTGTCGGATTTGAATTTGATCCAAAATAATTAAATCAGCCAAATCTTCTTCACTACAGGAATTTAGATCTAATGGATGAAGGAGTAGCCCCTGCAGGATACTTGAAATATCTTCTAAAGGTAAATCGGCTTGGTCTTCATTTTCATCCAGATAATCTTCCAGGAATGAAAAGTCAATAGTGGTAACCTCCTGTTTATATTGGGAGAAAATAAGCAGGGGTGAAGACACGTAAAAAACCAGGAGGAATAAAATGCGTCTATTCAATACCTTTGTCGTTTTAGGTAATCAAAAATAATAAAAATGCCAGCAGCCTCAATTTTTGAAATGTTTAAAATTGGCGTTGGGCCTTCAAGTTCACATACTTTAGGTCCATGGCGAGCAGCCAATCACTTTGCTGAAGAAGTGGTCAGGAATCATCAAATAACTAATGGAACCAGGGTAAGGGCTCATTTGTTTGGTTCGTTGGCCCTGACAGGTAAAGGCCACGGGACAGATATTGCCATAATCATGGGACTTAGCGGATATGATCCGGTTAGCGTACCTCTAACCAACATTAAAACTATCCCTGAGGATGCGGCTGTACATCATCGCCTAAAACTTAATACTTCCATCACAGTGTATTTCGACCCGGATGAAGACATCATTTTCCATTGGAACAAGGTGTTACCAGCTCACGCCAATGGAATGGAATTTGAATTGATCGAGGATGGTGAATGTCTACAAAAGAAGGTCTATTATTCTACCGGAGGGGGCTTTATACAGATCGAAGGTAATGATGCAGCTTCAGTTTTACCATTAGAAAAATACCCATTGGATCAAGGAACGGATATCTTAAGAATGTGTGGAGAAGAAAAAAAATGTATATCTGAACTAGTCCTGGAAAACGAGCTGCTAAATCATGATGAGGATTTTTTGGCTAAAAATATTCAGGCTATTTGGGCAGTTATGAAAGAAAGCATGTATTACGGATGTTTACATGAAGGTTATTTACCCGGTGGACTGCACGTGCACCGTCGGGCGCCAGTCGTGTATAGGAAAGTATGCGGCTTTATTCCGCAGAATGTTGATGAATGGCTTGAAGGATTGTTGTTGAAAACCTTTTCTTTTACAGAAGTGAATAAGCTTGTTAGTGCTTTAGCCATGGCTGTAAATGAAGAAAATGCAAGTTTTAGTCGGGTCGTGACTGCACCTACCAATGGATCCGCAGGCGTAATTCCTGCCGTGTTGATGTACTGGGTGGCAATCATTCAGAAAAAACAAAACATGGAAGAAATTAAACGGTTTTTATCTGTTGCGACAATAATCGGTTCACTGTTTAAAAATAAAGCCACGATTTCGGCAGCCATGGGCGGTTGTCAGGCTGAGATAGGCGTATCGTCGGCTATGGCAGCAGGGGCTTTAACCGAATTGATGGGCGGCTCGCCAGGACAGGTGTTGATGGCTGCAGAGATAGCCATGGAGCACCATTTGGGACTCACATGTGACCCTATCGGCGGCCTGGTGCAAATTCCTTGTATAGAACGAAATTCAATGGGGGCGATCAAAGCTATTACGGCTGCGAATTTGGCCTTGGACAGTAACCCAGCACATGCTAAAGTCTCTCTTGATCAAATCGTAGAAACTATGTGGGATACGGCAAAGGATATGCATAACAAATATAAAGAAACCAGTCTGGGTGGATTGGCAGCCAAGATAAAGGTTTCTATCCCTGAATGTTGACCCATGATTTTTTGAGTATCTTCGGGATTTAATGAAAATACCATGGCAGATAATTATCCTAATTTTATGAACAAGGTAAAACAATATCAGCAAGTATTACAGAATACCCTGGACTTTAGAGTGGAATGGGTAACACTTAAAGAGTTAATAATGAATAAATTATCGGCGCTAAATGAAATAAGTAAATTAGGAGCTTTGGTGGAGGTGCGCGATGATTTTGAAAATATGGAGGCCATTGTCTTTGATTTAGGTATTGAAGAAAGTGGCATTTCCAGCAGGCTTAACCATAATATAAAAAAAGCGTTGGTGAAGAACCGTGGAACTTTAGTCTATCAACAATTATTTAATGGAAAAGTAATGGTACTCATTCAATACCCTTCGATTGAGGGCTTTGGAGAACAACGCCAACCCAAAACCATTTCTATTTACAGGCCAGACGAAATTTCAGAACCATTCATTGTCAGACATTTAGAGGAATTTATGCAGGAAATACTTACCTGGGAAGATTATGATGACAATGCTCCTCAAAAGATTGGTTTTACTAATCAGGCTTTATTGGCTGATCAAGCACCACCACCATTGCAAGTTTAGTTATGGTCAAATATATTTGAGTACCTAATGTTTTATATTCGTAGATCATTTTTGTAATTTTATCTAAATAAGTTATACCGGGCATACCTCATGAGCCCAACTTCTCGTCTTTTGTGTTGAAAATGCAATTATTTTATGTCCAAACCGTTGATTCCTAGCCTGGCGTCACAAAATTATAGTAGTCGGCGTGCCCTATTGATCCATGAGGAGAAATTTGACCAAATTAGTTTCCCCTATAAAACCCACCTATCATTTAAACCCCTGGTTGATTTTTGGAGGAATAAAGTAAATAGCCAAGATAGGGGAGAGGCTTTAATAGCCAGAGAAGTCATTCAATACTTAGAGAGAGTCCCTCATTTGGCAGAGCCAATTGATGACTACAAACTTTTAGATCAAAATGACGATTTTGTAGAAATAATTTTAGCCGGTATTTTTCCGGCCGCTTTGCGCAAACGTCATTTAGGATTTGTAATTCCTCCATTTAGCCTAAAAGGTTTTTATTTTACTCCCCGCTTAAGTGACTTGCTGCTGAGCCGGGAGATTAAGTTTGGATTTGGCGCTAATCAGATTATTACCCAGGCTATTATGGTAGCAAGAGCTGGAGCCTTGGTTTTAAATAGATTTTATGATCAAAATATATCAATTGACATCCCTTTTAACTTTGTGATGCGACCGACCGGGACACAGCTTGAAAAATATTATCGGTCGGAATTGATCAACGATTTTGTTCATATTAAACAGTTAAAACCACTAAAACCAATTTCTCAGGAGCAAATAAACAAAGCTTTAGGAAACATTTATGATACACGTCAGTGGTTAGAATTCATTCCTGCAGATGCCTTTAGCTTTGAAGGTATGGTAGTGGCCAATTTGGTGGACATGACCGAAGAAGATTCTATTTCCCGAATTAAACAATTCTTATTAGGAAATGATGCCCTTATCAACCCGGAACACATCCGTGATCTGCAAATTATGGTGCGCAATTATCTCAATATTCCTGATTTGCGTTTAGGTGTAAAATCCTTTGATTATAATAATGAAAATTGGAACCTGACTAAATACAAAATAGAGCATAATTTTCTGAAAAACTCCAACCTTTTTGCCCATGAACATCAAGGGAGTATTTATGATCGGCTAATCAAAACCAATTCTATCATTGTGGAAGAGGCACTTACGGAATCTGCTGATCCTACTTCCTTGGAAGTTGATTTGTTAAATGAAGGTATTCAATCTATTATCCTGGCTCCGCTAAATGATGATAAAGGGGTTCAACTTGGATTTCTTGAAATTGGGACGCCAAGAAATTACGGATTGAATTCATTGCATATGCTTAAACTTTCTCAACTGATTCCATTATTTGAGATAGCTGTTGAACGGAGCAGAGAAGAAATAAAAAACCGAATACAAGCAATAATCCGGGAAAATTATACCAACATTCACCCTAGTGTTGAATGGAAATTTATTCAAACAGCCTATAATTTTCTAGAAAAACAGGAAGCAGGAGTAATTGCTCCTTCCGTCGAACCGATCGTTTTCGATAAGGTGTACCCGCTATATGGTCAGGCTGATGTTGTTTCTTCCTCTACATTTAGAAATTCCGCCATTCGCGATGATTACTTGGAGAATTTACAGTTGTTACAAGAATTATTTCAGGATTGTCGTCATTATTTAGATTTTCCGATCATTAATCAATATCAATGGGAGATAAGTCAATACATTGATAAATTGACCGAAACCCTTACGTCCAGCGACGAGGTAAGAGTCTACCGGTATTTGCATGATGAAGTCCATATCGTCTTAAAACATATGGCAGAAAAACATCCCAAAATAAAAGAACTGGTTAAAAAGTATTTAAATAAACTTGATCCTGTATTACACATTCTCTACCGCAAAAGAAAAGATTATGAAGATAGTATAAATCATATAAATAGAACGATAGGTAATATTCTTGAAGAACGAAATCAAATCGTACAAAGGATGTTACCACATTATTTTCAAAAATTTAAAACCGATGGGTATGAATTTGAATTATTCGTCGGTCAGTCCTTATTAAAACTGGAAAAGTTTGAAGAACTGCATTTAAAAAACTTGCGGTTGTGGCAGTTAACAACTTTAGCAGAAATAGCCCGAACAAACCTGAGAATACAAAATGAACTGCCTTGCCCGATGATGACTGCTCAAATTCTGTTAGTCTATAGCAGTGAAATTAGGATAAAATTTCGCACGGATGAAAAATGTTTTGACGTCGATGGAACGTATAATTTGGACTATGAGATTATTAAAAAACGTATTGACAAAGCTTATTTAGCTGAAAGCCAGGAAAGACTTCGCAAGGCAGGCCACATTGCAGTAATCTATATGCAAGATGCTGATAAAACAGAGTATACTGAATATTTACAAAGTTTAATTACCAAAGGTTACCTGGAAGACCCCATCGAAAACCTTGAGGTGGAAAAGCTGCAAGGGGTAGAAGGCCTCAGGGCATTGAGAGTTAAAGTAAAAGTATAATTATTCTAAGGCATACCTGTATACAGAGTTTGTTGCTGGTGGTTTAATATTTTTTATATCTGCAAAAAATGCCCGTATGAAGGAGGTTATATCCCGTCGTGTATCGGCTTTAACAGTATCCGTATTCTTGAGAAATTCTAAAATTTGATCACGGCGAGATAAAAAATCTGCCCTGACTTTATTCCATAAAACCTCATCCACTTTTGGGCCCATGTATACACGGTCGCGTAACATGTGTGGAGGTAAATTTGGATTAGGTCTTGCATAATTGGCAGCAACCAGGCCTGAATAGTCAAAATCATAGGCTATAGGGAGGACTTGTCCTGCTGTATCTTTTAAAAGGAATACGTTGCGCTGGGCATTAACGTCCCAATCATCGTTTCCGACAAATAATTGAAGCAGAGCTAAGCGCAAATGATTTTCGGTGGTTATTTTGAAATCATTGTTCATTCCATCCAGGGGCTCCAAATTTAGTCTCAGGCCTATTTCTTCTTCACTTTCCATGAAGAAAGCTTGATGTTGGACGTGACTGGTCCCATTCTCGTTTTGGAGTTTGAGGTTAATGTGGTGGGTGTTAAAAGAGTGTGAATCAATTAATTGTATTAATTGATAAGCTAATAATTCCCTCTGGAGCAAATCTTCACCGTTGTCGGCATTTTTGCAGGGTTGCACTAGTTTATATTCTTCCACAACATGGTTTAAACCCAATGTTTTAAGGTCTTTTTTGGATAAATTTAGTTTTATTGGTGGATAATCACAGATACGCCGGCGAGTTTTACCGCGCAGTGTAAGGTCACCCTTTACGGTCATTGCTTTGCCATCTATCATCCATTGAATCCGGCAATCGAGTGTTGTATCGATGAACTTGTTTTTAGAAAGCCAGATATAGTTAGAAACAATGGTAAGGTCTGAGACCTTGTTTTTTTGTAAATAATCGAAGAAAGTGTCCTGGGGTGCCTGGAAAGTAAAAGCATATAACCCGAGACATAAACCAATAATTTTTACCATGCAATTAGTTTGAGCAAAAGATACGTATTTCTTGATAATTGTGTCAAATAACCGCGAAATATCCCCTTTATTTCATATATTTTTTACTCAAAGTGGCTGGTTTGAATAATTATGGATATTCTTTTTTAATTTTTTTAGATAAAAAAGAGGAGTGCCCCTCTATCTACACCTAACTTTCATTCCCGGGCACTCCTGTCATTTAAAGATAACTCCTGATTCAGGCCTTACTGGTTAAGTTTAAACCTTATCGGCAGGACATAATTTTTGCCAATTCTTACTCCCGGGCTGGAAACCTTATGATTATCCAATTTTTGTTCAATTAATAGTCTAAGATCCTCATTGTCACTATAAATTTCGATGACTTTCAGGTTTTGTTTGGAATTAATCACAAAATGGATGGTAGCCTTAAGGTTTTGGGCTCCAAAGGCAGTGAAGTCGGTGTTGTTTAAAATGGCAATCAATTCTGTTCGCAGTTTTTCTTGTGCGGCTTTATCCTCAATAGTTATGGGATTGTTAGCTAATGCGGATAAATGTAAGCTTGCAAATAATGCTAGCACTCCAAAAAATTTTACTACTCTCATTTTAATTATATTTAGTTAATGAATGTTTTAAGCGAATACATAAGTTGGCTCAAACTAGTCCGGATAAAAATGAGAGTTTAGTTATTGAAATTTGGGCCGCAAATTTGCCCACTTGCTAATCAAATATTTTAGGCGCTGTTTAACCAAAGACGGACACAGTTGTTCTAAAGTTGCATTGATTTTTAATTTTCAGGATTTTTTAACATTAAGTGTTAACACCCTGATTATAACCTGAATGTATGCGTATATTTTAACAGAATACTTTGTTGATTACTTAAAGGGAGGGTAGGTGTGCTTCGCTCACGCTGTTGATTAAAATCTTCATTATAAACCAAGTACAAATCGTTCCCCTCTTTAGGGTTATACCTCAATCTAATGTTTGTTAACCAATTTTGCTCCAATGAATTTAGCTGAACGAAGGAAGAGATGGATAGCTTTGTACTATACATGTACAACAATTTTAACCGACCGACGTGTAGTCGATCAATAATGGGACTAAAATCAAGATAATTATAATTATAGCTAGTAGATAACTCCAGCGATGCGGAGGCAGCATAATTTAAAGTAAGCTCGGAAGTGTATTTTTGGCCACCGTAATAAGGCCCTACTTCCAGATTAGACATAAAATTCAGACTATAATTGGGTGGCGTAAAATGCATCCAGGACAACGACGGAAAAGTATATTTATCCGGTTGAATGTCAATAGAATTAGTCAGGCTAAAGGATTCATTCACTTCATCTAGGTTGAATCCAACACTTAACGATCCTCCGCTGCCCTTTTTGAAATTATAATTGTATTCCAGGTTGGGGTTTAAAGTCTCTAAGTTTCCCGTTTGGTTACTCCAATAAGCGGAGCCACGTATTAGGATTTGATGCTGAAGTATGCGGCTTTTATCAGGAGCATACCATCCATACCCAAAACGTCCTCCCATACGTTTAAAATCACTACGCGCCTGGAAACCAAGGATCGGGGAAAAATCAGGACCAGAGTAGGATAAACTAAAACCATGATTAAACCCGACAGTATTCTGTGATGATGAACTTATCCAAAACCGGCTGGATGGAACTCTAGCCAACCTATTCACAACATCCGAAGCCATAGTTTGCGCCCATTTAATATTAAGGAAACTACCTTTGGAGTAGCGAATGCGGCTGTCAAACCCAAAAGTCTGATTATTTTCATTCTTAAAGTCAGAACGGCTGGTGAGAATAAAACCGACATCCGAATTATCATTGATCACCCTCTTTTTTAAACGGAGTACCGAATGATTCAAGGAAGGGGATGAACTTGTCTCTGCCGTTTGCATGGATAACAAACCGACATCCCAAGCTTTTATCCGTCCTACCAGGCGCGCCCCACCATAGATACGTACAGGAAGGCCATTGTCGATACCAATACGACGAGTATAAAATATTTTATCATCCATACCAAAATCGAAATCAAAAATACCTGAGCGCTCCTGGAAAAACTGCCTTTTTTCAGGAAAGAATAAGGAGAAACGAGTGAGATTAACCTGTTCATCATCCACCTCTACTTGGGCGAAGTCGGTGTTGATACTTACATCCAAATTAAGGTTGGAATTGATACCGTAGCGCATGTCCAGGCCAACATCTTTTTTTAGAGATGGTGAGGCTAAATATTTTGTGCCGGTGTGATCAACATGGTATGATTTTTCAGAGCCGGTGATAACATAAGGGGAAAGATACAATGGATTACGCGGTACTATATCAGATAATTCTACCTTCTGGCTTAATGAAGGTTTCCAGGCGCTCCACATACCGAAATCATTGCGTATGGCTGGGTAAATATCCGTTTCATTCTTTCTGGCTATATAACGCCAACAGATTAATCCCATGATTACTTTTGAATCAGAGTTTATCTGGCATGGTAAGGCTGAAAAAGGTATTTTCATTTCCACAAACCAGCCCTCTGTGTTGATCGTTACTGCGACATCCCAAATTGCATTCCAGCTAACGTTGATGGGAAAGTCTCCAAAAGCATCATGCGTAATATTGGCGTCGAATCGAAGACCATTGGGATTAGTAAGAAAAGCTAATGCGTTTTGATTATCGTTGTAAGTATCCAGGATAAGGCCAAACCAATCGGTGTTAGCAACTAAGGCATCCCGTTTTTTAGAATTATCCATTATGCCTTGCGCGTCTGTCTCATATAAACGCCCACCCAGATAAAGAAAATGTTCATCGTAAGTCAGAAGGGCCTCGGTTTTCTCTGAAGGTGCTTCTCCAAATATTGGTGTTTGGGTTACTAAGGTTAAAGGGATGATGTTTTTCCAACCCGCATCGTCCAATTGGCCATCCACCACAATTTCACCGGAAGCCCGAGTCAGAGGTACAGGAAAATTATCCATCGTTGTCATTCCTGCTGAAAATAGAGGGATGCAGCTTAACCATGGTAAGAGATATGTATAGGGCCTCAGCACACCAATAATAATTTGGCATAAAAATATGTTTACTTTTCGAGTATAATATCACGATTCATGAAAAAACGCTGTAGCTGGCCTGGGCAGGATGAACTGTATATTGCATATCATGACACCTATTGGGGTGTTCCGGTGACGGAAGAAAAAGAGTTGTTTGCCAAGTTAATTTTAGATGGTGCACAAGCTGGTTTAAGCTGGATTACAATCCTTCGCAAGCAGGATAATTATTACCGGGCATTCGATCAATTAGATCCGTTTATAATGGCTGAATATGACCAGCATAAACAAGATCAATTGTTGCAGAACTCAGGTATAATTCGAAACAAAGCTAAAATACAAGCGGCCGTTTCTAATGCTAAAGGATTTCTGGAAATAAAAAAACGGGAAGGCAGTTTTTCCCGTTTTTTATGGCAATATGTTAATGATCAGCCTATCAATAATCGATATACAAGCTTAAAAGAAGTGCCGACCAGTACTCCTTGTTCCGATGCGATGAGTAAAGCTTTAAAGCAGTATGGGTTTAAGTTTTGTGGTACGAATATTTGTTATGCGTTTATGCAAGCCGTCGGCATGGTTAATGATCATATGACGGATTGTTTTAGGCATGACGAAATCTCAGGACTTCATCGGCATTTTGAATTACAATGAGGGAACGTTTAATTCCAACGGTAATGTCTGGAGTATTCTTCAAAGAATGGACTGTTACCGGAATTCACCCCCTCACCGCGTGTAAAAACCATGGTCAGGTCGCCTAGAACTGAACGGTAAATAATATTGTTGCGGTCTATAGTCAGGGTGTTTCCCCGGTCATCAGCAAAGTACCGTCCGCGCTGTTGCTGATAAAATGAGGTCCATCGGTCTCGCTGAAAGCGTACCTTTAAATGATGCCTTTTGTCATCAATCTGAAGTCGTATACCTGTACTGGGATTATACCATTGTCCTTCACAATTTTCCACCATATATTGTCCAGGTTCACGATCCCAATTTGGGTTTTGATCATGGTGTGGTCTATAAGAATTCTCTTTATAGTAAAGCGTCCGATCCATGCCATGGCGGTCTCTCATCTCCAATTTATCCTCTCCTAATAGTATGAGTTGTTCACCCGATGGATTGCGATAAGCATGGCGTCCTTGCAAGGGCATAAATACTTCGGTCTGACGGTATTTGGGTGATGAGATCAATAGTCGATGGTCTTTTACAATAATTTCAATACGTTGGTTTTGGTTAGAGACCCACCATCCGTTCAAATGGTTGGCATTGCTCATATGAAACATTAACACCAACGAGGTTAATAGCCCAATTTTAATTACTGTTTTCATGGCTTAATAATTTTATATTAAACCGGATCATGAATGTTAAAAAGCGCTAATGTGATGTTAAGAGGATACTAAAATCTTATGAAACTAAAATACACCCCAGGGCACTAATTAAGTGGTGCTTGTTTCTTTAACAATCCAGTCACTGTAAGTTGGATTCACTTCCACCGTCCAAAACATAATGCAAGGCACTTGATAAGGGTGATGTTGATGTATAAAAGTTGAGAGGTCTTCTTTACGGTGGTGTGCTGTTTTTAATAACAGGACCCATTCCTCGCTTTCTTCCAATTTTTCTTGCCACCAAAATTGACTGGAGATAGGAAAGAGGTTATAACAGGCGGCTAGACGGTTTTGTAAGCAACCTTTTCCAAGATTTTGTCCGGTGACTTTATCCGGAACGGTAATATAAAACAACAAGAAACTCATGCCAGGCTTACATGGCAATAATTTCAGCCATTTTTATTAAATCATCATTAGGCCATTTTTCTCTGGAGGTGGCTTCTACAAAAGGAGTAAAAATCACTTTATTATCCAACACACCAACCATATGAGCAGTTTTACCCTCCATAAGTCCATGGATGGCTCCATACCCTAAGCGACTAGCTAATAACCGATCTAACGCTGTAGGGGATCCTCCGCGCTGCAGATGGCCAATGATAGCCACTTTGATGTCGTAGTCATGAATTCGATCTTTCACCATTTTAGCTATCGCTGTAGCTCCTCCTAAGGGACTTCCCTCTGCTACAATGATAAGATTAAACATCTTTTTCCTTTTACCGGAAAGGTGTAGATTTTCAATCAATTTTTCAATGTCTATAGGTTTTTCTGGAATGATAACACTTCCGGCACCGCTCCCGATGCCCGTATATAAGGCTATAAAACCGGAATGCCGCCCCATAACTTCAATAAAAAACAAACGATTGTGAGCTTCGGCAGTATCTCTGATTTTATCCACGGCTTCCATGGCCGTGTTGATGGCGGTATCGAACCCAATGGATAAATCAGTTCCGAACAGGTCATTATCTATAGTACCCGGCACACCAATAATCGGTATACCAAACTCAGAGGAAAATAAATCTGCGCCGGCAAAAGTACCATTACCACCGATGGCAACTAAAGCATCAATTTCGTAAGCCAATAAGGATTCGTATGCTTTTTTTCGGCCTTCGTGGGTGCGGAATTCCTCACTGCGAGCGGTTTTAAGGATGGTGCCACCGCGCTGAATGATGTTGGCTACGTCTGCTTTATCCAGTCGGTTGATGTCTCCATCAATCATTCCTGAATAACCCCGGTAAATCCCATAACAGTGTAAGTCATAGTAGGCACATGTCCTGACTACAGCCCGAATGGCTGCATTCATTCCTGGAGCATCACCCCCTGAAGTAAAAACACCAATACGTTTTAGTTCACTCATTGCTTAAAATGTTGACCTTCAATTAAATCCACCAGGCGGTCAATTGGTTTTTTGATAATTAAACCTACTGGCAGATCATATTTGGCCAAGGCTTTACTAACTAAATCAGCAAAATGAAAGGCAATCGAACCAATCAAATGCGTGCGCAAATATCTAAATTGTCTAAATCTTAACAAATGTTTTTCGGCAAATTGCGAAAAGGCCTGGTCTAACAGCACCTGAACATAGGGGTGATCACGATGTTTTCCAAGAAAATCGGCAAAGGAGGCGAGGAAAAAATTTGGACGAGGCTGACGGTACACAGCATCCAGTAAAGCATCTTTGGTTAGCTTATATTCTTCGGAAAACATAAGAGATAAGTCACTGGGCAGGAGATAATAAAAATAATCTTTGACTAATTGTTTACCAAGATATGTTCCGCTACCTTCATCACCAAGAATCCATCCAAGTGAATTGATACCGGCGCGGATATTTGTCCCATCGAAATAACAGGCATTGCTTCCTGTCCCTAAAATGCCTACAAGTCCGGGTTCGTTTCCACAAACAGCAAGTGCTGCCCCCATTAAGTCGGAGTCAAGGGTTAATCTTGCTTGTGGGAATAAGGCCCTCAGCATAGTTGCTCCCTGCTGGAGGCGGTCGGATCCGGTCATACCGGCGGCATAAAAATATATAGCTTTTATTTCGGCAGAGATTATAACTGGTGGCAATGAAGCCGTAACTGTGTTAACATATTGCTCGGGATTGGTGATCAAAGGATTATAACCCGGGAGTTCTAACAAAAGCCGGTGATGACCGGAAGTGAATACCCAATCTGCTTTTGAGGAGCCGGAATCTACAATGGCGACAGAATAATTCATGGTTGTGGATTAATAGATATATTAAAAGAGGCATTCTCCCATTTTTTTCCCGGAAAGTTCCAATATCCCTCTAATTGACATTTATTCACGTAATAACTGGATTGATGCTGACGGACATCAAAAGATATCTTGACATCGCAATCCAAGATCAATGAATGGTTGACCAGGTGGTATGATCGGTGAATGATTTGTTTATCTTCCTTACGCATGTAGGAAACAAGTTCGCGGACAATATTTTTTCTCTCCTCATGAGGTTTTAAACCCTTATTTAAAACAGAGTGTATGATGATGACCGATTGGCCTGACCATTCAATTTGGCTGATTGAATGAGTATAATAAGGTGAATTGCTGGGGTCAAAGAGTTCGAATTCATGACCCAATATGGGAATGTCTTCTCCACTTCCAGGGTTAAATAAAATGTGCTTTAGCAGATTCACGTATTTCTCTCGGCCAGAACTGGAAGAGGACTTACGGTCAGATAGGGAAGTATTTACCTGATCACAGACCTGACCATGGGTTAGAAATAACCGGTCAGCCATAGTGGCTGAAAAAAAAGAATAATCTCCATTAGGCTCTAACCATGGTCCTTTTGTTTCTTCACTTTTGATATACATGGAGCGGCAGCGTCCATCCCAGTTTTGAATGAATTGGCCGACATAAGACGCTGCATTTTTCCCTTTCCTGCGATTTGCCGATATTTGATACTCAAAAGTGTAATTCATTTTGCGCAAATTTCTAAAGGCCTCATAAAGGGATTCATCCTTTTTTATTTTAAGAATAAATTCATCAAGGTTCCATCCTGCCCGTACAGCTGTTACGGTAATGGAGTCAAGGAATACTACTCCGGCAATTGAAGATGAATCCACAACATATTGGGCACCGCAGAAATGTGCGGTGAAACCCAGCCAAACTATGTGGCCAAGGACAGCTTTAGAGAATAAAAGTAAATGAGGACCAAATTCCTTAAATTTCATGCCATTCGCTTAAACAAGAACTCGAGACTAAGTTATCTTCGAAACAAAAATATGTCATTTATTTCAGTCATTGGAGCCGGCACTATGGGGAGTGGTATAGCACAGACTTTAGCCATGCATGGTTTTGAAGTGTGTATGGTAGATACAGAGGTTGCTTTTTTAGAGTGTGGTATAGAAAATATTCGGGCAAGTCTGGCGCGTCTGGTAAAAAAAGGAACTCTAACAGAGATAACAGAACAAGATACCCTAAATCGTATACATAAGTCACTCAACCTGGAAAAGTGTGTCCCGGGCTCTGAAGTAGTCATCGAAGCTGTGCCAGAGAAATTTGAATTAAAAGCGGAACTATTCAAAAAGTTGGACGCTTTAGTTTCTGAGCAGACCATATTAGCCACCAACACTTCATCCATTTCAGTAACCAGACTGGCTAATGTGACTCAACGCCCTCAGCGAGTGATTGGCATGCATTTTATGAATCCGGTCCCATTGATGAAGTTAGTGGAGGTGATTAATGGCTATGAAACCAGTGGCGAGACCACTGCACGCATCCTCGCCCTAAGCAAAAAAATCGGTAAAGAACCGGTAGAAGTTAAGGACTATCCTGGGTTTGTAGCAAACCGTATTCTTATGCCGATGATAAACGAAGCGATTTACACCCTTTACGAAGGGATTGCCGGGCGGGATGAAATAGATGCGGTGATGCGGTTAGGGATGGCGCATCCCATGGGACCTTTACGCTTGGCAGACTTGATTGGGTTGGACACCTGCCTGTCTATCATGGAGGTGTTGTATCAAGGATTCCGGCAACCTAAATACGCGCCATGCCCTTTATTGGTGAACATGGTTCATGCAGGAAAAACAGGAGTGAAGAGTGGAGAAGGTTTTTATAAATATTAATCATCCAGATCTTCCCAGGATTTGTAATGATCTAATTCCCGTCGATCTTTTTTAGTCGGGCGACCCTCCCCACGCTCCCGAAATTCATGCTGAGCTCTGCTTAAAGCAAACCAAGATGCGTATTTGTTTAGTTCTTCGGCCGGTGTCCGGTCCTCATAGCAGGCCCGGGCTATTTCAGCACCAACACGTTTATCAAGTAATTGAAGTACTTGAATTTGAAAACTGAATCCACTTTTTTTTATTGTTAGGGATTCTGTTCCCTGCAGAAGGTGAGCTGGTTTTAAAGGTTGATTATTCAGCCGGACGTTTCCTGCTTTACAGGCATCAGTGGCCAAAGAACGACTTTTATAGAGGCGAATAGACCATAAATATTTATCTACTCTTACTTTCCCCGGAGTCATCTTAGAGGCGGATATTGAGGGTTCATTTTTTCTAAATGATTGACTACAATTTTCGCCACTAAATAATCCCTATACCAGCGTTTATCCACCGGGATGACATGCCACGGGATAGTACTCCAGTTTAAGACATCTTCATAACATCGCATATATTCGTCCCAAAGAACTGCCTCTTTAATGTCATCAGGGTTATGTTTCCAATATTTTTCCGGGTCTTTTTTTCGTTCTTCGAGTTTTTCCATTTGTTTAGTCGGAGAGATGTGCAGATAAAATTTAAGTACGGTAGTATGATTGTCAAATTGAAGCAACCGTTCAAAATGATTGATGGCCTCCATGCGGCTTTTTACTCTGGACTCATCAATCCATTTGTGTACACGTTGAATAAGAATATCCTCGTAATGTGATCGAACAAATATTTGTATCTCGCCGCGGGGTGGGGCATGTTTATGTACCCTCCATAAAAAATCATGAGCAAATTCCTCATCCGTCGGTTTACGGAAGGAATAAGCCGACACGCCCATTGGCGAGCACCCTTTAAATACGTTTTTGGTAATACCGTCTTTCCCGGAGCCATCCATGCCCTGTAATACAATTAATAAGCTTTGTTTTTTTTCAGCGAATAGCTTACTTTGCAGATTGGATAATTTCCTTACCAATTTTTCAGTTTCGGTATCAATTACCTTTTCTTCAAGACCCTCAGGAGGAATAGTTGGGATTTCACTTAATTTAATCATAAATTATCAAATATTCATTTTACTGCGCTTAAGCAAATAAGATTGCAATATCGGTCGATAGCCTTCATTAATATCAGCCGGAATAAAATCAATTTTGTATTGTATACATTTAGTCTGAATTTCTTTGATGTAATTTTTAATTTTCGATGTGTATAATTCCTCTACTTCTTTCGGTTGCAGACGTAATTTTTCCCCAGTTTCCATGTCTATAAACAGGTAGGGTCGATTGCCATACTCAAAATCCAATTCATACTTACGGTCATGAACGTGAAATACGATAACCTCGTGTTTATTAAATTTCAAGTGTTGCAGAGCAGAGAATAACTCTTTGAGGTCGGAGGAGTATTCAAACATATCGCTAAAAATAATAACTAGCGAGCGTTTATGAATACTTTCCGCAATCTCATGAATGGCTTTTGCAGCTGAAGTGGATTTGTTTAAAGTGTTGTCTGAATAAACCCGGTCCAGGTGAGTAAGCATGAGTTTATAATGGGCCATATTGCTTTTGCAGGCTGTGGCAGTGTGAATGTGATCATCAAACAAAGTTAATCCATAGGCATCCCTTTGTTTCCGTAACAAATTCATTAAGGCCGCTGCTCCCAGAATAGAGAATTGAAGTTTATTAAAATTATTATCATCGGGTCTATCTTTTTCAGGAAAATACATGGAGGAGGATGTGTCGATGACCACCTGACACCGAAGATTGGTTTCTTCCTCATATTTTTTACTGAATAATTTGTCCGTTCGAGCATAAACCTTCCAGTCAATATCTCTGGTCGATTCACCTGGATTATAAAGACGATGCTCGGCAAATTCCACCGAAAATCCGTGAAACGGGCTTTTGTGTAAACCAACAATAAATCCTTCTACCACTTGAGATGCCAATAACTCAAGATGGTTCAAATCTCGGGGATGATATCTTTGTAGTAATTCCATAAAATAAAAACAGCCTGCAGGACGCAAGGTAAGTATTTTTATCTTACCTGAAGTCCAGCAGACCGTTACTTGTAGATTAATAAATGATTAGTTGAGGTGAGCCTCAATCTTGTTGACTAATGCTTGTTTGCTGGTAGCACCTATTTGTTTGTCTATAACCTGTCCATTTTTCAAAAAGAGTATCGTGGGAATGCTACGTATGCCATATTTGACAGAAATTTGAGGATTTTGGTCTACATCAACCTTTCCTACCAAAATTTTGCCTTCATAGTCTTTGGCCAGTTCTTCAATAATTGGACTAATCATACGGCATGGACCACACCATGGAGCCCAAAAATCGATAATAGTTAGACCTTCGTTAGCTAATGCTGTGTCCTGAAAATTGCTGTCTGTTAATTCTTTTGCCATCGGGAAATAAAAATTTAAAGTTTAAAAACTAATTCATCAAACAATTTAGTTGGATAGATGGTTGCAAATTTGAATAAACAAAATTAAGCCTTTTGAGATTAAGATCACATAACTTTCCCGTAGCCGGATTTGCCGAAAGAACTATTACCTTAACCATTAGAATATATGGTGAACTTTATATTAAATCGTAAGACATGGCGGGACTGGATACCTCGTTTGGGTATCTTCTTTGGGGTGGTAAGCATTCTCTTAAAATTGGTATTGGACCAACTGCCAGAAAAGGCGGATAATTGGTATGGGGCACTTTATGCCTCGATTGCCCCAATTCTGAGGAGTATGACCTATTGGTTCCCATTTCCTCTTTATTATCTTTTTTGGGCTGTACTGGTGGGGTTGATCCTGTTTTCTTTGATTCGCTTGATAAAGTTAATGTTTAAACTACCGTGGTCACATCTTATTAAGCTGGCCATTGTCCCTAGCCTAGGTATTTTG
Organism: Saprospiraceae bacterium; assembly: GCA_041917975.1. Lineage (GTDB taxonomy): Bacteria > Bacteroidota > Bacteroidia > Chitinophagales > Saprospiraceae > JAYRWN01. The sequence goes on along the minus strand of JAYRWN010000475.1, from coordinate 19,933 downwards.
GGTTGGATATTGGCAGGGTTTTATATACTGTGGGGTTATAATTACAGCCGTCCAAGTTTGAGTGAACGCATGCGTATGAGCTCAATGGCTGTAGATTCCGCTATTGTCTGGGCTGAATGGAGTTGGGTAAAAACGGAAATTAACCGCTACGCAGACTCTACACCGATCGTCGCCGCCCGTGTAGCAGAACATTTTTACAACCGGGATACAGAATTGGAATTAAATCATCAATGTAAAAAAGTCCTTAGTGAATTTGCCCCCCGGCCAAAAGGAGATGTTAAAGTGCGTAAATTAATGCCTGGGACGCTCTTACACTTCAGTACAGCCGGATTTTATTTGCCTTTTACCGGTGAAGCCAACCTTGATGCAGGTCTTTATGCACTCCAATGGCCTTATGTCGCCGCACATGAAATCTTTCATGGACTTGGTATCACTGATGAAGGAGATTGTAATTTCCTGGCTTTATTAGCTTGCTTGAATAGCACTGATCCGGTCATCACCTACAGTGCATTGGAAGCTTATTGGAAGGAATTAGCTATCCTTATAAAATATCGATTCAGGGAAAGGTATGCACAAGAATTAAATGAATTTTCTCCATCTTTTCATCGAGATCTACAGACCATTTTTACCTATCAAGATCGGTATAAGGATATCCTTCCTGATGTCCGACATTTCATTTACAGTAATTATTTACGTTCTCAAGGTGTTTCCGCCGGTTTGGCCAGTTATAATCAGGTGGTGGCATTGATGCACCATTACCGGAATCAACCTAACTTAAGCAAATAATTTATCAACTCACCATTAAGGTTGTTTATGGCTTTATTGATTTCCCAAGATGCCCGGTTTCGAGGACCAACATAATTAGAAATGGAGCGTAAAGTCAAAAAGGGCACATCTGCCGAGAGAGCACAATAGTAAACGGCCATACCTTCCATGGTCTCTATATCTGTATTATATTTAGTTAACAAACGATCGGCCCTGGTGGAAGTGCCGGTCACCGTATGTACACTAAGTCCATGTACATGCGGCAAATGTCCGAGGACCGGACACTTTTCTGTGAGGCAAAGACGGCCATTCTTAAACGGAAAGCGATCAGTCGCCTGCAAGGCCAAATCCATAAGGTCTTGAAATGATCCATCAGCCATTTCTGCACCCAGATCACCAAATTGCTCCGTAACTACCTGGCAAGTCGCACCCAAAGGATATTGCTGGCGAAAGGAGCCGGCGATTCCCACATGGATTAAAAGATCAGGTTTGAATAAATCCAATGCTTTTGTCAAAGCCTGAGCGGTAAAAAGCGTGCCAATACCGGTAACCATTAAACGTACATCTATAGTATTGACGGAATATATTCCGAAAGATTTACGGCGGTGATTTGATTCCAGATAGTTTATAAGAGGTTCTATTTCATTATTTGTTGGAGACGCTATTAGGACATTCATTTTCTACTGCGATTTAAATCTTTGACTGGAATATAAGCTAAACCGATCCCTACAGTATAACCTAAGGTTTGGTGATGTTGAATGGCCAAATCAATTGCCACAGTTGGAATAGGTATAATATTCACACCAGCACCAAAGGTAAATGGCTGGGTTGAAAAACCCATTAACACAGTTAATGCAGGGATGAGTGTGTAACGCATGCCCCAGTGGGTGGTCAAAGTGCTGCGCCAGGAATAATTTATTTGACTACACAAGGTTAACTGTGGTGTAGGGTGATAACTCAATCCTAACTTATGGATATGCTGAGGTAGATGCACTCTAAGTGTTTTGGAGAGCGTGTGAATATAAAACGTATATCCGAAAGTAAATAAAGAGGAAGGTTTCCAACCCAAACCACCTTGTACCCCGACATACTTAAACTGATCATACCCGGTAAATTGCCATTGAAAGAGGGACAAAGTTGTTCCAATGGTTAGTTTATCTGATAACATCCGGCCATAACGGCCTTCAAGATAATTTTCGTTTAAGTCCTTGTCGCCATACCTGGAAAGACTGGCTCCGAATGTACTTTTTGGATCAATTTGCCACTGGCTGGTCAGTGCAAGATGCCAAAGGTCAGGCAAGCTATAAACATTAGTGCTGGAGAAATAATAATAGGTGTTTTGAGAGAAGCTTAAAGCTGGATTTGGGGATAACGATATGGCTTGTGGTACAGCCACATAATTACCTGCCATCGATAAAGCAGCCGGGCCATGAAAATAAATATTAGCACCCTGTCCACAGGTAACCAGGCTGTAGAAACCAACTACAACGACCAAAAAAGGCTTTGACAAAATGTATTCTGATCTTTAATTAAAAGATAGATTACAAATAAAGGAATTAATCCTTTCTTGGAACGTTTATTTTTGTAACTAATTAAGTAGTTATCTCTTGACCAAACTAAAAACTAACCATCGTAAGGCAAGTCCTATTTCGCTTTCGCGGATCTTTTTACTTATCCCGGTCGGAGCCGTTTTGCTAGTACTCGGCATCAGGCAGCTTGAAAAATGGCGCAAAACCATAACTCCAACCATTTCCTCTATAAATGCCTCAAATGACTATGCAAACCCAGAATTATTTGAAGTTGCTGATACATCAAGGTATTATGTACCCGCAGGGGGGCATGGAAATATTGTACACCACCGTCATTTTAGTCTATCTTATGTTGAAAAATATGAGTTAAGTGAGTGGGTAGCTTATCCGCTGACCAGGGTCCAGCTTAATCAGCCTAAATTTAATCGCCCTGATCAATTTAATCCGGATTATGCGGTTAAAACAGGTTCAGCATTTCATCGGGATTATACCGGAAGTGGTTATACCCGTGGGCATCTGGTTCCTGCCGCGGACATGGCCTGGGATTCTATAACTTTGCGGGAAACTTTTTATATGAGTAATATTACTCCACAACTTGAACATTTTAATGAGGGGGTTTGGCGCGAGCTTGAAGAGCAAACCAGAGACTGGGTCCGTAAATACCGCCGGTTGTATATTGTTTCTGGTCCTGTGTTATCTACCATTCAAGAACGCATAGGGCAAAGTCGGGTAGGGGTGCCCAGAATGTTTTTTAAGGTGCTACTTGATTTAGATGAACCTGAACAAAAAAGTATTGGTTTTATAATTCCAAACGATATAAGTAATGAACCATTGAAAAATTATGCCGTAAGTGTAGACAGTATAGAACGGTTGACCGGATTAAATTTTTTTGGTGAACTAATTGATGACCGTTCGGAAGAAAAAATTGAACGTACTTATGACATTAAACTATGGCCATTCCACCCACAGCGATTTCAGTGGCGGATTAATGAGTGGAATAAAAAGTAAAATTGCCATTTAGGGCATGCTTCCGAGCCAAATATGTATTAAAAAATATTTATATTTGCACAAATTAGAATTCAAGATTTAAGTATGAGTTTACAGCAGCAGTTCCTGAACACCATTCAAGAAGGGTATTCTTTTGAAAAAGCTTCTATCATTATAGGAGGGGCTATGTATGACGGGCAATGCCAAAAGGAGAGTTTTATACGGATTCCTCTAAAAACTCTGAATAGGCATGGGCTGATATGCGGTGCTACCGGTACAGGTAAAACCAAAACATTACAACTGTTAGCTGAACAACTGTCAGGATACGGTATTCCAAGCCTATTGATGGACATCAAAGGGGACCTAAGTGGAATTGCCATGGCTGGTGAAACCAATCTTAAAATAGATCAGCGCCACCAACAAATCGGGTTACCGTTTATTGTAGGGAAAAGCCCGGTGGAATTACTCACTTTATCAACTGAAAAAGGGGTACGCCTGCGAGCTACGTTGTCAGAATTTGGACCAGTGTTATTTTCTAAGATATTGGGCGTAAATGAAACCCAAGAATCCATCTTATCCATGGTGTTCAAATTTAGTGATGACAATGGATTGCCATTATTGGATCTGAAAGACTTAAAAAAAGTCATGCAATTCATGACCAATGAAGGCAAAAAAGAAGTGGAAGCACAATATGGTAGGATGTCAACATCCTCTTTAGGAACCCTGATGCGAAAGATTATTGAATTGGAACAACAGGGGGCAGATGTATTTTTTGGTGAGCGATCTTTTGATGTGGAAGACTTATGTCGCATTGATGAAAACGGACATGGTATTGTTTCTGTTCTCAGAGTGACTGATATTCAGGATCGGCCTAAACTATTCTCGACGTTTATGCTCCAACTCTTGGCCGAAATCTATGCCACTTTCCCCGAAGAAGGGGATCTTGAGAAACCTAAATTAATCATATTTATTGATGAAGCTCACCTGGTCTTTGAGGAAGCCTCCAAAGCGCTGTTAAATCAGATAGAGACCATCATTAAACTTATCCGTTCTAAAGGCATTGGGATATTTTTTATTACTCAGAATCCTACCGATGTACCCACTGATGTCCTCAGCCAACTTGGATTGAAAGTACAACATGCTTTACGTGCCTTTACAGCCAAAGACCGGAAGGCTATTAAACTAGTAGCTGAAAACTATCCGGTGACTTCATTCTACGTGGTTGACCAGTTAATTACTGAAATGGGTATTGGAGAAGCTTTGGTCACGGCCTTAAATGAAAAGGGTATTCCCACACCACTGGTACAGGTAATGTTGCGCGCGCCCCAATCCAGAATGGGGGTTTTATCGGAACAAGAAATCAATCAGTTAGTTAATGAATCATCTTTGGTCAATAAATATAACCAAGATGTTGACCGGGAAAGCGCTTATGAAATTTTGACCGAAAAGTTGGCCGCTTTTCAGGATACAGAACACCAAGAAGAAATGGGGCGTCAGAGAGACAGTTATGATCGTAATACAAAGAAAGAAAAATCAGTGCTTGAAAAAGTGTTTGATAGTACAACGACCCGGCAAATAGGACGTACGGTAGCCCGGGAACTGACCCGTGGTTTATTAGGGGTTTTGGGCGTTAAAACTTCAACGCCTAGACGGAGAAAAACCACGAATACTTTTAAATGGCCTTTCTAGCCTTCTTTAGAAACAAATGCAGGTACTAAAACTATAGATAAGGTTGAAGAATTGGGTTTAATTCTTTCCCTTTATGTACTGCACTCCATCTTTATCTTTAGTGATAATCGAATTGAAGTTATTGATAAAAAGCTGCCAGGGTGTGGTTTTATTATATCCGCCAGCATAATAATGGAGGATCATGTTTAACTCGGATGGACCTCTAAAGCCAGGAATGGGCTGGAGTAGGCTAAAATTCTCATCCATAAAAACTAAGGTTGGTACACTGATCCGGCCGAGCATGATCTCGACGGCTAATTCGTGTAAACCGTCTTTGTACTTATACACCCGATCGTTCAAGGTGATATTTTCTTTCTCTTTTGCATTGAACCGTATAGCATAGAAGTTTTTGTTAATAAAGTCGGCAATGTCGTTGTTAAGAAAGGTGGTCGCATCCATTTTTTTGCACCAGCCACAATTTTCGGTGTAAACGTCTACAAAGACCAGTTTCTTTTGGACTTTAGATTTGTTTATAACTTCTTCCCACGTGTGCCAGATGATTTTCGATGTGTTTTGACCATGCAGGTGATGATGACCTAATGCTATCATCAACATCACACTTATGTATCCTAATTTATTAACCATAGTTTATATGCACAATCGAAAAACAAAATAATAACAAGAGAACAATATAACCAAAGCAAAAAGCTGGCCTTTGGCCATATTTAAAATAACTTTAACGAGTTAGAGCCTTATACCGGTTTATTTTATCGGTTCCACAGGAGATTTCATCGATTTTTTCACCTATGAAGTGTGGTGCTGGCAAAGTACGTGTTTTAAGAGGGTGGGGTGAAATCACCTGCCAAAGTTCATCCCAGAGACCAAGATCCAAGAATAACTTCAGAGTAGCAGGACCGCCTTCCACTAAAAGGGAAGTAATTTTACGGTTATATAGATGGTTTATAATGTCAAATATGATTGATCTGCCAGGGTTAATGGAGGCATATTCTAAATTGGGTTCAGAACTTTCTTTCCCTATACAATTATAAATAAGTGTGGGACATACACCATCCAGCGGACTTAATCCCCTCTTGAGTTGCGCGTTTGGATCAAAAACCACTCGTAAAGGGACCCTTCCAGGAAAATATCTTGGTGTCAAAAGTGGTTGGTCGGTGACTGCTGTACGATAGCCAATGAGAATAGCATCCAGTTCAGTTCGCCATTTATGACTGATAATTTTTGAGATGCCATTACTGATGGATATGGATTTATGTTCACTGCCTAGTTGGCCATCAGCACTTTGGGCCCACTTTAGCACAATGTAGGGCCTGTTTTGTTGTTGATAACAGATAAAAGGGGCTAGGGTTTCCAGCCCTTCTTTGGCTAAAACACCAGTAGTTGTTGCAATACCTGCATTTTGAAGTTTAATAACGCTTTGACCATTTACTAATGGATTGGGGTCCAAATGACCAATGACCACTCGAGAAACTTTTTGACGGAGGAGTTCCTCGACGCACGGCGGATTGTGACCATGATGATAGCATGGTTCAAGACTTACATAGACCGTACTTTCGGGGATCAATGCTCTATCAGCCAGGACAACACTGTTAAGCGCTTCAATTTCGGCATGAAGGCCTTTATATTTATGGTGATAACCTTCTCCGATTATACGATCTTTATGCACGATGACACATCCTACCAGGGGGTTGGGGGACACGAAGCCACGACCGCGGACAGCTAAATCCAAACACCTTTGCATCATCAACCGGTCCAATGCAGCAGTGTCCATAAGTCGGTATTAAAGGAAATTAAGCCAAAGCGGCCTGTACTTGGATCGCAGCGTCTTTGAGTAAAATAACTGAGGAGACTTTCAATCCGGACTGATCTAAAATATCTTTGGCTATTTCGGCATTGGTCCCTTGCAAACGCACTATAATAGGGACTTTAATATCTCCGATATTTTTGTAAGCTTGTACAACACCTGTAGCCACGCGATCACACCGTACGATACCACCAAAAATATTAATCAGGATGGCTTTTACATTGGGATCTTTTAGAATAATGCGGAATGCTTTTTCTACCCGATCAGCGTCCGCTGTGCCACCGACATCTAAAAAATTTGCCGGTTCTCCTCCGGATAACTTAATTATGTCCATAGTGGCCATGGCCAATCCTGCGCCATTGACCATACAGCCTACATTACCATCTAATTTTACATAATTGAGATTGTGTTCTTTGGCCTCCACTTCGGTCGGATCCTCTTCTGTAATATCACGGTAGGCTTCCAGATCAGGATGACGTTCCAATCCATTGTCATCTAAGGAAAATTTACAATCTACAACAATGATATGTTGATCGCCAGTGTGCAAACATGGATTGATTTCTATTAAGGTTGCATCCGATTGTTCATATGCCTTATAAATGGCCGATGTGGCCGAAACCATTTCTTTAAAAGCTTGACCGGATAAGCCCAGATTAAACGCAATTTTACGAGCTTGAAAGGGCATAAACCCTACTGATGGATCGATATATTCCTTATGGACTAAATCTGGAGTTTCTTCTGCTACTGTCTCGATATCCATGCCTCCTTTGGTAGAATAAATAATTACATTGCGTTTACTTTCACGATCGGTCAGAATGGATAGATAATATTCTTTACATGACTCAAATGTTGGCGAGTATGCATCAGCAGCGATGAGTATTTTATGGACTTTTTTGCCGGGTCCCTGTAAACCGCCGGGTGTTTGTGGGGTCTTTAACATCATGCCGAGGATATTACCAGCATGGTGCTTTAATTCTTCGAGGTTCTTTGCCAGTTTTACTCCTCCGCCTTTTCCACGTCCGCCGGCATGGATTTGGGCCTTAACAATAGCTACGGGCGAACCGGTTTCTGCGGTGAGTTTTTGATAGGCTGATATGGCTTCATCAATGGTTTCAGCCAAATAACCTTGTTGGGTTTTAACACCAAATCTTTTCAGGATTTCTTTGGCCTGATATTCATGAATATTCATATAATTATTTTTTCCCCTGGCTCAACAAGCCTTACAAATGGTTAAGGTATAATGAATTTTGAATTATAAATACCATCTCCGGCAGAAAGGTGCAAGATATAAAGGCCGCTTGGTAAACCATCAACAGCTACTGGTAATTGTTGGGAGCCGGAATTGAATCGTATAGTAGGGATTCTTTTGACTATTCGTCCTTGGAGGTCTATAATAAGTAGTTCTCCCTTAATGACCACTTCGGCATTTATGCTTAGTTGAAGTTGGGTGCCAGGATGAACGATGCTCGGGTATGACCTAATTTCTTGGACTCCGGGGATAGCGCTGACACTTGTGGTTTTAGCCGTGATAAAACGTCTGGTTTCACTTGGCGTGGCACAGGTGTGGAATTCATTGAAAGGGCGAATTCGCCAGAAATAGTTTTTTTCCGGAAGTAAGTTCTCAATAAGGATGCTGTCCTCGTTGGTCACAAAGGTTTTCAGATCATAGTCCAAGGTGGGAGAAACGTCTAGTTCTACAAGATAAAAATCCGCCCCAGCTGATTTAGACCACTTAAGAAGTACTTTAGAATCATAAGTTGTTCTAGCTCTATTTTCTGGGCTGATTAGTGCAGTTGTTCCTGTTATTTTAGTCGTGTTAGGTTGGTAGTTGGACCGCAGGTAGTCGCGGGATGAACTGGTCAGACTCCGGCTGATTTCTTTTTTCTGTCCAGGAGTAAAAATGTAATTGGAACATCCGAAAAAGTAGTTCATATAGTTGTTCTCCTGTGGCTTGACATTGACACCTTTTGGATCTTTAGCATTAAGAAGGTAGCTGCAGGTGGAAGATCCGAAATTATAATCTGCAGGAGTATCACAAATCCCATCGCCAACATTATTGCCGGAAGTTTTGGTTGGGTCACAATTGCTTCCGTCAGCAAATTCATTTAGTGTAATTCTATCCGGAGCAAGGTTCCCCACTGGATTACCATGTTTTGTGGCGTTCCAAGGGTCTGAATCCCAGCCATGAAACGTGTGAGGCAAACTAAAAAAATGACCAAACTCATGGGTTAAGACACGCGGATCGGAAACGAACTGATTCCGGATAACAATCCAGTCATTATATCGGGCCGGAGGTTGGTAATAAGCAGCTGATCCTTCTCCGGCTTCTTTAGTGATGAACACGTTAATGGCATTGGACCGTTTTATTTCTCTTAGCAGGGATTGTGAAAAACTAGTTGTTGGTGAATTGTAAATTCCAGAGTTATCATAGTAGGCAAATCCATCCTTGAGATAAAATTGAATGTTTTGATCGAGGTAGTTCTCGTTAAGTTCGCAAAGCATGTCTAGAACTTTATTCTCTGTTATCCTTCCTGTACCATTATTTTCAGCTGTGAGGAAAAACTTCACAGGTACATAGGATATATCTTGCCGTTTTTCAACGACGAAAGGAACTTCAAGCCGGTTTGAAAGCAATTGCTCCTTCACAGCTTGAGGATCCGAAAGGCCACATCTAATGTCCTGACTGTAAACAAAAATCAAAGGTAAAATGGCGGTAAACAGCGATAATCGAACTTTATTCATACTATTCCGGCACAACGTAGAAAAAACTATGAACAAAGGTAATGAATTTTCCAGTGACATAATTATCTCGTTAACATTTGTTTAAGCAAAAATGATGCATTTTTTTGTTATTATTATTAAAATATGATATGTATATAATAAAACAATCGAGAGCAGGGTTAAAATTATGCCTCACGGCCTTCCCAAAGAACAAGGTGGAATGAGAATTGTCTTAAATTTCGGAAGACAGCGAAACTTCCGTTCGAAAAATTTTTGGTAACAAGGTCAATGTTATACATTTGCAAAGTATGTAAAAAGAATGTAATATATTATGGCAAAAGTAACTGTAGTAGGAGCCGGAAATGTGGGAGCTACCTGCGCGAATGTTTTAGCCCACGAAAATATCATCGAAGAATTGGTTCTGGTAGATATCATGGGAGACCTGGCTCGTGGTAAAGGGTTGGATATGTGGCAACAAGCACCCATTGATGACTATACTTCCTTCATAAAAGGTACTGATGATTATAAAGATACAGCCAACTCGGATATAGTCGTCATTACTGCCGGTGTGCCCCGCAAGCCTGGTATGAGTCGTGATGATTTGATCAGCACGAACGCCAAGATAGTTAACGCGGTGACTAAATCCATCATGAATTACAGTAAAAAGCCGATCATCATCGTTGTTTCCAATCCATTGGATGTGATGACCTATGCCGCTTATAAAGCATCTAAACTTCCAGCCACGAAAGTATTTGGGATGGCCGGAATATTGGATACAGCACGCTACAGGGCCTTTCTGGCCTCTGCCCTAAACGTATCTCCACGGGATATTCAAGCCATGATTTTGGGTGGACATGGTGACACGATGGTCCCCCTGCCCAGATTTACTTCAGTCTCCGGAATTCCGGTTACTGATATGATCGATAAAGAACACCTGGATGCAATTATCGAACGCACAAAAGTTGGTGGAGGAGAATTAGTTAAACTTATGGGCACCTCTGCATGGTATGCACCAGGTGCGGCTGCAGCTCAAATGGTAACGACCATTTTAAAAAATGAAAAACGTATTTTCCCCTGTTGTGCTCTTTTAGAGGGGCAATACGGTTTAAAAGACATTTTTCTTGGAGTTCCAGTCAAATTAGGTAAAAACGGCATAGAAGAGCTTATTGAATTAAAGCTAAACCAAGCTGAGCAAAAATTGCTTAATGACTCAGCAAGCGCCGTTAGGGAAGTTATGAATGCATATGACGGAATGAAACTTTAAGGAGCCCTTAATACTTTTAAGTAGCAAAAGTGCGTTTCCATCTTAAAAATTGGAATTGGAATTAGATTATAAATTTGTCCTCATAGCTATGATATCTGTGGCATCGGTCTGGCCGGGGATAGGCCAGATTGATACGACAGGGATGAGAACAATTATCGCTAAAGAAGATACATTAAAGGTTTTGGCGCATTCAATTCTCTACGAAGATATCGCTGAAAATCGGTTTGCAGCTTGTGAACGTTTTATCCGAAAACTAACCGAAACTCTCAAAGTTCCTAATAGTTTTTATTATCCTTTTCTCGAATTTCAGAACATTTCCATCCTTTACCCTCCTGACTCCAGTTTTCGGGTATTTACCTGGCAATTAGAAGTGAGCCGAGGAGATTACAGATATTATGGGGCGATACAATTTGCCTCCTCTGACCTTAAAATGGTGCCACTTATCGATCGATCTTTTCAGATGGAACCCATGAGTGAGCATTCAACTACAGCCAAGAGTTGGTACGGAGGCGTTTATTATAATATTGTACCCTTCATACATAAAGGTGTTACACATTTTTTGATGTTTGGATACGATTCTCATACCTACTCGGTCCGGCGGAAATTTATGGATGTGATGAGAATAAATAATGATTATACAGTCACATTTACGCCGGCATGTATAAAAATTGGTGATGCGTTACTTGGGCGATTTTCTGTTGAATTTGCAGCTGAAGCTACCATACGATTTAACTTTGATCCGGAAATAAATTTAGTGGTGTTCGATCATTTAATTGAATCACCCCAAAGCGGGTTGCCCGGACCTATTCCGGACGGCACCTATGAAGCTTTTTCCTTAAAAAATGGGTTCTGGGAGCATCTCCCAAAGTTAGATATTCAGGCTATGGCCACACCCCCTAAATCGGGTGAGAAAAACTAGTAAGGCGACAAGATTTCCTTTACATGTATTAAAAATTAATATTTAGCATTTAATGGAGTCCATTGGATACATATCATCCTCTTGGTCTGTGGGGTGATTTTATATTCTTCATCAATCCGGTATGGTATGACGGCAATAACCTTGTTATCATGGGTTAATAATAACGTTTTTAGTTTCCAGTCAATGGACACTTTTCGATTTGTGAGGAAATCTTGAATTTTCTGTGTTTTGCCGCCCATCCCCAAGGGGCTAAAACGGTCGCCCGGACGATAATATCGTAAGGTAAGAGGGGCACGCAGTGTAGCGGCATCCACATATAAATCAGTGGATGGTATAGGTTGGTCCCTAATATATGGAAGTAATGAAAAATCCACGCTTTGGTCCGGAAACTCCACTCGGCATGGTAGGATGGGGACAGGTTGTTCGAGAAGGACTTCAGTTTTATCCAAGGGCAATATTCGTAGTGAATGTCGGTCCAAAATGAGGTTGAAGTCCCTTGTTGGAAATTTTTTTCCGCTGTGATTACCTTGAAATGCAATAATAATACTCCTGCAATGAGAAATTTTCACTCCATAGGGCTGCAACAGCTTAAATAGTAAAGTTTCACTCTGCTTTAAGGACCTCAGTGGTTCCAGATTCAGAACCAGAGGTTGTTTATTTATGGTTAGGCGTTCTAACCAGAAAGACAATATTTCCTCATACAACAGGTAGTCTTCACGGAGGGTTTTGATGCTTTCGGTAATCAGCCGCAATGCCTGAGGGTTGACGCGGTTTAACGCTGGTAGGATTTGATTACGGACTCGATTACGAAAGTATTGATTCGTGTAATTAGTTAGGTCTTCGGTATGCTCCAACTTATGATATTTGGCATAATCCAGGAGATCATCTTTGGTAAACTCCAGCAGGGGACGAATAACTTTACCCCGCAATGATGAAATGCCTATCAACCCGCTCAAGCCTGAATTGCGCAACAGATTGATGAAAAAAGTTTCGATATGATCATTTTGATGGTGCGCTGTGACCACGTATTCTATATGTAGAAGTTCAGCTAATTCACTAAACCAGCTGTAGCGCACTTGCCTGGCTAACTCCTGGGTTGAAAGTTTTGATTTCTTTTTAAGAGCCAAGGTGTCCACCCGTCGCGAGTGAAAGGGCTTTCCCCATTGTTGACAAACTTGCCGGACAAGTTCTTCGTCCTGGGCTGATGTGTTCCGCAGCTGATAATTTACGTGGGCAACCTGATAATTTAATTTGAGTTTTTCAAATAAATGCATGAGGGTCATGCTGTCTACACCACCGCTGATTGCTAGGAGGTAGGTGCATTTCTTATACTGGGGTATTTCTTTTTCTAGCCAATTTTGAAGTTGATGCAACATATATTTTATGGTAGAGTTATCCCCTTTACAAGGATAAGAAATTCAATGGACTTACGCAATGGCCAGCTAATTACAGATATAATTTCTGGTATTAATTCAAAGATTATATTTTTGCAGCACATAAAAATGCGCAAATGTTAAAAAGTGGCATTCAGTTAATATTGTTGACCAGCATAATATTAGCTTGTAAACAGGATAAAGCTTCCACTACTGATGTAGCAGCTTCTAGTGGTCAAAGTTCAATCGTATCTCCGGATACGACCTCAAAATCGATTACTGAAGATTTTGCGGAAGAAATCACCTTAGCTAAACCAAAAGACAAAACCTGGAAGTCTTATTTGACTACTGAGATGTGGGAATATTCAAAGGGTATGCATGGTTCGGTTTTAGCCAGTGACCTGGAGGGTAAATGGATTCGTTTTAATGAAGATAACACCTATGCCGGTGGTGTTTTTGAGCATCAAACCACCAATGGGGATTGGACTATAGATGATGCAGGAATGCTTCATCTTATTCCATCCATCCGTGATGATCGTGAAAGTTATTGGAAAGTGCGGAAAAAAGATAACTCCATGGTATGGTCCGGAACCGAAAGATTTGGCAATCAAAACACTCAATTATTTTTGGTCCGGCGTCATTCACAGCCACGCCGTATTTATCAATAATAAGTTATTTAATGTCGTTTTTATTCAGCCAGGCATGAAACCTGCGGGCATTTTCATTATGGCCGGATAGCGTTTTGGCGAAAGCGTGCAGGCCCGAATTATCTGGACGGGCACAGAAAAACAAATAATCATGTTGTTCAGCATCAATAACGGCATGCAAGCTGGCTATTGATGGCATACAAATTGGCCCTGGCGGCAGTCCTGCATATATGTAAGTATTGTATGGTGAGTCATAAGAAAGGTGCTGATACAAAATTCGATTAAGATTAAAATTACCGGTGGCAAAGACAACAGTTGGATCCGCTTGTAATTTAATATTTTGTCGCAGCCTATTTAAGTAAACTCCTGCTATTCGAGGTTTTTCACCATCATTGGCACTTTCTTTTTCCACAATGGAAGCTAGGATATAGACCTCCGACGGCGTCAAGTCAAATGCTTTAATTTTTTCCAGGCGATTTTCTTTGGACCAAAATCTATCATGTTCTTTTCGCATACGTTCTATAAATTGCTCAACGTTCGTGTTCCAAAGAAACTCATATGTGTTGGGTACAAACAAAGTCAAAATGTTATGCCGACTGTATCCTAATTTTTCGAGTACTGATTCATCTTTAAAGGAGGACAAAAATTCCGATTTTTCAGGTTCCAGCACCAGAGACACTTTTTCGGCCAACTCATCAATGGTACGCATGGTACTAAAGGTGAGTTTGACGGGTTCCTGAGCACCGGATCTTAAATGAGCAATCAGTTGGCGGTTGCTCATGTTTGCTTTAAGTAAATAGCGGCCTGGTTTTACATTTTGTTTATATTTCATGCTTTGGGCCAACCGATTGAAGGAGGCATAATTTTTTAATAATTCTCTCCGTTGCAGGGTATCCAAAATTATTTCAAAACCGGAGCCGGTAGGTATATAAATGATGTAATCCTTTTGTCCTGTTTTTACATTGGGAGCATAAATAAGCGAATACATGTAAATGCCGCTGACTAAGGCGCCAGCTAGCATTAATCCGAATATCAAAGCAAGTTTTTTGACCAATTTTAAAGACATCTCATGTTAGGCTTGTTTGATTAATAAGACTCAGCCGCATTCGGGAAAGTTCCTTCCTTGACATCATTAACGTATTGGTTGACTGCATTTTTAATTGAATCTGCCAGATTTAAATAACGTCGCAAAAAGCGAGGAGAAAAATCCATTGTCACTCCTAACATGTCATGGAGAACCAAGACCTGACCATCCGTTCCCGACCCGGCCCCTATGCCAATGGTGGGGCATTGAACCGATATGGTAACATCAGCAGCGAGAGAAGAAGGAATTTTTTCCAACACAATTCCGAAACAACCTAGTTCATCCAGGAGTTTGGCATCTTCTCGTAATTTTGTTGCCTCCTCAGCTTCTTCTGCTCTTACAGTATAAGTACCGAATTTGTAAATGGACTGTGGGGTTAGACCAAGATGACCCATGACAGGGACGCCCGCTGTTAAAATTTTAATGATGGATTCTTTAATCTCTGCGCCGCCTTCCATTTTGATGGCATGAGCTCCACTTTCCTTCATGATACGGATGGCATTCTTTAGGGCTTCCCGCCAATTACCTTGGTATGAACCAAAAGGTAAATCCACCACCACCAAAGCTCTTTTAACCGCTCTAACGACGGACTGAGCGTGATAGATCATATGATCTACGGTTATGGGCAGGGTAGTTTCGTAACCGGCCATGACATTAGATGCAGAGTCACCCACCAGAATGATATCAATATTGCCATCGTCAACCAGCTTGGCCAGGGAATAATCGTATGCAGTAAGCATAGCTATTTTTTCCCCTTTTTTCTTCATTTCGCGAAGCGTATGGGTCGTAACTCTTTTTACTTGTTTATGTATGGACATCACTATTTAGCTTGAAAGCCGAAAAATAGAAAAATTGTTTGAAGGTTAATGAGATAAATCTACAATTGAGTGCGTAGTACCTCTTTGGTTAGTTGAGTAAAAAATATGACAGGCTATGACGTTTTGACAGGAGGTTTTTACTCTTTTGACATAAAAATCAGGGTTAAAAACTGCAATTCCGACATAAATGCCATATGGCACATATATTGGAAAGAACTATGGATAAAATACATGGACAATGAGTAAAATAATAGGTATAGACTTAGGGACCACAAATTCATGCGTGGCTGTCATGGAGGGGAACGAACCGGTGGTTATAGCTAATGATGAAGGCAGGCGCACAACGCCCTCAGTTGTTGCTTTTATGGACAACGGGGAACGCAAAATTGGAGATCCGGCCAAACGTCAAGCTATTACAAATCCGACCCGTACTATATCATCTATTAAACGTTTTATGGGGCACCGCTTTTCAGAAGTAACAACAGAATCTTCGCGAGCAACCTACAAAACCGTAAAAGGTGCCAACGACACTATACGCGTAGAAATAGATGGCCGACAATATTCGGCACAAGAGATTTCTGCCATGGTGCTCCAAAAGATGAAAAAGGTGGCCGAAGATTTTTTAGGCCAGGAAGTGAAAGAAGCCGTAATTACGGTACCAGCTTATTTTAATGACTCTCAGCGCCAGGCCACTAAAGAGGCTGGTGAAATAGCTGGATTGAATGTGAGACGGATCATCAACGAACCAACAGCGGCTGCATTAGCATACGGTCTTGATAAGAAGCACAAGGATATGACCATCGCTGTTTATGACCTAGGAGGAGGGACGTTCGATATCTCTATTTTGGAGTTAGGTGAAGGCGTATTTGAAGTGAAATCCACCAATGGTGATACACATCTCGGCGGGGACGACTTTGATCAGACGATCATAGATTGGATGGCTGACGAATTCAGAAGTAATGAAGGCTTTGATCTGCGCAAGGATCCTATGGCATTGCAGCGTCTTAAGGATGCTGCTGAAAGGGCTAAAGTCGAGCTATCATCCAGTACAGAAACGACCATTACCTTACCGTATATTACCGCAGTAAATGGAATTCCCAAACACTTAGAGCTGCGGCTTACTCGTGCCAAATTTGAGCAATTGGCGGATTCATTGGTCAAAAGGACCTTAAAGCCTTGTGAAGATGCCATTCGGGATGCCGGGGTAAACAAGTCAGACATTGATGAAATCATTTTGGTGGGTGGTTCAACCAGAATCCCCAGAATTCAACAAGCTGTAGAAGAGTTTTTTGGTAAAAAACCAAACAAAAGTGTAAATCCAGATGAAGTAGTTGCTGTAGGAGCAGCCATTCAAGGTGGCGTATTAAGCGGTGACATTCAAGATGTCCTTTTATTAGATGTCACTCCACTTAGCTTAGGTATAGAAACGATGGGCGGTGTCTATGATGTAGTCATTGAAGCCAATTCCACCATTCCAACCAAAAAATCTAAAGTTTATTCCACCGCTTCCGACAATCAACCTTCCGTAGAAATTCACATATTGCAAGGTGAGCGTCCAATGGCCAGAGATAACCGTTCAGTAGGTCGCTTTATCCTGGATGGAATTCCCCCTGCACCTCGTGGAGTGCCCCAAGTGGAAGTTGTATTCGATATAGATGCCAATGGTATACTTCATGTATCTGCTACAGATAAAGGTACTGGCAAAAAACAAAATATCCGTATAGAAGCCAGTACTGGGTTATCTAAAGATGAGATAGAAAAAATGAAAAATGAAGCTGCAGCAAATGCAGAAACTGATAAACAGACTCGGGAACGGGTTGATAAACTGAATGCTGCTGACAGCCTGGTTTTCCAAACCGAAAAGCAGATTAAGGAGTATGGGGATAAAATACCAGGCGATAAACGCCAGGCTATAGAAAATGCGGTAGCCGAACTCAAAGAAGCACACAAAGTGCAAGATTTGTCACGCATAGATAAAGCCACCCAGACGCTAAATGACGCTTGGCAAGCGGCGAGTGCCGACCTGTACAGCGCACAGCAAAATCAGGGTGGATCAACTCAACCGGGACCGGATGGAGCTGCAAATGAGGGTTCAGGCAAATCTAAGGAAGATGTAACTGATGTAGAATTCGAAGAAGTCAAATAGTATAAAAAGTAATTACCAAGAAAGGCCGTTTCATCGTGAAGCGGCTTTTTTATTATAAGATACTCAATATATTTTCAGGTGGGCGTCCGATAGCTGCTTTACGACCATTTAAGACAATAGGACGTTGGATTAGGATAGGATATTTTACCAATAGATTGATCCACTCTTTTTCAGAGGAGGGAAGGTTATCCAAACTTTTAAATAAAGCTTCTCCTTTACGCACCAAAGCTTCAGCTGAGGTATTTAGAGCTTCTACTACTTTGGTTAGTTCAGATGATGTTGGATGATCAGAAAGATACAGGCGTACCTTAACCTTAAAACCTTGGGCCTGAATTAATTGGAGGGTCTCACGGCTCTTTGCGCAGCGAGGATTGTGCCAGATAACCAAATTTTCCTGTCGATTCACTTTGATAAAGCTTGCAGTTCTAATTCTTTGTTTAACACGGTTGCCTGATATTCTGACAGGGCATTTTCAAGGCAATCCATTGCTAAAGCTAGTTTTTCCATGGGTTGTACATAAGCCAACCGCACTTCCTGTTTGCCTAGTCCCGGAGTTGTATAAAAACTCGACCCGGGAGCCAAAATAATGGTATGGTTTTTATAATTAAAGGACTCTAAAAGCCACTTACAGAATTTCATATCATCGTCAATAGGCAACGAGGTGAATCCATAGAATGCGCCTTGTGGCAAATAGGCTGTGACGCCCGGCATTTTTTTTAGTCGGTCATAAACATAGGTCCGACGTTGATCATATTGCCTTTTTAAATTACCTAAATGAACTGGGTCATGTAATGCCTCTACGGCATAAAACTGTTCTAAATAGGGTACACTTAAACGCAGCTTTGCCATGAGGCTGACAGCGTTAATGACTGACTTATTTCGGGAGATGACTGCTCCAATGCGGGCACCACAACTTGAAGATCGTTTAGAAATTGAATTGAGCGCAATGGCATGATCTTCTATTCCTGGAATATTCAGAACCGAAATGTAAGGCAGATCGTATGCAAAGGGGCCATACACCTCGTCAGCGATAAGGAATAATCCATACTTCTTAACTACCTTCGCTAAGTCAGTTAGCTCTCTCGAGCTAAACACCTGCCCGGTAGGATTGCTGGGATTAGTGATCAAAATTGCCTTGGTGCGGGGTGTGATCTTTTTTTCTAACTCACTTGTAGAGGGTAGAGCAAAATTATTCTCTATGTTGGTGGTGATCGGAACTAAGTTTATTCCGGCCATCATGGCGAAACCCCGGTAATTCGCATAAAATGGTTCAAAGACGATCATCTCATCCCCAGCTTCCAGGCAGCCTAACATGGTCATATACAAGCCCTCGGAAGCTCCACAGGTGATGATGGCATCGTCTGGACTTAAATTATGATCAGGTGAATGAACATCAACAAATGCTTTGCGCAATTGAACAAAGCCGTAAGAGGAGGCATATGGCAGGTGGTCAGCTTTGTAATGCCGAAAAACATGAATGGCAGATACTGGTGCCGGCAAATCAGGATCACCTATATTAAGATGAATAATATCCAAGCCACGCGCCCGTGCTGCTTCTGCAAAGGGCAGAAACATTCTGAATGGCGATTCGGGGATAGAATTGGCGCGTTGTGAAGCCTTCATACCGGCATTAATTTGATTTGCAGGGCAAAATTAAGATTATTGTAGATAGTCCTTTCATGTTTACCCTTATTTTCATTTCAGATTAACCTAATGCATGGTAATTGTTAAATCAATAACAAGGAATTCAATTATTTTTATTTGTTTAACAATTTTTCAAACCCTGATCGTATGCAACCTTTTGATCATAAAGTCGAACATTTTATAACATCGCGCCGCACCTTTATTCAGGCTCTTACGGCCAGCGCCGGCCTTCGATGGCTACGAAATGGTCTTCCCTTTGACTTATTGGATTCCTGGACTGCTGACCCCTTAATTCCAGGTAAATCCTCAAAATTAGTAGTACTTGGGGATCGACCCTTAAATCTGGAAACCCCTCCACATCTGTTAGACTCTGAAACTATACCAGGTGAATACTTTTTTGTGCGTAATAACGGTATTCCTCCAGAACCAAATGAACTCGTTAGTGATCGCTGGACCTTGACTATCGATGGTGAAGCTGTTGAAAAGAAATTGGTGCTTACCGTATCGGATCTGAAAAAAAAATTTCAAACCATTTCTAAACACATT
>JAYRWN010000474.1:0-2817 GCA_041917975.1 Saprospiraceae bacterium | reverse complement strand
TTTTGATGGATCCCCTTCAACTGATGGGGAAATATTTGAATGGGACTTTGGAGGTGGTACTAAAACCGGTGGAACTGAAAAATCCCCTCGCTGTAAGTTTAATCCCGGTAAATGTTATACAGTATGTTTGACGGTGAGCAATCCATGCGGTAGCAGTAAAATCTGTTTTACAGTTTGTCCAGGCAACGCTTGCAGTAATGGCCAGCTGCCGCCATCAAATAAGCTGCCCGTCATGACATTAAGTGGTGATGCATTGGAAATAAGTAATCTAATAAGCGGTGATGAATATACCTGGAAACTGGATAATTCGGATATTGAATTTCAAAGTGGCAGTAGCCCATCTTCTTCAAGTTTACGTTGCAGGTTTAAAAGAACCGGGTACCATCATATCTGCTTAATTATTCGTAAAGGTTGTCATCTAATCTGTTATTGCTGGACATTCTATTATCCAGGATGTTGCAACAACCCGGTAAAATATGACAAAGTTACATTTGAATTAGGAGAACAAATCTGTGGTAACAGTGGCCAAATTGTTAAGGTCCCAGTTAAGGTGTACAATTTTACAAGTATCCAGGGTTTCAGCTTTTCAATAAAAAGAAGTAATCCTTCGGTCTGTCAATTTGTTAATTTAAGAGATTATAGCTTATCTGGATTTTCAAATAGCAATTCAATCATCGGTGATGATATCCAGGTTACCTGGTATAATCCAGATGGACTAACTGTGGCCGATGGTACAACAATCTTTAACATTGAAGTCATGCTAATTGGACCCTCAGGACAGGGAGCAATGATTTACATTGATCATACGCCTCAACCGGTAATAGTGTATAAAAGCAATCTATCGGTTCCATATTTTCTGCGCCAAGGGAGTATATGTATTGGCAATACAAAACTGGTTATTCAGGGGAACATACTTTCACCCAACAAAAACCCAATCAATAATACTACAGTATTTATTAATAGAGGGAATGGGCAGAGTATGACCACAGATATTGGTGGCTACTATGGGTTTGCAGGTCTAAGCTTTAACTCAAATAATGTGATAACATGTGAAAAATTGAATCACGTATCTAATGGATTGACGATTGGCGATTTGATCAAATTACAGAACCATATCAATGGACGGGTTAATTTTACTAAACCCGAAGAATATATTGCAGCAGATATTGATAAATCACGATCTATTAACAGTACAGATGTGAGCTTATTAAGGAATGTTGTTTTTGGAACTTCCACAGATTTTGGCTTATATCCGTCGTGGACCTTTATTCCTAGCACGGAAAGTTTGACTATTGAAAAAGCGCGTAATCACAATTACTCTACGTCCATTAACTATAATCCTTTAGATGGTAATAAGAATGCACAGAATTTTGTAGGGATAAAAGCTGGGGATGTAAATTTTGATGCAGATTATGAAAAGTTCGATGAACAAAGGTTGGAGAGCAGAAATAACCATTTTATCATAAGGGGAGAAGATATCACGGTATTCCAGGGTGAAGTTTTTTCTATGCCTTTAAGTTTTGAAAATGAGTCTGATATTCAAGGTCTTGAACTCAAATTAGTATTTAAACCTGAAGAATTGAGGTTTATTAAGTACACTAATCATATCCCAGGGCTTAAATATGGAGTCGATTATTACATTGATGATAGTCGGTTAGGTGAAGGGACGCTAAAAATATTTATTATTAATAAGTTTGCAAGTCTTGAAATAGAACATGCCTCAGGCGAAATATCCTTTCTGGCTATTCGGGAAGGTAATACTATTATCAAGTACGATAACATTAATATTTTTGGTTTGGATGGTGAAAGAATTGCAGTGAAGTTAGATGAGAATAGAGTTTTAATTAAAGAAAATAGCTCACTTATACACTTAACTCCAAACCCGGCTGAGGATTACATACTTGTAACAAGCAAGGAAGGAAACATAGAACTTGCAGAGCTCATTAATGTTTTAGGGCAAAGGACTGTACTGAACCTTACAGGGAAAAATTCCTATACAATTAATATTGGTAACCTAAGTCAAGGTGTTTATTATTTAAAGGGAAAGTACAATAATCGAGCGTTTATTAAGCCTATTGTAGTTAAATAGTGTTCAATAATTAAAGAATTATGAGGGAGTTAGATTTGCACCTAACTCCCTTTTTGTCAATTTAAAGACTTAAAACCTTATGTTAGTTAGGTTTGAATAAACATAATTTTTTGAATTTGACATAGAGTATACCTTATTTCTTTCCCTTTCCAATTTTTCTCTCCTGCCACCATTCCTTAAAAAAATTGGGATCATCCAATTTGGCCAGATCTTTGAGGGATTATACAAGGGCACTGATAGCTTAGTCCATGATAGAAACCATCAGAATGCTGGACCAAGTGGCTGGTTTTATTTTGTACCAATGGTCACCGAGATAATCCTATGCATAAAATAGATTATTTTAGACAAAATTACAGACAGGATTTTCAAAAATTATGGTCATGGGTGGTGTGTCAATTTTATTACTGGGTGGATATGGAGCGGTAGGAAAAGTGCTGGCACGGCTTATATTACAGGAAACTCATGTTGATCTTATCATTGCAGGAAGACGTCTGGCCAGGGCTCAGGACTTTGTGCATCAATTGCAGCAGGAATTTCCTCCGCATCGTGTCACCGCCCGTTATGCCGATGCAGCGGATCGCGACAGCCTCTTGACCGCTTTTCAACAGGTGCACCTGGTCATTGTTCTCACCACGACTCCTCACCTGATCGCCCAGATTGGTCAAGCAGCTTTGACCGCGGGATGTGACTATGTAGATATTCTGGTCAGCTCATCCACCTATACCGAT
>JAYRWN010000473.1:0-25944 GCA_041917975.1 Saprospiraceae bacterium | reverse complement strand
TCCCTGGGCGAAAATCGTTTTCGTATTACCGCTTTTACTATCATCCGCCTTTCGGATCATCAACTGACTCCACCCAAACCTATGTTGGGGATGATAAAAATATATGATGAGGTAGATATTAATTTTGATTTACTCCTGCATGTTTCTTAAAGGCTCGCAACGCTATAAACAAATCAGAGGAAATTATATGCTGGCAAAAATTATCAGGCACCACGTGGCAGAGAATTAATTGAATCAGCCCATTTGGAGTAACGTACCTCCGCAAGGAAATAGGTTGATAATTTTTATCTAACCCGTTCTAAAATGTTAGAGACCAGAGACAAAATAATTTTATAAAAGAAATTTTCTGATTATTCAGAAATACATTTTCATAAAAAAAATGCCTTACTTATCATCGCCCTTTGCGACCTACCCATGGCCTTATTTCTGTAACTATATATTCGCCGTCCGGGCTTAGCTGGCCCAAACATTTTATTTTCTCTCCAGCCTGGTAATTGACCCTTGGGCGAATAAATGTATTGGAAATATTTAAAGTCCAGACTTTCCCGCGAAAATCCTCTAAGACCATTAAGCTGTCTCCCGCCTCTTTGATTACTCCCGATAACAAACCCTGTTCGGTATTGGACCAAATTTTTCTTTTTTGGTTTTCAATAGAGGGAAGATCTAATCGGCTGAAATAAAAGGTTTTATCAATATATTCTGCACCGCCGGCTTTGAAACAGATATATCCAACGGTCATTGAGAGCAGAACACTTATCAGGATTATGTAGGCCCAGGTGAGTTTATAACCTCTCGGCGTGGCGCGCGTGAGCCATATGGCCAGAGCCAAAAACAAAAACAGAAACAACACCCATAATAGAGGAGTAAGTGCTAAAAATAACGCGGTGCGGGATTGAGCCAGCAGGTCCGGTATATCCAGGCCGGACTGCTGGTAAGCATATAATACAATTGAAAATGCGATAGCTCCGAGCAGAATGGAACCAAACAAAAGCGTCCACAGGCCAATAGACTTTAAGCTAAAATAAATTTTAGGCTTGGGTTGGATGGCTTCCGTTTTTATTTTTTCCAATAATCGAAAAGGTCCACGGTTACTCATGACGCATTTTTTTTCAAGTGTTTTTCCAGGTATTTTTTCATGAGCTGTTTGGCCCGGTTCATCCGGATGGCTACGGTACCCAATGGTATTTTGAGGATATCCGAAATATCCAGGTAGGGTTTTGATTCCAGATAATGTAATATGAGCACATCCCGGTATTTTGCCTTTAGTTGCTGTAGCCCTGCAGGAACTAATTTTTTTAATTGATCTTCATCATCATTGGCAGTCATATCATTCCACCAGATGGTGTTTTCACCGGTAAGAAGATCGAGCTGTTTGGCCAGATGTTGTTTGGATTTCCAAGTACTGATGATAACATTATGAGCTATTCGGTACAACCAGCTGGAGAAAGGTAAGGCGGGGTCGTAAGCATGAATGTTTCGCCAGACTTTAATAAAAATGTCTTGCAGTATGTCCAACGCCTCTTCGTCGTCCATACCTGACAGACGCTGGATGTACCGGAGTATTTTTGATTCATAACGCTGATACAAGCATCCGAAATATTCCAGATCATCCAACGATTTGTTTACCAATTCCTGATCGGTGAGCGGAGCACAAATGTCAGCAGCGATGATCATCTTAGATAATAACAGGGCGTGTAAAAAACGGTTGCCCACAGACCAAGACTTTTGATCTGTGGGAACCGAAAGATTAACTAAAATATTTAATATAAAAAACCACGTTCAGACTTTGAAATTATCCTTTTTGGCGCCCTAAACCTCTACCGTTGCCTCCTTTACCCTGGTTTTTTCCTCCGTTATTTGCCATACATCCGCCCGGTCTGCCGGAAGGATCACAAGCAGTGCTGATGGCCAACCAATTATTATAATCAGTGATGTTTAATACGGTGGGTTGATACGTTATACCTGCAGCATTAAGTTGAGTTACAAAATTTTTTAAGTGCCGGCCGGATGCTTCACTCAGATGGGTGAAGACCAAGGTGATATCTTTATTATCCACCTGGTCTTTAATGGCCTTTTGCAGATCATTGAGGTCTGTTTCTTCTACCAAAGCCGCGGCGGTATATGCAGCTGTGACTGAGAGCATTCCTCTTTCCAGAAGAGTATTGTAAAGAATTTGCAGTGCTTCCATACTAAATTTGCCGGGTTCTAAAGTGGCATGATCCACATCATATTTGTCTAACAAATAGGAAACACTTTCGATATGTTTTTGCTCGGACTGCCGGATGCGGTCAAAAACCGGAACAGACCATTTTTGATAAAAGGCAGCATAAAGGTCATGAGCCATTTTCTCCTCTTCCACCATAAACAGCAGGATATCACGCTCTGCCTTAGAAAGATCTTCTTTGGGTAAGTTGCGACAACTGTCTCTCCGTAAACCATTGGCTTGACAAGCTCCGGGCGTACCACCGGGACCATTACCCCTTAAGGATAAAACACCCGCTTTTTCGTCAGGATTTAATGCTTCTTCATTGCATCCGGAAAAGGCTATTACCGTGCCCAATAAAAGTATCGCCAGGGCTATAAATTTTATTGACGTTTTCATGATATTTATTTTTTGATGTATTTAATAATGCTTACACCCCTATTACTTTAGCCGGGAACAGAACTTTCATTTTTTTAAGTTCTTAAACTTATTTTAACAAATCATTAATAAATATCCGGGGGTGATGATTAAATAACGGTCAGGCCTGTGCTTGCTTTTTCGCCGGAATTTTGCCTTCTTGAAAGTAATATTTAATTTAGAAAGAATTTTGGTGCCTTATGATTTTTGCAACGGCCTCCTGGTTTAGGGAATTTATTTGGATCAGTTTAGGTGTGCTGGTCGCTTTTATCCTGGTGGATAAGTGGTTTGTCCAACCACCGTCCTTTTGGAGTCCTAACCGGGATGTGATCATTAACGACACATATTGGTCTAATCCGGCCTGGCTTGTTTATTTGGTACTTAGCGCAAGTATCATGTTTCCAGTCGTTTTAATACGCAACTGGGCAACGGGGTTCAAAAATTTTTACCTCAACCGTATCACTTTTTTCTGCGCAGTAATTTTAGTTTTGTTTATTTCTTATGTAGTTTATTTACTTTATTTTTTTAATTAATCAACAAAAAAATAAAAGAAATACACTTATAATAAACAAAACAATGAGCGCCTGACTTTTTTTATTGAGAGCGTTTATTCCAATACGAATAAAACGGAATTCCAGTCAGCATCAAAGCCATGCCAATGCCTGCTTCGCGGGGATGGTTAATAAAAGTGATGACGATCAGAACAACGCAGAAGATGACGAATATCGCCGGGATAAAGGGGTAACCCCACACCCGGTATGGTCGGGGTGCATCTGGTTCGCGACGGCGCATGATGAAGACTCCGAGCGCGGTAGCGCCATAGAAGAAAAAAGCGGCAAAAATGAGCATATCGGTGAGCTGGTCAAAACTGCCGCTGAACACTAATGCCACGGCCCAGAAACACTGAATCCATAAAGCGGCATTGGGGGTATGGAAGGTCGGATGAATTTTAGCGGCTGACTTAAAGAACAATCCGTCCTGGGCCATAGCATAATAGACCCGCGGAGGCATGAGGATGGTGCTGTTGGTACAACCTAACGTGGTGATCAAAATGAGTATAGATATAATCACAGCCCCGGCAGGACCAGCAAAATGACGGATGACCGCTACAGCGGCGATTTCGTTTTGGCCTTGATGCACCTGGATGATTTCATCCACGGGCAAAACGTATAGGTAAGTAAAATTAACCGCACAATAAATGCCGATCACCGCCAATAAACCAAACAAAAGGGCCAAAGGCAGATTGCGATTGGGATTTTGGATTTCACCGCCCAGGAAGCCAATGGTGTTCCAGCCCTCATAAGCCCAAAAAGCCGCCAGCAATGCGGAAAACAACGCCTTGATGAAGGTAAAATCCGTCCAATTGGCGGGTGGCGTGTACCCGGAAGCCGGAGTATTCAGGTTTTCAATACTCCCACCGCCCCAGATAAGCCCGCTGATGACGATGCCGATCAAAGCGGTCACCACCAACCGGGTAATCCAGGTACTGAAGGTGGCGGCACCTTTCAGACCGCGGGTATTCAAAAAAGTTAAGGTGATGATCATTAAGGCGGTAAGCAGCTTTACCCCAAAATTGTCCAAAGGTGTAAAAACCCCCACCTTTATTTGGGCCAGACCTGGTGGTAATTGGGGTAGTGGGATCAGCGTATTAAACGAATGCGCAAAGACGTAGGCAATGGAAGCCACGGCCGCAGTCTTAATCACGGTAAAGGTGCTCCAGCCCCATAAGAAAGCTGTGAACCGCCCGTATATGCGCTTAAAATAAATGTATTCGCCGCCTGCACCGGCCATCATGCCGGCAATCTCGGCATTACTTAACCCCCCGGCTAAACTGATCAATCCTCCCAGTACCCAGGCCAATAGCACTAACCAGGGATCCATTAAATCTGCCGACATAGGAGCTACTTTCTTGTAGACCCCGGTCCCAATGATGGAGCTGATAATCAGGATGACGGTCGCTGGAAGTGTGATGCTGCGCACCAATTGAGCGGAAGGTTTTTCCATATCGGTTTAAATTAAAATTTCAAAGGTAGTATTAAACAGATGTTAATTGCTGGTTAAATTATTAGCCGTTCAAACTTAAATCATGGCCTCCAAGTGCCTAAAATGAGGCGGATGTTCTAAATTGCTGTTTAATTATTGATAAAAGCCGTTGAAAAAGATGTGCTACGACATAGATAAAGACATCACCCGGGCCTATACTTTACCGACCGAGTACTATCGTGAGAAAAAGTGGTGGACCTGGAGCAAAGATCACCTGTTTGCAAAATCCTGGCAATGGATTGGTACCAAGCATAAATATTCTTCCGAGGCAAATGTATATCCAGGAAAATTATTGCCGGATTACCTGGATCAACCATTTATGATTACCCGTGGAACCCCGAGTCAGTGGAGTGCCAGGTCCAACGTCTGTACACATCGCGGTGCGCTCCTGGTTACGGAGCCGATGTCACATCCGCTCATCCGATGTCCTTATCATGGTCGCTGTTTTGGATTAGACGGAAGATTTAGATCCATGCCGGGATTTGAAGGTGTACAAAATTTTCCTTCCGACGCAGATCATCTTGCCGTTTACCACCTACATGACTGGCAATCCCTGTTGTTTTTAAAAACTAAAGGTGACGATGATTTTAACAGCATTTTTAAGCCAATAGTGGATCTCATGGCGTTTTACCCGCTGATAAAACTTAAGCCCTGGAGGTCCTCGACTTACCAATTAAATGCCCACTGGGCCCTGTACGTGGACAACTTCCTGGAAGGCTTCCACGTGCCTTACGTGCATCCGGGATTAATGGCTAAACTGGATCTTAACCGTTATGAAACTCAGTTGTTCGCTGGCTGTTCTATGCAAATAGGGGTAGCCAAGCCGGACGAGCCGCATTTAAATATTCCACCCGATCACCCACTGGCCGGTCAGGCCATATATGCTCTGTATTGGTGGTTGTTCCCTAATTTAATGCTGAATTTTTATCCCTGGGGGCTTTCACTTAATTTAGTTGTGCCCATCACCAGGCATCGCACCCGGATAGAATTTCATTATTATCTGTTGGAGGGTGCTGATGAACAATGGTTAGAAGATACCGGCATTCACCAGACGGAATTAGAAGATGAAGCGATAGTAGAATTGGTGCACCAGGGTCTGCAATCCGGTGTGTACCACCGCGGTCGTTTTTCTCCTCTGCACGAAAAAGGGGTCCATCATTTCCACCGCATGATCAGTGAGACCATGAAGGCTAACCCTTGTTAAATTTTAAAAATGTTATTTTGCAGTCTGAATTAAACTATTCGATAATTCTTATAGTCTAATAGTCATGCGCCAATACCTTTGCATAATCCCGGTTTTATTACTGGTGGCTTGCAGTAAAGACAGTGATAATACCCCGTCCCCGGGCAATCAGATTAAATATGGCAAAAATCGTTTTATTACGATGGTGGATGGTGATGAACGCGAATATTATGTACACGTTCCAGCCAACTATGATGGCAAAACCGCCGTGCCCTTAGTGTTTATGTTACACGGCACCAGTGGCGATGGGGAAAAATTTTATAACATCAGTGGATGGAGAGAAGTAGGCGAAGCAGAAAATATTTTAACAGTTTATCCATCTTCCTGGCGTTACTGCATTATGACCATGGGCGAAAAAAGTAACACCACAAAATGGAGTTCGCAACCCGCCGAATGGGAGCCTTGTACAGGTGAACGATTGCGTGATGATATAAAATTTTTACGGATCATCATTGATGAGGTTGGGATAAAATATAACCTGAATCGCAAAAAAGTTTATTTGGCCGGGTTCTCCAATGGCGGACAAATGGCCTCTAAATGCTCCATCGAAATGGGCGATGTGTTTGCGGCGATTGTGCAAAGCGCAGGATCATTTTATTTGAATACCACATATCAGCCGGTTAGAAAAATGGCGGTGACCTATCAGGTAGGCAATGAAGACTATGGACCGGGAAACGTAGGACCGGAAATTCCTTTAACCATGTTGGACTCACTAATTAATTCCCCGAACCTGACAATTCAAAATGGGAGACATTATACCATTACCCAAACCCATGTAAATAGCTTTCGGCTTAACCCCCGGTACACGAAGACCGGAGACTTGAATGTTGCTGTCACGGCAAATTTTAATTCCCTGCCTGAGGATCCTAATGTAAAATTCCGCTATATTCTGATCAAAGACCTGCAACACGCTTACCCCAACGGCCAGAATCACCCCTATAAAGCCGCCGAAGAAAATTGGGCCTGGATGAAACAATTTTCGTTGCCGTAAAAAGGTACAATTATGCTATTTCTTTTTTTTGCTGGCTTTGGCCATGGGGTTATAAGCTAAACACTGATCGACCAAATAAGCCAGATCTTCATCCCGATCATAACCTTCCGGCCGGACCATCAAGAATCCGTGCATAGGTCTTCCTCCATGAATCATAATACTTATGGCCGGGCGTTGAGTGTAATTTTCTACCTGGGCGGGATCTACACGCATCATTAATCCGCCCTGGTATGTTCCAAAACACATTTTATCATTGACCATAAAACAATCTCCGCCAAACATGGACTTTTCAGTCCAGATTATGTGACGTTCCTGCAAAAGGTGTCTTAAGCGTTCCAATAAATAGGGGTCACTGGCCATGAAAATTCAATTTATTATTTAAAATTAATTATAATTCGAATTCGGCCGCTCGTTAATTTGGTATTTTTGATCCTCAAAAAATTCGGTCCATGAAAATCATTTGTGTAGGTCGCAATTATGTCGAACATGCCAGGGAATTAAATAATCCGGTTCCTGACCGGCCGGTGTTGTTTATGAAGCCTTCAACGGCGCTGTTAGTGAATAGTAAACCATTTTATTATCCCGAATTCAGTAAAAACATCCACCATGAGTTGGAAGTAGTCTTACGTATTGCTAAGAATGGCAGGCATGTCCAGCCGGAATTTGCCGCGGAATATTACGATGCATTGACCTTAGGTATAGATTTCACGGCACGGGATGTGCAGGATGAATTGAAGAAAAAAGGTCAACCCTGGGAAATAGCCAAAGCATTTGACCACTCAGCGCCGGTAGGCAAATTTGTGGATAAAACCCTGGTGCCTTTAGCTGATATTCATTTCCAACTTTTCAAAAACAATCAGTTGGTGCAAGATGGGCATACCCGCGATTTAATCTTTGACTTTAATTATCTCATTGTGAATATCTCCCAATATTTTACCCTGCTCACTGGAGATTACATTTTTACCGGAACACCGGCAGGCGTTGGGCCGGTGGCCATAGGAGATGTGTTGGAGGGCTATTTAGAAGGCGAAAAGGTCCTTGAAGTTGAGGTAAAATAATTACTGGCATAGACATGTAAGCGTTTCAGTCGTTTGGTCTGACGTTTATTCGAACTCAAAACAAATGGCAAATACCTGATCTTCCGGTTTGTCTCCCAGAACCAGGCCAGCCGATTATCACGAAATATATTTTTCCCTCTTTCATCCTCAAATAATCGGCACCAGCAGACAACATAAGAGAAAACTTGTTGTTTTGATAATTATTTGTAACCATAAAAAATTTTTATCAACCATGGCTTTTGTATTACCAGCTTTGTCTTATGCTTTTACGGCCCTGGAGCCACATATTGATGCCCGCACTATGGAAATTCACCATGATAAGCACCACGCGGCCTACACCAATAACCTGAACGCTGCCATTCAAGGCACCCCTCTTGAAAGCAAAACCATAGAGGAAATTCTTGCCCACGTTTCTCAGCATGCACCAGGTATCCGCAATAACGGCGGCGGCTTTTATAACCATAATCTTTTCTGGGAAATCATGGCCCCGAATGCCGGTGGAGAACCGGGAGGTAAATTGGCCAAGGCAATCGATCACAAATTTGGATCCTTCGCCGCTTTTAAAGAACAGTTTTCAAAAGCCGGTCTTAACCAGTTTGGTTCAGGATGGGCTTGGCTGTTGGTGGATGCCCAAGGAGAACTGGCCGTATCCAGCACCCCTAACCAAGATAATCCTTTGATGGATGTGGCTGCCGTAAAAGGAACCCCTATCCTGGGGATGGATGTGTGGGAACATGCCTACTATCTGCATTATCAAAACCGCCGGGCGGATTACATCGGTGCCTTCTTTAATGTCATTGACTGGGAAGAAGTGCAAAAGAGATATAATAAATTAACGTAACCTTTAAGAGCAGATTTAAAAAATTGCCTGGCTTCAACTGCCGGGCATTTTTTTTACCAGGCTAAGTCATCGGTTCGCCCGGCGTTTTCATCCTCTCGTCATTTTTTAGGTGCAGTAAGATTTAATACGGTTTACCTTTAGAGTAAATAAAAATTACATGCGCCAATATTCATTAGTTACCCGTCGTAATCTCCGTCTTGGCTTGACTAAAATGGTTTTATTTACTGGGTTATTCATAACCTGTATTTATGGGCAGCTGGCTTGCCAAAAAGAAACCTTTATTCCACCCTGGTATCCGGAAGCAGATGAACAAGGCACCAAGGTCGTCGCCGTTTATGAAAGCAGGATTCCTTGTGCGGATTGTGAGCGAACCAAAGTGGCTCTGGTGTTGTATGGGGCTTCGTTGACCAAAGTAACATCCTATCGATTAGCCCGCGTTTATGTCGGCAAAAATGATGATCGCCTGGAGTCGGCCGGTCCCGTTACCGTTGGGCAAGGGATTCCTGGTTATCCCCTGGCTTATTATTATAAACTGGAACAATCCGGACTTCCGGAATTCGAGTATTATTGGTTAATTAATGATGAGCTGGTATTTATCCTTGATCAGTTCTTAAAACCACGCGTGGGTAATCCGGCACATGGCTATGTGTTGAATCGCACGCGTTAATGGCTTAAAACTTACCTAGAGTCTTTAAAAAAAGTAATGTTGAATAATTTTAACCGATCGCAATATTCAAATGTTTTCGTCAACCAAACAAGTTTACCACACGCGCACAATAAACTTTAACTCTCACTCGATCCAATTAGGTTCCGAGTCGCTTTCCTTAATCTGTATTATTAAGTAGTAATAAAATAATCATATCATGAAATCTGCAGGAATTGTTATGTTGTTTTTCATCGGGTGCTCCTGGCAGGAAACCTCCACACAAACCCCAAAGGTACCGATTCCAACTTTAACAAACGGACCCTACCGGTGGACGAAATTATTAGACAATGCAGAATGGGATAAGAGTTATAATTTTCAGATGTTTAATCATCGCGATACCTTATGGACCCTTCATCCCCGGGGTGCGTGGTGGAGCTTGAATGGAATGCATTGGAATAAATCTTTATTGCCCAATGCTATTCAAAATTTAGCATTCCTGGATTATATTTCATTTCAGCAGGATATGTTTGGATTAGGTGTATTTAACGGAAACATCGAACAATATTCATTTAGACCTGAAATTCGTAAAAGTACGGATATGCAATCCTGGAAATTATTATCAAGGTCCAGCAATCTTCCCGAACGCTTTTTTTACCACCCATTTGTTTTTAAAAACCAGATGTGGATCATCGGCGGCGAAGATAAACAAACCGCTTATGCCGATCTTTGGAATTCCCTTGATGGCATTCATTGGGTGCAACAAAAAAATAACCTTCCCTTCGGAAAGCGCAGTAACAGTCAAATCGTAAATTTAAATAATCAATTGTATTTACTCAACAACGATGTCTGGCGTTCGACGGATGGATTCAATTGGCACTTAATTGCACCGGAAATTGTACCCGGAGAGGAAATCTTCGGATATACTGCCGTGGTATTTGATGGTAAAATATGGTTGCTTGGATGTAACCGGAACGGTCGATTTACCAGTGAGGTACTGTATAGTGCGGATGGAAAAAATTGGACCGCTCAGGAAGCGCCTTGGCTGCCGCGCGGAGGGGTGGCGGCAGCAGTTTATCAACAAAAAATTTATCTGACTGGCGGCAAATATGGCGGCACACCGGATCATCCGGAGTTTAGATACGATAACGATGTTTGGGTCATGGAGAAATTAGCCAGATAAATTAAAACATTTAAATGTCAGGTCATTCATACACAGACCCAAAATAATTTAATATTCATAAATAACATTAATGGAAAATGAGGACGGTGATTTATATGTTTTTTATTTTATTATTTATAACCAATTCTACAGGGTGCAGCGGACAAGCTAAGAATATAAATACTAGTGAAAAAGTAAACCGAAAGGCAGATGTACAGGTTGTCGATGGTGGTTGTGAGGGCTGTGAGTTAATGTATGTAGGAATGCCGGAGAAAATTCTACCGGAGCACACCAGTATAGGGTGGACTGCGGGAAAACATAAATTAGTCATCACCGGAAAGATATTACAGTTGGATGGCCGGACTCCGGCAGCAAATGTAATGGTCTATTACTGGCATACGGATGATGCCGGATTATATTCTTCTGCTGACGACACACCGGCAAAAGCAAAAAGACATGGTAAATTACGGGGATGGGTACAATCCGATCAAAATGGAAGTTATACAATTAAGACCTCACGACCTACAGCATATCCGAATGAAGAAATCCCATAACACGTTCATTTAGCCATCAGGGAACCTGACCTTAAAAACGAATATTATGCGGATTTATATTTTGATGATGACCCACATTACTTAAAACATAAAAAGAAATATGGCCAGGAGAACAGGGCAGGAACCGAACTATTAAGAGTGGTTTTGGACGGTAATGTTCAGATCGCCGATCATAATATTATTCTGGGATTAAATATTCCGCATTATCCGGCAAAATCACACCCTGCATTGTCCTCCGGATTGAATATAGGGGAGGATCAACCCTCATTTATCCCCTTTCACGCTTTCGGCCCTGATCGAGGTACACGGACTTGCCCGGTGTGTAAATATGGGCGGTACCATGGTATTGTTTTTTTTGTTGGGGACCGGCCGGTTTGGGAAGATATTAAGGCCTGGTTAGTTTATTTGGAACGGGAGAGTCTAACAAGAAAGAACTATTTAAAAGCTTATTTTGTCTATGGAAATTCACGAGCCTACCAAAAACAAAACCGGTATAATGAACTGGAGCAATTAGGTAAACAATTAGGTTTGCAGAAAATAGCGCTGACTTTTGTTCCCTCATTTGACGATGTAGAAAGCGAAGCAAATCTCAATAAGATAAACCCCGAGGTGGAAAGTACCATGATCATCTATAAACATCGGACTATTGTAGATAAGTATATAAATCTTAAACCATCCGAAATAAATTTTAAACTTATCTCCGAGGCTCTGGATAACACCAAAGGAGATTATTTTCATTTATCTGGACCTTCACACGACTAATGATTTGTGGAGATATCTGCATGTGTTGCTTTGTTGATTTGAAGCATACAAAATCTTTATTTATGGAGCTAACAGATTCTAAATCATTTCTTTTTATACCAAGTGCCTAATAAGTGAAATAGAACCTTTCAGCATGAATGGAGAGCTCAATTCAGGATTTAGTTTATGCTATAAGACCAGTTGGAAGTGCAGGGCTAATCCTAAGCCGAACGAGTCGGAACCAAGCGGGAATACAAGAAAGACTAATGTCCTTTCGACTGAGTCGACCGATAAATAATATTGGAATTATATTCTTCAACGTGTAATCAATAATAATAGAATACAGTATTTATACGAATGGAGAAATCTAGCATCGTCAGTAGAGATGTCTCCGCTGTGGTCGGCATTACACTAAATATTTTGTCATTTTTGTCAACACTTAATTGATAATAAACTAAGAAGTATTTATTATGTATAACTATGGCCTCGGTCAAAAGATTATATTTACTGCACAAATGTATTTGTCACTGAATGAGGGTTCCTAGCCGTAAGGTTAATGTATGGATTGTGGTTGGCCTGTGGGTAGCCCTGACTGGGATGCACGTCCTGCAGGATTGGCTGACCAGCCAGATGTTAGACCAGGCGTTTTATTGGCGGGAATCATTTGTTTTTGCTTTAAAATGGGTGTTTTATATTCCGGTCACTTTTGTACTTATTTATTTTTATGATTTGTTTCCGTTGCATAATCAAGTGCGGTGGAAAAAAAATTTTGTGGTACTATTTAGTATCTCACTCGGAGTAGTTTTCGTGCACTTGCTATTATTTGGGATCACTTTAAAAATTTTATGGCCATGGGCGTTTCACCAGGAGATGAATTTACAGGCCGTTTATCATAAATTGTTTTCCACCTTTATTCTCAATGTTTGGATTGTTTATGCCGGGATAGTTCTGGTTTATCGCGGCTATCAATTATTTGTAGGCCTGCAAAATATGGAAATAGAACGTGAACGATTGGCGAAAGAATTGTCTCGTTCTAAACTGGAAGCTTTAAAAATGCAATTGCAGCCCCATTTTCTGTTTAATACGCATCATAACATCATTGCCCTGATGCAAAAAGGTGAGACGTCCAAAGCGACCGAAATGTTAACTAAATTAAGTGATTTATTGCGGATCAGTCTGAAAGAAAATAATGCCGATCTGGTGCCTATAGACCATGAAATCGACTGGTTAAAAAAGTACCTGGATATTATCTCCCTGCGTTTTGGTGCGCGATTTTTATATAAATTTGAAATAGATCCAACCGTTAAAAGTGCCTTGGTTCCGCCGATGTTGCTACAGCCGGTGCTGGAGAATGCGATTAAGTACGGTGTGGAACCCTTAGCAAAAGCCGGACATGTTATCATCCGTATCCGGCCGAATAATTCAGACTATAAAAAGTTGTTATTACAAGTTCAGGATGATGGGATAGCGCATGATACCGTTCAAACCATTAATTTTGGCATTGGATTGAGCAATATTCAGGAAAGGCTGACTACACTTTTTGGAACCGAAGGTTATTTGGAAATAAATAGTAACGATCCAAATCCCGGCGTTACTGTATCAATTCACTTGCCCTGGTTAACGAATAAAAACTTATGAAAATACGAGCGCTGATCGCGGAGGATGAACCTTTAGCTGAGGAGCTATTAAGGAATCATCTTATGGCCAATAATGATCTGGAGGTAGTGGGTGTAGCCAAACACGGACGGGAGGCCCTGGAACTCATTGTTGATTTACGACCTGATGTGTTGTTTTTGGATATACAAATGCCTGAAAAATCGGGGCTCGAAGTGGCTTGTGAAATCATACAACAGGGCCCCGCGCTGCAGAATTATACGCCTTTAATTGTTTTTATCACGGCATACGATCAGTATGCCATTCAGGCGTTTGAACACCAAGCTATTGATTATATTTTAAAACCGTTTACGTCCGAAAGAATCGAAAAAATGGTGGCCAGGTTAAGGCATTACCGGCATGCCGGTAGTCTACCTACACTGGGGAGTCTCCTGCACGACTAACTGCCGGCACTAAAAGCTTTGATTCATCCGGTTTACGCAG
The DNA here is from genome assembly GCA_041917975.1 of Saprospiraceae bacterium. Classification (GTDB taxonomy): domain Bacteria; phylum Bacteroidota; class Bacteroidia; order Chitinophagales; family Saprospiraceae; genus JAYRWN01. The sequence continues at coordinate 11,951 of JAYRWN010000473.1, read as the reverse complement.
AACTATTAACCGCTAAAGACGGTACCCGAATACAGTTAATAAAGGTGGCCGACATCACCCATGTGGAAGCGGAGGGAAATTATGTACGCGTGTATACCTTAAATAACAAGTATTTACTCACCGATACGCTCACCCATATTAACACAAAATTAGACCCTCAGCACTTCGTGCGCATTCACCGCTCCACCATTGTGAATATTCATTTCATCAAAGAAATCCGCACGCATTTCAACGGCGATGCCAATGTTATTTTGAGTAATCAAGTGATTTTGCGCATGAGTAGAAATTATAAACAAAATTTAAAGATCGAATAGAGACATATTTTATAAACTAATTGTCTCTTGGTACCTTATTATTAAAATGTTGATAATGCATCTAATAAATACACCCGTGTGGTTAAATGTCCGGGAAGGTTATTCATTAGAGTTAAGAGTGATAGAAGGTATTTCAAATCTGTTTTAGGAAATGAATAATCATCTAATTTTTATTAAGTGGGCGATGTTTGATATTTCAGCACCAGTTTATCAAATGATCACATTGATTTTCAAGCAGCTACCTGCGCGGGCGAGGGAAAGAGTTCACTTGGTCATATAAAAAAACATATTCGAAGCGGGTGAGCTATACCATCATAGGTTGGTCGGCACAAGAGTTACCGGAGTTTGGTCTAAAAATTTAAGGCAAGTTTAACCTAATTGGCTTAGCTACAAGTCCGGACAGAAACCATCCCGCCAATATTGGCGTTATATTTGTCGTTATTTATAAGGCATGAATAGAATTTTAATCTGGATGTGGGTGTCCTTGATGATTGGACCAGGTAAGTTGAGCGCTCAAGATCAGCCGGTGAAGATACCGGGGGTGCAGGCTGATGAGAAAGTTCTGGAATTACAAAATGAGTATCTGGACGGACTTCAGGAGAAAATGATTGGCAATATTGATAAAGCTATTGCCAAATTTAAGCATGTGCTAAGTGTGGATGGGCGCAACGATGCTGCCGCCTACCAGTTAGCCCGGATCTATCAGGCAAAAGAGGATATAGCTGCCGCCCTGGACTATATAGAAAAAGCCATGCAGTATGATCCAACGAATAAATTTTATGTTTTAATGGCTGCGGAGATTCAAGAGAAAAAATCTGCCTTTAATCTGGCGGCCCATCTTTATGAAGGGCTGCATAAAACACAGCGCCTACCAATCAATTATTATGAACGCTGGGCTGAAGTCTTAGCAGCAGAAAAACTTTATGAGGAAGCCGCGTTGGTTCTTGGTCATCTGGAACAAAATACCGGCTTACAACCCGAAATCAGTCGTAAAAAATACGATTATTACGTATTAAGTGGAAAAAACAATAAGGCGCTGGAAGAATTGCTGAAGCTGGTCAATAGCGATGCGGATAACACCTCTTATTTACTGATGGTGGCGACGCATTACCGCAATGAAAATAAGCTCGAAAAAGCCGAAGAATATTACCAACGAATTCTGCGGCTGGATCCCAATCATACCCAGGCCAACCTGGCCCTCGCGCAAAAAAACCGCCATAATGTTCAAAACGGAAGCGCATATCTGCTCAATTTGTTACCGATCATTCAAAATCCTCAAGTCGATTTGGAACAAAAAATCCGGGAAATAACCCCTTATCTGGACAAGATAAAAACTCATGCGGACCAAAATACACTTGCTGCTTTAAAAACAGTCGGAGAAGCCTTGGTCCAGGCGCATGGCGACCAATGGCGGGCGCTTATGCTTTATGGCGACATTCTGGCGGAAAATAAAGAGGATGTTCCGGCGCTGGAGCAATATCAACGAGCGACTAAACTGGCCCCTACCCAATGGGTGGCCTTCGAGAAACTTATCCAGCAGACTTATCATTTGCATCAAAGTAAACAACTGTTGATTATCACTGAGCAAGCGATGGATTTATTTCCTACTCAGGCCAGGGTATTCATTGGTCATGCACAAGCCTTGATGCATCATCAAAAATATGCTGAAGCGCTGCGCAGCCTGCAAGATGCCACCCTGATGTCAGCCGGGCAGACCGCACTTCAAGCTGAAATATTGGCTCTGCAAGGTTATTTATCGCAAATGTCCGGACATCCCGTTGAAGCCATAAAATTTATAGAACAACTTAATCAACTAAATCACAAGCCCATAGAAGCGTTGCGCTGGCAAGCTTATGTCCTGTTGCAGCAAGAAAATACGTTGGAAGAAGGCTTTAAAATAATCAAGTCCATTCAATCCCTGGATGGAGATCATTATGCCGGTAAATATTTACAAGGTTTATATCATTACCGTAAAAAGGATATCAATGAATCCAGGGAATGGCTACAAAAGGCCCTGCAACACGATGGAGACCATGACTTTGAGGTGCTGGAATTGTACGGTGATGTTCTCTACCAGGCCCAACTGGTCCAGGAGGCTTTACAGTACTGGATAAAAGCCCGCGACCTGCGTCCAGCGCCTTCGGCTAGCCTCAATAAAAAAATAACCTCCAAGCAACTTAGCGAATGAATAGGTTGATCCACCTGTATTGGGGAATATTTATCATCATTTTGTTCTTGGCAGCAGGCTGCAAAAGCACCAAAGGGTTAAATAAAAGTAAAGAGAACATTTCTGAAAAAACTGTATTAGCCCAATGGTCGCTGTTACACACCTCTTCCTTGCCGGACTTTCCGTGGGGTGGTAAAGGTAAATTAGATATTGATGTGCCAACCCTGACTATGCAAGTTAACCTGCAGTGGCATACCATTAGCGGTCAATACCTGTGGCTGAGTATTTCCAAACTTGGCTTTGAAACTCATCGCGTATTGGTCAGACCGGATTCCATTTTTATCATCGACCGTCTGGCCAAACAATATTTGATGGGCGAAGTAGACCTTTGGTTAGAAAAACAGCACATCCCCTTTGCTTACCGTGACCTGGACCGACTGTGGTACGGATTGCCTTTGGACCGGGTGCTAAACCGCATAGAAACGGTTCAAAAAACTACCGGTTGGACCATCACCGGTAAAGATGAACATGACATCATTTATGCCTACCAGGTGCAGCAACGTACCTTGCCGCAAATGGAGGCCTCTAACCATGAATACCAACTGTCGGTGCAGCAAACCGACTTTCATCCTTTTGTTTCCGACTTGCAGTTACCCTACAAAAGACAAATCAAATTAGTCAGCGACCAAGACTATCAGCTAAATCTGGATATAATGGAGGTGAAAAAGGAATACCCCCGGGAGATAAACTGGAAAAAACCGGACGGATATACACCAGTGATCTTGTGATTTGGGTGTGGAACCTCCTGAAAAAATAATTGTCTCCAGCCAGGCAACAATTTTGATATTAAATTGATCTATACTATCAAGTATACGTTTATTCCTATTTAATAATAACATACTAAAAGTACCTCTTGATAGTTAAATAATATGGCCTGTAATGGAAAAATGAGGGTTCTGGATGAATTTCCGGCCTGATTTTTATTTTGGGCTTTATTTTTGTTATAGTTGTATGATCAATAGTTTACATATGTATCGTTTGTCCACCCTGATACTTATTCTGTTAGGTTGTTTGCCTCACATCCTCAATGGTGCGGATTATTATTGGGTAGGAGGAAACGGGAACTGGTCCGACATTACCCATTGGATGACCACCTCAGGAGGCACAGCTCAACACAACGATCTTCCTACTGCAGCGGACAATGTTTTTTTTGATGCCAATTCTTTCACGGCTCCCAATCAATCCATAACTATAGACTTGCCCAATGTATTTTGCCGTGACCTGGATTTTACGGCGGTGACCAATAATCCTGCTTTGGCCGGTCAGGCGGAATACATCCTGAATATTTCCGGCTCAGCTAGACTTAGTGCAACGATGCGCTATAATTTTGGCGGCAGTTTGTCTTTTCAAACCACCGAACCGGCACAAACGGTCAATTTGCAGAATCACCGTGTCCAGCGGGATGTACTCTTTAATGGAGGAGCTACCGGAGGATGGACCCTGCAATCACCGCTAACTCTGGATAGTATTTTTTATATCATTGCCGGTAGCCTGAATTTTAATAACCAAGCGGTAACCTGTAACCGGTGGTTTATTGATGGATTGACCACCACCATCCTGGACCTGGGCGCTTCACTAATTACTGTGAATGGTAGTACTTTAAATAAAGAATTAAATAATGAGGTACCGGTGGTAGATATTAATGCCACCAATCTGACCATTAATCCTGGTACCTCCAGGTTGACGATAAACGGAACCGATGTATCCATGTACGTCGTGGGTGCCCCTACGGTTAATCTCAATGAGGTGTTAGTCTCTAATCCATCCGGATTATTCAGGATAAATTATAAAGGGCCGTTTTATCCCATAAATTCAGGGAATCTGCGCATTGAGCGGTTAGAGTTAAGGAAAAATACCCGTATTCACCATGGCCATACCATTAACAATTTAGTCATCGCTCCCGATAAATATTGCCTGCTGCAAAGTGGAAGTACCTACAGAATAGGAACCATTACGGCCGTCGGCAATTGTCAGACCCCCATCCGACTTGCAGCCACCAATCCCGGACAACAAGCGATTATAGAAACCAATCTCACCAATACCGTCGAATATGTATTAATTCAAGGGTTGCGGATTAATGGCACTCCGGTCGTGGCCAATAACAGTTTCAATCTCGGTAATAATTCCAACTGGACCATAAATGAAAAAAATAATGAGACGTTGTATTGGATCGGAGGAACCGGAAATTGGAATGATCCGTCGCACTGGTCATTGACTAGTGGGGGTATGGGTGGGGCATGTATTCCTACGCCGGCTGATAATGTCATCTTTGATGAAAATTCATTTGCCGGAAATGCTACTGTAAACCTAAATGCAGACAATGCTTATTGCCGGGATTTTAGTTGGGTGAATTTAGATGCTAATCCAATTATGGTGGGAACGGAAAACCAGGAATTGCATGTTTTTGGATCAATGTTATTGCATGATCGACTGACCTGGAATGTACGTGGGGATGTTTATTTTGAGTCAAAAGATGCTGCTAAAACGATTACCTCGCGAAATAAAATGTTTAACCGCGACATTTATTTTGCCGGAGCGGGTGAGTATGTTTTGCAGGATAGTCTGTTGGTTTACAAAACAGTATTCTTTAATGCGGGAACATTAAGGTTAAACGGACAAACACTGGAAGCCAATTATTTTGAATCGCGGTTAGCCAATAACCGGTTATTGGATTTGCGCAATGGTACGCTGAGGTTGTTTTACCGGGCGAATAATCCATATGGCCCGTATCTGAATTTAACCATGGATTATTTAAGGGTAGAGGCCGTACCATCACAAGTAGAATTGTTGAGTGGTGCAAGCTTTAATCATTCCGCTGAAAATCCGGCAAACAGCCTACCGATCACTTATGATAAAGTGAGAATGGCCGGTAATTGGAATAGTTTATATTTTGCTTATAATCAATTCAGGATAAACGATCTGGTCCTGGAAGCCAACGCGGATGTGTATGCTTTTTTGAACTCTAATCCTAATCCTACCCAGATTTCGATTGGTAGATTGTTTCTTAACCGCAGCCACTTGTATCGTTTTAATGAATTTACTTATAATATCGATTCTATTGAAGCCTTGGGAAGCTGCGGTGGCATCATTAATATTACCAGCCTGCCGCAATCCAAACGGGCCACCTTTAATTGCACCCGGGACCAACAAATATTTAATGTGGTTCTTAAGGATATTGGCATCACCGGCGGGGCGCGTTATATAGCACGCAGGTCAAAATCTTTAGGCAATACGCCCGGGTGGGAAATCATCGATACGGCTGTGGCTCGCACGTTGTATTGGGTTGGCGGTACGGGGCAATGGAATGAAACCGCCCATTGGTCATTGTCCAGCGGAGGTGCCGGGGGAGAATGTATTCCCACCCCGATCGATGATGTCATCTTTGACCGGAATTCATTTACTGCAAATAATCAACAGGTAGAGATCGAAGACGAATATCTTTCTACCTGTCATAATTTCACCTGGGATGGCCCCAGCCCAACCACTTATTTGCGATTGGAGAGCCTGCATTGTCATGGATCGTTTAGGATTATTACGCCATTAAATGCCCCTACAATTAGTTTTCTTTACATGAAAGGCGATTCTACCCATCAATTATCCACAAATAATGCCATGGTGTATTATTTAAATTTAGAAGGTGGTGGTCGCTATCAATTGGAAACACCCTGGAGCGGTTATGAAGTGGCTTTGTACAAAGGTGTTTGGGAAACTAATGATCAGTCTGTAAATATTACACGTTTTTATGGAGCCAACTGGACGGATGGACAGTCGGTAAGGTTGGAATTGGGAAATTCAACGATTACTATCAGCTATGATGGATGGTTAGGGTATGAGGCATTTTATTTTGGGGGCAATGCCTTTATTGACCCCGGAGCATCATCGCTGGTATTTACCAGTAGCAGGCCTTATCTGACTTTACACTCGGTGACACCATTACATTTAAACCGGGTGTTATTTACCAATCCCCTGGGTTACGGCACGATTAATTCAAACCCTTATGAAGATGCTTTTAATCAACAATTTATCGGTTCGGAATTATTTAATTTCATTAGTTTTTCCGGGGATGGTGAAATTATTGGCAACAATATCATTGATTCCTTATTGTTTACGCCCGGTCATGCTTATGTCTTAGAAGCCAACAAAGTGCAGCAGGTAAGAGACTATTTCCGCATCCGGGGCAATAATTGTGCGCAGATAAAATTATCATCTTCTATACCCGGGACCCAGGCTATTGTGGAAAAAACATCTGGATCAGTGGAGGGTGATTTTATCCAGATGCGCGACCAGCGGGCCAGAGGAGGAGCCAATTTTTTTGCCGGTAATCACAGTGAAGGCATCGCCAACAACACGGGCTGGGTCTTTGGCACCGCTTCGGATTATGTGGATTTTGGCATTCTGGGGGCGGATATCGTCACCTGCCAGGGCAATAGTGTGACCTTAAATGAAAACAATGTCATCGGCGCCCAAGTTTACCGCTGGAATACCTCCGCTACGACACCTTCCATCCAAATAACCGTTCCTGGCCGATACTGGGTCAGTGCGGATTATGGGAACAATTGTATCATCCGCGACTCCATTAACATCGTTAACCCACAGGATTTTATCCTGCCGTTGGGTAATGACACCACGCTTTGTTCCGGCGCCAGTCATAGTCTGAACGGGACGATTGACTTACTCGGCATCACTTATGCCTGGGAAAACGGATCAAAGAATCCCATGAGAACCATAGATAGTGCAGGACTTTATATTTTATCCGCCACCCTGTCCGGTTGCGAAACCAGAGATAGTATTCAGGTGGATTATATCCATATTCCCGACTTAAACATTAATCAGCCCCGTGATCTTTGTGCCGGGGATACGGTCCTATTGTCCATTGCCGTGCCCATGGCCACTTACCGCTGGAATACCGGAGAGACTACGCCGGATATCACGATTACTCAATCCAATACCTACAGAGCTGAGGTACAAGTTGGTCAATGCATCAGAATAGATAGTACGTTTTTAAACTTTGTAACACCACCGGTCTTTGATTTTGGGGTGGATCAGAGCATATGTTTAGGCGATACCCTTCGGCTAACCATACCTCATCCTAGTGCCTCAATTCGCTGGAATGACTTAGACCAAACCTCCTCCCGGCTTTTCCAACCCACCGCGTCCACCACCATCAGTGCCGTGGCAGCCTTTGGCCGTTGTCAGGCTGCAGATACAGTAAACATAACCGTTAAACCTTTACCCAGTTTTGATTTAGGTCCGGATTCCACGGCGTGTGCCGGCGAAACCATAGCCGTAAATATCCCTTTATCAGGCGTTCAAATCACCTGGGATGATGGGGCGACAGATTCAGTCCGCATTTTTAATCAAAATGTCAGCCGGTCCGTACAGGTTACTTTGGATGGTTGTACCCGGGCAGATGCAGTGAATTATACGTTTATCACGCCTCCGGTGTTTGATCTGGGTCCGGACCAAACCATTTGTTTTGGTGATTCGGTCCGATTAAATATTCCGGTGAACGGAGCCACCGTAGTATGGGAGGATGGTCAAACCAACTTAAATCGATCTGTTCTACCCCTCACGAGCCAGCCGGTTACGGCTATTGCTGCGTTTGGTCGCTGTACTTCTTTTGATTCTACATTTATACACGTAACGCCTCTCCCGGATTATACCCTGGGTCCGGACTCCATGGCTTGTGTGGGTGAATCAGTGACTCTAAACATACCCTTGTCCGGGGTAACCATCTTATGGAATGATGGCCTGACGGATTCGGTACGTACCTTTACGACTACCAGCCAGGTTTCAGTCAATGTGACTGGGAATGGTTGTAGTAAACAAGAAAATATTTTACTCAGTTTTGTTACCCCCCCGGCGCTCAACCTGGTCGAGGACAGCCTGGTTATCTGTGCTGGAGAGTCTGTCTTTATTGGTCAGGATATACCAGGTGCGACCTACCGGTGGCAAGATGGCCGGACTAGTGCATTTGTGCGCGATACTCCGGAGACATCAGTGCTTTACCGGTTGAGAGCGGGTTTTGGACACTGTATAAGTGAGGATTCGGTTGCAGTAACCGTAAACCCTTTGCCACGTTTGTTTCTAGGTATTGACCGGGCCTTGTGCCCAGGCACCGATATCATCCTGCAAGCTGAACACAACGGTACAAACCTGTTATGGGATGATAATACGTCCAACTTAACCCGGACGATCCGGCAGCCAGGTACCTATTTCGCCCAAGTGCGTTTAGGTCAGTGTTTTAATTTTGACACCATTCGCATCTCACCGACTACTACCAATTTCACCCCCTTAGGCCCGGATACAGTCATTTGCAGTGACCGGCCGTTAAAAATTACTGCCGGCCCAGCGAATTATATTTACAGTTGGAGCAGCGGAGAATCAAGCGCCGAAATCACGATTAATAAAGATGGAGCTTATGGACTGACCATTTTTGACGGCAGGTGTTATTTCCGGGATACGATTAATGTTATTGCCCGTCAATGCACGTATTTTGGATTTTACGCGCCGAATGCGTTTTCCCCGAATGGAGATGGTGTAAATGATGTGTTTAGCGTTCATTTTCCGCCGGCAATTACCATTCAGCAGTTTACCTTAGAAGTTTATGACCGTTATGGCAATTTGATGTTCTCAACCAGCGACCCCCTGGCTGGATGGGATGGTACCCGCCAAGGTCAAGACCTTTCTGAAGGCGTGTTTGTATACCGGTTGGCCGTGGATTATACCGATGATATTGGCGCCGGGTCCATACAAAGTGGAGGAGATGTGACTATAATCCGATGATTATTTTATATCTTTGCTGCCCGGTTTTTTTTGAATATCCTCCGTTTATTTTAACCTCCCACAGCCTAATCTTCAGTGATTGTTGTTTTTAAGCACGTCAAAGAGGGTGAAACTGAATCCAAATCTGGTTTTTAAAATTATTTGGTACATAAATTGGTGACAATTGTATACACCTTAGGGGTAAGAATGATGAGAGGGATGAAGAATAAGCTCCGGCATGCGCTGGTAAGCTTGGCATTTAGTTTTTTAATATTATCCGAGGGGCTTGCTGCTGATTATTTTTGGGTGGGAGGAAGCGGAAATTGGACCGATCCTAACCATTGGGCCACTACCTCAGGTGGCAGCACCAGGTATGTTTCAGCACCGACCATCCTCGATAATGTAATTTTTGATGCCGGATCATTTACCAGCTCAAATCAGATCGTCACTATACCCAGTAATGTGACCTGCCAAAACATGATGTGGCTTGGATTTACTAATAATCCTACTTTGCGGGGCGCTTCTACACTTAAACTCACTGTAGCCGGAAATATTACTATCTCAGGAACCATGACCTGGGACTTCAACGGTGAAGTAATCCTGGTCAGTATTAATCCTACGACAACCATAAATTTTGGCGGAAATAATCTAAAAAGTTCCATTATCTCGAACATTAATCCGGCCGGCACCTTGGAGTTGATAGGCGGGTTAACGTCCACCAAAGATCTGGTGATCTCCTCAGGAGGATTCATGGTCCGAAATCAAACCTTACGCTTGGCCGCCTTTCAAGTGTATTCCGGCGTGCCACATACCATCGACCTCAATAATTGTCAAATCTATTTAAATGGAGGAACAACGGCTTCCTTTTACCTGGGTAGTGAGTCAACGACCCTGCAGGCCGATAATACGGATTTATTTTTCCTCGCCGGAGGAATGACTATTAATAAACTTAGCGGCTCATACAAGTTACGCAATCTGGAAGCCGATGCGGCTAATACGACCTTTCAAATCATTAATAATCAGAACACCGGGACTAATATAACGCTCGAGCTGGCGGTGGCGAATTTGCGCAATTCAGCAAAAATCAAGGCTTCCGTTCAATGCGAAGTATTAAATCTGACCCCGGGTAAGTCTTATGAGTTTAAAGGTGGTTCGTTGCAGCGGTTTAATACCCTCAGCGCCAGTGGCAACTGTTCATTACCCATCTTTCTCAACTCCCTGGACATTGGCGTGGCCGCCATGTTTAACAGCCCGAATGTACAAAACATAATCTTCGCCAGAATTAAAGATCTGACAGCCAGCGGTGCTGTTTTTAATGCCACCAGCTCATCTAATCTGGGTAATACTGCGGGCTGGAATTTTGGACCGGGCTCGGCTGGAACCACCTTATATTGGGTGGGAGGAAGCGGACCCTGGAGCGACCCGGCCCATTGGTCCACCAGTTCCGGAGGACCAGGAGGCGCTTGTATCCCCACCGGAGCAGACCGGGTCATCTTTAATGACCGGTCATTTTCCGGACCTGGTCAGACGGTAACAGTAGATGTACCTCTCGCCGAGTGCAATGACATGGATTGGCTAGCCATCAATACCACCGCGGTATTTGCGTCCGGTGCAAATAATTTTTTAGAAATAAATGGCTCCTTAATCCTTAGTACTCTCCTGACAAATAATTTTTCCGGCCAAATAACTTTTCAATCCAATGGACCGGAATCGATTAAAACGTTTAACAGGCCATTTGCTGGTTCGCTGGTGTTGGATGGTACCCCAACAGCCAGCTGGGTGCTGGAGGATAATCTGGATTGTAAGGATCTAAAACTCATCGGAGGAGCATTTAACACCTTTGGCTATAATGTAAAAACCATTCGATTTGAGTCGGTGGGATCAAACCCGCGGGGAATGAATCTTGGTACGTCCACCTTTGCGACCAATTACTGGAACGTGGTTTATAGCTTTTTTACACCGGTGTTCAACAATGCCACCATCCAACTGCAGTTTCCCCAAGCTCAATTTATTAACTCCAACAGCGACCAGGTATTTAATCGCCTGGAAGTGCAGGAAACGGGGGCCAGAATTGTATCCTTTGCCAGTACCACCACGTTTAATACCGCAATCTTTCGTAAAGGAGCAAGTTTTACCGGCAGTCAGACATTTAATGATGTCGAATTCTCGGCGGGGTATGAATACATTTTTGAAGCTGGCAAGACCTTTAACATGGGCATCTTCCGGGCCAATGGTGCCTGCCGGGGGATGATTAACTTTCGCTCTTCGGGTACGTTGCCCGCCACCTTTAAGACCTCCAGCCCACAACTTCCCAGCCGGATCATCGTGCAAAACATCATCATCGACGGGCCAGGTTATACCGCTACCGGTTCATTAAAATTCGGAACGACGACGGGGTGGAATATCACCAACGGCAACGGGCGAACTTTATATTGGGTGGGTGGTACCGGTGTATGGGAAGATATCAATCATTGGTCGCTGTTTAGCGGTGGCCGGGGCGGCGAATGCCTGCCTACACCGGTAGATTCGGTCATCTTTGACGATAATTCATTTTCGGCAGATAATCAAAAAGTAACCACTGCGGTCGGTGTGTTTGCTCAATGCAAGGAATTTGTTACTCGTTCCGGTGTGCGTTTTGCAGACAT
>JAYRWN010000472.1:0-4236 GCA_041917975.1 Saprospiraceae bacterium | reverse complement strand
TTAGCCATTCCGTTTTTTGTATTAGCCGGCCAATTAATGAACCGTGGGGGTATTGCCAAAAGACTCATTCGTTTAGCTCAAGCCTTAGTAGGTTCATGGCCGGGGGGACTGGCTTATGTAAATATTTTGGCGGCTATGCTGTTTGGGGCTATTTCCGGATCAGCAGCTGCTGCGGTATCAGCCTTGGGCAGCATGCTGGGCAAACCGATGGAACAAGCCGGCTACAGCAAAGAATTTGGTGCCGCCGTAAACATTACATCGGCCACTACCGGCTTGATCATTCCACCCAGCAATATCCTTATCGTTTATTCACTGGCCAGCGGAGGGGTTTCCATTGCCGCTTTATTTTTGGCCGGTTACCTGCCGGGAATATTAATTGGCGTTTTGTTAATGGTGGTGGCCGGCATCTGGAGCAGACGATACAAATTTCCGCCAGGTCCTCCGGCTTCTGCTGGTGAAATAGGTCATGCTTTCCTGGATGCTTTACCCAGTCTTTTTTTATTGGTGCTTATTATTGGCGGCATTGTAACCGGTATTTTTACGGCTACCGAAGCTTCGGCCATAGCTGTGATGTATTGTTTGGTATTAACCTGGATTTACCGGGAGTTGTCCTGGGCGGATTTACCTCCATTAATTTTGGCGGCGGCTGCAACCACAGCCATCGTGATGTTATTAATCGGCACATGTATGAGCATGTCCTGGATCATGGCTTATGAAAACATTCCCCAACAAATTACCGATTTGCTTACTTCGGTAAGTGATGATAAACTGGTGGTGCTTTTTATTATCAATATTATGCTTTTGTTTGTTGGGTTTTTTATGGACATCACCCCGGCGGTGCTGGTTTTTACCCCCATTTTATTGCCGGTAGTGACCAAATTTGGCGTGCATCCGGTGCATTTTGGTATCATCATGGTGGTTAATTTAGTCATCGGCCTGTGTACGCCTCCGGTAGGTTCTGTGCTGTTTATTGGGGTCGGCGTCGCCGGCACTACCATTCAAAAAGTCATTCGCCCACTCCTACCCTTCTTTGTGGCCATGCTGGTTGCTCTGCTGATCATCACGTATTGGCCGGAGCTCAGTTTATGGCTGCCCCGGCTATTTGGTTATTAAGAAAGACTTTCTACTAATGTTTTATTATTAGGGAGATAACCATTCATAAATACATATATTTTTGCAACAAATAAAAAATTACTATTTTTACGCAATAATAAATTGTAACCCTTTTAATAAATGACTATATGAGACATCTCCAACAACTAGTTTTACTTGTTACATTTAATTTCAGCATATTCGCTCAGAATCCCAAACTTGTAGCTGACTTTAACAAAGGACCTATTAGCAGTTTTAATGTGTCAAATTTTAAAGGTATAGAATATAAAGAGTTATTAATTTTCCCCATAGTTAGTTCTGATCAAGGAGAGGAGCTTGGAATTATAAAAAATGGCAATTTAAGCATATTGAAAGATATTAATTTAGGTCCAATCTCCTCAAATCCTAATAATTTTGTTCACTATAAAGATAAAGCTTACTTTTCAGCTATTGAGAGTAATAATATTAGTGGCATTTGGTCCACCGATGGCACTACTGAAAATACCAAGCCTTCAATTAGTTTTATTTCTAATTCCGGTTCAAAACCTAATGGTTTGATAGTCTCAAGATCAGGATGGCTCTATTATACAGTGAACGATACTTTATTTCGTTTCAATGGTGTTCGCAATGAAACAATCTATGCAAAGGTCACTTTTGAGAAACAAGTCAGGCACCAGTCAAATAATTATTGCTTATATAAAAACGAGGTTGCGTTTATTGTTGAAGAAAATGATCTAATAAATTTATACAAAACTGAATCTGATAGTGTGATCTTATTGAGTTCCACTAATCTAACCTCTGGATTTGCAAATATCTATGGACTCGCAGAGACAAGTCAAGGTCTTATTTTTGGAGTTGAAGATCCCTTCAGAGAAAAGATAACAGGAATATATTCATTTAATGAGGAGTCCAAAGCGTTAAATAAAATCTCAGTAGGAGGCTCCTATGCAAGTAGACTTCACCAATTTACTGAGAAATTATCCCTTGCATGGGTTGCAGGCAAGGGATATTATGTAATTGATGGTATTCAAGGCAATGAGGTGCTATTATTTCCTTCATCAAACACCGTATTTACTCAAGGAGAAGAAATAGTACATGGCATAAGCAATAATAAGATTATTTTTCATGCATTTGATGGGTTTTTTAAAGATAGTTACTTAGTTTTATCTAATGGAACAAGTTCTGAAACGACTAAATTATTTATAGTAATTCAGTACTTATCAAATATTATAGTACATGAAAATTTTGCATTTATTACATCAGGTACTTCAAATGGGTTTTATCCGGAATTGTACAGAGTCAATTTAAATAATGGAGCCTTTGATAACATTTTAAATTTTAATCAACCATCTCATATTAATTCTATTTTACTATTAGGTGTCCAGAATAATAAATTGTATTTTATTAGCGACCTAGATACATCCTTGGGTTTTGAATTATTTTCGATGAATTTAGAGACCTCAACCAAGGTAAAAACTATTAATGAGGAAGATTTTAATGTAATTAAAACGAATAATAACTATCAAGTTATATCGGATAAAATATCATCTTTAAATGTTTCCATATATACAATTGATGGAAAAATTTTAAATCTTGATACTATAAAAACAAATACACAATATAGTCTACCAAATTCAAACGGAATATTTTTAATGGTTTTTCAAACTGCCAACACAATTAAGGTAGAAAAAATCATTGTTTCTAATTAATAAGTTTTTAGTAGCCATTATTAAAAAATCATTTCACGCGTTTCCCGTGTTTAATGACCAGATCCACGCCTTGTAACAGGTCGATGTGTTTTAAGACATCGCCTTTTACCGCGATGATGTCGGCATATTTTCCTTCACTTACGGTACCGTAATCCTGGTCCACACCCATCCAAAAGGCCGGCCAATAGGTAGCGGCTTTGATGGTGTAGATGGGGTCGAAACCAAACCTGTTCACCCATACATCCAGTTCATTCCAGGTGCTTTGGCTGTGAAATTTCATGGGAATTCCACTGTCGGTACCGATCATAAGGACCACTCCGGCTTCTTTGAGCTGTTTTATTTTACGTTCCAGGGTGGGTTTACGCGACGGAGTTAACTGAAAATAGGACATGCGTCCGGGATAGCGGATGGAATTTTTAATGTCCTGGATGATGGAGTCGGGCAGACCGAGGTGCCAACTGGTGTTGTCAAGCAACTCCGGATTGTCACGCATGTATTCGTAATTAAACAAGCCTTCCACGGTAGGACACCAAAACATCGGACCTGAGGCCATATTAGCCGTACGTTCCTTGATCATCGTTAATACATCGGCAGGATACTCGGGGGCAGAACTCAGGCCGGTATGTTCAAAACAATCAACACCGGCGATCATACCCCGGCGGATCTCTTCCGGCCGGTGCGCATGGGCCACAACTTTTAGTTTATGTTTATGCGCTTCGTCCACGACCGCCAACACCTCTTCCATTGACATCTGGTCCTGGTCAATGAGTTTAATACAATCTACCCCGGCATCAGCCAATTTTTTAACTTTAGCGCGGGCATCCTGAACTCCGGTAACACCCCAGCGGAAAAGTTCTGTGCCGGGGTATGGTTCATGTTGGATAAACGGGCCGGACATATACATGGTGGGCCCGGGAATTTCTCCTCGATTGATGCGGTCACGGACCCGGATACTAGCCTCCAGGGGAGCACCTAGATCACGGGCACTGGTCACACCGGCCAGCAACAGTTGATGGGCCGATGAAGGCATGATCACACTCTCAAACAAATGCGGATAGGTCTTATCCCAATGGGTGTAATCTGAGTGTCCGTTAATCATCAGGTGGACGTGCATGTCCCATAATCCGGGCAGTACGGACATGCCTTCGGTGGAAATGACTTCTGCACCGGCAGGAATCGCCACCATACCCAGTTGTCCTACGGCCTTGATCCGTTGACCCTCAATAATGATCACGCTGTTGCGCAGGGGCTGTCCTCCAAAACCATCGATAAGCGTACCGCCCACGAGTGCTTTTACTTGCGCGGACAGGCCGCCGCAGCAACAAATCCAACTTAATAATATTATATATTTTTTTAACATATAAATAATTATATATCTTTAATTTAATTGTTTATTTTTTGCGAATGGTCGGATACTGTATCCCCAATTGTTCCA
>JAYRWN010000471.1:0-1750 GCA_041917975.1 Saprospiraceae bacterium | reverse complement strand
ATCAGTCACTTTTGGTTTAGAACACGACCAAAGCAGCCATAAGGCAACCGAAATAAAATGTAACCATTTCATGTTTTAGAAAAATTATCAGGTTATAAAAAGTATGAATACAGAAAAATCTCAAGGTAGATAATAATTGATAATTCTCAAGGGTCTTTAAAAAACTGAAAGACATTTTCCGACAGGTTCTGAGGTTGATGGAAAAGTTTACATTCATCATACATGCCGAGAATTTTTAATTTTAAGCCCTGCAAAGCGAAGGATGAAATATTTTTTTCAGAAAAAAGTCTTGGAAGCCGGCCTGGATGAAGCAGGCCGAGGGTGCCTGGCCGGCCCGGTCTTTGCTGCGGCAGTCATCTGGCCACCCAACGTGCGTCTTCCCGGCATCAATGATTCAAAACAACTTACTCCAGCCGATCGTGAACGGCTACGCCCAATCATAGAGAAGAAAGCTCTAGCCTGGGCGGTAGCCAGTACGGCGGTAGAGTTGATAGACCGCATCAATATTTTACAGGCCTCGATGCAAGCCATGCACCAGGCCGTACAGTTATTAACCACAACACCGGAATTATTACTTATCGATGGCCATTATTTTGTCCTGCTAAAAGGATATCAGCACAAATGTATCGTCAGCGGCGACGCCCTTTATACCTCCATTGCGGCCGCTTCCATCCTGGCTAAAACCTATCGGGATGAATACATGCTCAACCTTCATCATCAGTTTCCTCAATACGGGTGGGATCACAATAAAGGCTACGGTACGGCCGATCATCGGGCTGCTATTGATCGTTACGGACCCACTCCACACCACCGCATGAGTTTCCGTCCGTTCGCCGTGGACCCCCAACTAAAATTATTTGATGATTGATTGATAAATCAATTTGACATATTATGCTCATCCAACCATATCAAACGTCCTGGGTCGATCAGTTTGAACAATTAAAAGCCGAACTTTTAGAAACATTACCGCCAACTGTATACATAGAACATATTGGCAGCACCTCCGTTCTCGGCCTGGCGGCCAAACCGATCATAGATTTGGATATCGTCTACGCATCGGATAAAACCGAATTTAATCTTATCAAAACTGCCCTGCAGAATATGCACTATGACTACCGGGGCGACCAGGGCATCCCAGGCCGAGACGTTTTCCGGCGCGATAATTCCGGTTTACACCCGATTTTAGATCACATCAGTCATCATTTATATGTATGTCCAGCGGATAGTCCTGAACTGCTTAATCATCTGCTGTTAAGAGATTATTTACGGTTACATCCTGCAGCTTGTCAGGAGTATGCTGCACTAAAATATGCGTTAGCCGCCGAAGCCGGCCAGGATCGCAAACGTTATGCGGTTTTAAAAGAAGAGCGCGTCAAGAATTTTTTTGAACAGGTTAAACGGAATGTGGGAAGAAGAGATAGATTATATTTAACTTGTAACTTTCGTGAGTACGTGTAAATATTTTGGCTATGTATTGAGACAATTATTTAAATGGTTTATTATATTTGACACGTCTTGCGTAATAGATATTTTGTTCACTCTGCTAAACACCATATGCTATGGAAGAATATAACCAAAAAATTAGGCCGTGGATTGGTATTGTTGCATTAGTTGCGATTGGTATTTTTATAGTTCTTAGCCGTTTTTAGTGGGTAACCCAAGATCCAGTCCACCGAGGTGAAAATAAATGACTATTATAAAATTATTAGTATTTGAAAAACCACGTGCTATTCGTTTTATCTCCTGAATT
>JAYRWN010000470.1:0-4521 GCA_041917975.1 Saprospiraceae bacterium | reverse complement strand
ACCTTTTGGTCAACAATGCCGGCGTAGCACCCCTGGTGCGGGCGGATATCCTGGACACCAGTGAAGAGAGTTATGACCGCGTGATGGATATTAACCTTAAAGGACCGTTTTTCCTGACCCAGACCATTGCGCAGGCCATGATAGCGGCCAAGTCCCTGCATCCACATGAGTTTTTCAGCATCATCAACATCTCATCCATCTCTGCGACCGTGGCCTCCATCAACCGCGCCGAATACTGCCTGTCCAAAGCCGGGGTAGCGATGGCCACCCGCTTATTCGCCATTAAGCTGGCCGAACACGATATTCCCGTCTATGAAGTGCGCCCCGGCATCATTGCCACTGACATGACCGGACCGGTGAAAGCCAAATACGCTGCCTTGATCGAACAAGGTCTTACCCTACAGAAACGCTGGGGGCAGCCTCACGATGTCGGTCTGGCTGTGGCTGCGTTAGCCAATGGCCACTTCCCCTTCTCCACCGGACAAGTGCTCCTGGTAGATGGTGGCTTGACGGTGGAACGGCTATAGCATCTGGGGATTTACCGGCACCTCTAACACTTTCCGATGACTAAATGACTGATGCTCACCATATTGCACGTACCCGAGTTGATTAGTCACCAGCTGCGTTTGGCCAAGCAAGAATGGTGGAATGTTGCGGTGATGATGCCCATAGATCCAATAGGCAGCCCCGCTGGCTGAGACCAGATCGTCCAGATCGCTGGCAAACGCTTCATTCAGGATATCCCCGCGGTATTGCTCCGGATAATGCCTAAAGGTCGGGACATGATGGGTCACCACGATGGTAGGACCGCTGTTTGAGACTGTTAACGCGGTATTTAAAAACTGCAGCGCTTCGGCATGCTGCCGGTTATAGAGGTCCGGGGTATACCGTTTTTTTTGATAATGAATGAGTTGAAAATCGTTCAGATTTTTTTGCAAGATATAGGCATGCGCCGGATTTGTTTTAGACCATAACGTGGAAAATATCAGTCGCAGGCCGGAAGTTTCCACTACCTGATTATTTAACAGGGTCAGATTCGGTAGCAGATGCTTTAAAAAACTACCCTTATGCTCTGCCAGGTCGCCATGGTAATATTCATGGTTTCCCGGTACCCAGTAGATTTGTTTAAATTGCCCGGCCCAGACCTCAAAAAATTCCCGGTATTTAGGAAAATCCTGTAAGGGCACCACATCCCCGGCCAGGATCAACAACTCCGCCACCGGAATTAAGGGATATTTGCGCAGGTAAGCCCGGTTTTGCACAAACTCCAGGTGTAAGTCGGAGGCATACTGGACCGTAATCATGTTGTAAATTTATCAATTTATCCGGTTGATTCGACCTCTTCAGCAGCGGCCAAATGACAACCCTTAATCCT
The DNA here is from genome assembly GCA_041917975.1 of Saprospiraceae bacterium. GTDB lineage: Bacteria > Bacteroidota > Bacteroidia > Chitinophagales > Saprospiraceae > JAYRWN01. The sequence goes on along the minus strand of JAYRWN010000470.1, from coordinate 3,146 downwards.
CAATTTTTAGCCCTGGGCTTAGGGCGAGCTTTTCTAAAAGTTAAATTTTATTTAAAATGTTTGTGAATATTCACTTACCTGTATATCTTTGCTCCGAATTTAAAAAATAACTGCCATGAATGGTAAAAACAATATCGCGATAGGGTTCCTGACCATGGGGTTCTTTATGGCTTACGGATTCCTTTTGATTTATTTGCGGGATTTTGCGCCAGACAAGGAAGCCTGGGTGAATAGTTATTCACTAGGTAAACATTTTGAAGCCCGGCTGGCGCACGTACACGGCAATTTATTTGCCTTTCTCAATATTCTGATCGGCTACCTGCTCCTGCGTTTCGAACTGCAAATAAATAACGTCAAAACTATCTCCTGGCTAGCACTGACTGGGCTCTTGATGCCACTCGGCATTTTGTCTGAAGTTTATTTTGGGTTACCACCAGCACTTGTGCTTGTAGGGGCTATGGCCATGACGGCTTCAGTGGTCTGGTTGGGTATTTCTTTTTTAAAAATTAAACAGATTCAAAAATGAAAAAGTTATCTGCCATCGGCTTAAATGAAGTGCAAAGCGAAGCATTAGCCGAAAAACTCAATGTCTTACTGGCCAATTATTCTTTTTTTTATCAAAACAGCCGGGGCTATCATTGGAACATCAAAGGCGAAAAGTTTTTTGAATTGCACCTAAAATTTGAAGAACTGTATAACGACCTTTTATTGAAAATTGACGAAGTGGCGGAGCGTATCCTTACCCTTGGCCATACTCCGGAACACAACTATTCAGCGTATGCTAAAAAAGCATCGATCAAAGAGAGTAAAAAAATCTCCGACGGCCAGGAAGCGGTGCGCCAGATTTTGGATTCATTACAAATAGTCATCATCCTGCAACGTGAAATCCTGAGCCTCTCTGCTGAAGCAGGGGATGAAGGCACGAATGCCCTGATGAGCGATTATATCCGTGCGCAGGAAAAAATGGTGTGGATGTATTCTGCATTTTTGAAAAAATAACCGCGATGATTCTAAATAGCATATCCGACCGTCAGTTTGAAATCATTCAGGCCGCCGGCAAATTACTTTCTACAGATGGAGTTAGTGGACTAACCATAAAAAATCTGGCCAAAGAAATGGGGTTTACCGAAAGTGCAGTGTACCGCCATTTCGAGAGCAAAGAAGCCATTGTGATTGGCATGCTTGGCTATTTGGCAGAAAACATGGATGAACGCTTGGACAAGGTCACTCACCCACAAAAAAATCCGAAAGAAAACCTCCAGGCAATTTTCACGGACCAGTTCAGTTTTTTTGCCAAAAACCCATATTTCGTCGTGGCAATTTTCTCTGACGGACTATGGGAAGAAAGCCAGAAAATCAATGCCGCTATCCTGCGCATTATGCAAATAAAAATGAAGCACCTGACCCCGGTCATTATGTCCGGACAACAACTCGGTTATTTCTCTAATGCTATTCCTGACGAGGAATTGATCCACATAATCATGGGGGCATTTCGTTTGCTAATGTTCAAATGGCGAGTAGCTAATTTTCAATTTGACCTTTTAGAACGCGGGAATTATCTAATGTCTAATATTTTAAAAATTATACAACCATGCAAAAATTAATTGTTGTTTTTTCAACGCTGCTTTTTTGGGCGGCGTGCAATACTGCACCAATAGGCAACCTAAAATTGAACAACGGTGAAAAATGGGCAGTCAATGCCGAAATGAAACCACACCTCGAAAAGGCCAACCAGGTGCTCAAGGAGTATTTGACACAAAACGGGACAGACTATAAAAAACTGGCGGCAGACCTGAAAGCCCAAAATGACCAGTTAATCAAGAGTTGCACCATGAAGGGCGAAAGTCACGACGAGTTACACAAGTGGCTGCATCCACATATTGAACTGATTTCTAAATTAGCTGATGCCAGTGATGAAAACCTCGCCAAGTCAATCATTGCGCAACTCGAGCAATCATTCAACACCTATCAAAATTATTTTCAATGAACCTACAAGCATTGCACCATACCCAAAAAGGAGGAAGCACAAAACTGCTTTTTAAAACCTCCGAAGGCCCGGTGACCGCCCTTAAAATCTTGGAAAATGCCCAGCTCAATGAACACAGCACCAAAGTGCCTGCGCTGCTCGTCTGCACATCGGGCAAGGTGGTTTTTGAAAATGGGCTTAAACAACAGCTTTCAAGCTGCGGTTACATCCATATCGAACCCTATGTAAAACATGGGGTTAAAGGTGTTCGCCATAGTAAATTGTTGCTTATCAAATAAATTTTTTGTCCAATGAAGTTAGTGAATATTCACTTATTAATAGCTTTGTTATGGCTTGCCTCCGTGGGATTTAGCCCATTCAAGCTGCAAGCACAAACGATGACTTTGCAGCAATGTACGGAGGCAGCATTATCCAACAATAAAAACCTGCAAGTTGTCAGAAACAACCTCCAATTAAACAACCTGCGCCAACATGAATCGTGGTCGAACCTTTTGCCAAAGGTGACGGCATCGGCGGATTATAAATATTTCACCAACCTGCCCTATCAATTAATGCCATTGTCCACTTTTAATCCGACAGCGCCAGAAGGGCAATTTAAAGAGGCGCAATTCGGTGTGCCGCACAACCTCGGTGCAAATATACAATTGGCGATGCCACTCTATAATCCGCAAATTAAAGCGGGTATCATGGGGGCAGAGATGGCTGCGGAAATGGGTAATCTGCAAGTGGAGAAAAGCGAAGAACAGATCATTTTCGAGGTAACTAATCTGTATTACAATGCCCAAATATTACAGCATCAAATTCTTTTCGTGGACAGCAACATAGTCAACGCGCAACGGCTTTTAAACACCATGCAGTTGCTGAGGTCGCAAGGTTTGGCTAAAGGAACAGACGTGAGCAAAATAGAATTGCAACAGGCGCAACTGCAATCGCAACGCTCGCAGTTGGACGGCAAATTGGCGCAGGTAATCAACGGTTTGAACTTTTTCATGGGCAAGGATTTGAATTTACCACTCTCCATTTCAATAGAAATAGAAAAAGAAAAAAAGAAAGAAAGCGCTGGAGATTATCCCGTTTCTCAGTCGGTAGAGGCCCGCATGGTGCAGGTTCAAAACCGTTTGTTAACAAACGAATTGGAGGCATTGAAAAAAACAAAATT
>JAYRWN010000469.1:0-9499 GCA_041917975.1 Saprospiraceae bacterium | reverse complement strand
TCCACCGGCGAAAATTCCTACCGCCACTTTAGTGAGGACGTAAGCCACCAGAGAAATGATGGATAACACCCACCGTGAGGTTGGCGAAAACCGTTTTTCTAAAAATTCGGGCATGGTAAATATTTTGGAGCGCATATAAAAGGGCGCTAGGAACCAGCCTAATATTAAGAGACACCAGGCGTGCAATTCATAATGGGCCATGGCGACGCCACTGGTTGCTCCTGAACCAGCTAGCCCTACTACATGCTCTGAACCAATGTTGGAGGCAAAAATGGAAGCGCCAACAACGAACCAGCCCAGATTCCTGCCTGCCAAAAAATAATCGGCAGACGTGTCAGCCTTTTGTCGGATTACCCACCAGGCAATCCCTAGAATAATTAAAAAATAAAGAGCAATTATTGTCCAATCCAATGCGCTAAGAATACCCATATTATCTCAAGATATTTGGTCTGTCAGACTCAAGGCCTGATAATGTTACCCAATATCCAAATAATCTAAAAGAAATAGTAATTTGATTAAAGCTTTTGTTTAAGGATTATTTATTTATTCTTTGATGTGTAGGCTTTGATCCTCGACCCATATTATTTTTTCTGCCAGTGGCCTGATAATATCCAAGGAATACGTCCAAGTTTTGGTGACGAGTGCTTTACAATTGTCCTCTACATCCGTATATAATTTGAGGTAAAATTGTGGAGGAATAGAAAGACCTTCTTCTTTGTTCCACACTAAGTCAGGTTCAAATTCTGTACATCCTCCGCCATAACAAGCAGTCACTGCCAGACATCCGTCATCATAGGCCAGTTTTTTAATAGTAAACACCTCTTTACTTTCCAAGGTGTATACGCCAATATCATTAAGCAGAGGTAAACAGGCTGGGGTCTGTTTTTGGACGGTTTCCTTAGTGCAGGTCATAAGGAGACAAAATATAAAAGCTAAAAGGTAATACATACGACTACGGTTTATGATAAAGACGCTACATTCGATCGTTTGGTTTGTAACAAAGTAAAATCTATCAAACCAATAATCTTTATTTATACCAGTTGTCCAGCGGCTGTAAAGCACAATGCACCAACAAATCACTGATTTTGGCCGCGCAAGCTTTTAAGAAGGATTCCCCTTTATCGGACGAGGCCAGATACGGATTGCCGGAACCTGTATCTTTAGTAATCTGTGTCCAGGCCCTTTGGGTGGTAACAAAACCTTCATTGAGCTCTGCTACTGCAAATGGCTGGGTGGCGCCATCTCCAGCCTCCTGTAATGGTCTCACCAAATCAGGGTGTAAGTGTAGCATGGCACTGGTTTCCATTTCATCTGCATGGTCTCCTGGTTCCACGAAAACGAGGTTGCGATTGGATGCTTTGTACCAATCAGCAGCGGCAATAAAAAGATTCGGATAGATGACCGATAGTTCACGAATCATGTTCTTAAAATTATTGCCTCCATGACCATTGAGAATGATAAGCTTATGAATTCCAGCGTTTAGAATTACCTCACAGAGGTCTTTGAGGACTAAATATTGAGTGGAAGGCATCATGTTCATACAGAGTTTTACATCCATTTGACCGGTATTGATACCATAAGGTATTAAGGGCAAGACGATGATTTTTGCTCCCCGAGCCCATGCAGAAGGAAGAGCCAGGCGTATGATGCCTTCTAATTGATAATTATCCGTAGCATAGGGAAGGTGATAATTATGAGCTTCGGTGGCGCCCCACGGTAACAGCGCCAGGTCATATGGTGTATTTTTTACTTCCGCCCAATTACGGGAACTCAAATCGTAATGATCGTTTTGGTTAGACATATGGATCGATTTTTTCTAATTACATGAACTATTTTAACACCTTATTAAGATTTGTTAAATACTAATGGAGAAACTTAACAGTTATAGGATTGTTTGACTTGTAAAAATGATAAAACAAATGAAAAAATTAAACCTTTTAGCTCTTTTCTCAGGCTTGTGTGCCTTAACGTTTAGCTTACCCTTGATCGCTCAGGACAAGCCATTAAGCCCTAAAATGAGTGCTTCCGAAATGGTTGGCAGTGCCAAGATTACCATTAATTATAATGCTCCTTCTGTTCGGGGGCGTAAAATATGGGGCGAGTTAGTGCCTTTTGATAAAGTATGGCGTACCGGGGCTAATGAAGCTACTACATTTACAACCGATAAAGATATTATGTTGGACGGTAAAAGCCTGAAGGCTGGTACCTATGCTCTTCTAACTATACCGAAAGCTAATGAGTGGGTAATTATCTTTAATACCAATACATCTATGTGGGGATCAAACGGTTACGATCAAGCTAAAGACGCTTTGCGACTCACGGTCAAACCAACCATGGGAACTTCTGTTACTGAGCAGATGAAATTTGCAGTCGGTAAGGATGGTAAAGTTAGCCTGGCTTGGGAAAAAGTCACCGTTAGTTTTACAGTAAAAGCATAAGTCTGATAAAAATTGCGTGTAATCATAAAATGGGCTGTTCAATTGAATGGCCCATTTTTATTTAGGGTCGGATCGTTTTAGAATAAAAAAGCCCCTCACAAAGGAGAGGCTCTTAAAAGAGGGTGGAAGATGGGGCTCGAACCCACGACCTTCGGAACCACAATCCGATGCTCTAACCAACTGAGCTACGTCCACCATTTTCAAAAAACGGATACAAAGATATAAAAAGAGTACTTTAAGTACAAGGTCAAATCTGCCTTATTTTTTTATGACCCGAAAGGAGCGGGAGCTTTGTTTATTGGTGACATGTATCACATAAACTCCTGCTGACCATGGATGCGTCTGGATAGGGTCAAGGTTTTGACCCGTTTGTATCTTTTGTCCATAACTATTAAAGATTATCCAGTTAAACCCTTCCGGAGATAGATTCCTTTGGCCAGAATCCCAATACAATGTCTGCGAAAATGGGTTTGGATACAGAAGTATGTCGTCCAAATGGTTAATATCTTGAACGGAGGTTGACTTGATTTGCACTTTTGCACCGACCGGTTGACTAGCGCACACCAAGGAGGGCAAACGCAGTTTCCAATCATAAAAATAATAGTATTCCTCCAGATTAAAATTATTCCGGAACATACTGATTACACCTGGAATATTGTAAGGGTAGGAGAGTTGGCCAACGGATCGGAAAAGTTGTGGACTGGCAATACCAAATGTGCTGATGTTGGTTTGGCGGTTTGTACTGATAAAATACTGCGTACCAGGAATAAGCAAGAGGCCTAAATAGAGCTGATTTTTTTCTTCTTGCAGTTGATAGATTTTTTGAAAATAAAGACTGTCTCCATAATAAATTTCAATAGTTCTGCGCCCGGGTTTATCGGTAAACACCGTGAGACTGTCTAACCAAACTTCCTGTTCCACAGCGAAGTACATCCGGCCATTGAACTGATTGTTGGTATGTAAAGAGGTATTGGGTTCCTGTTCACCAAAATTATATCCTGCTCTGTTTTCCTGAATCAGGTTTACAGCATAAAATGTGGTATTCTTTTCCACCAAAGGTGTTTCCCAGGGACTACCGGTACCTATCAAAATTGTTGCTTGAGCATCGGTATACCAATGTATACTGTCGCCCTGGGCTGTTAAGATTGCGCGACCAGGTCCAGGCAGTTCGGCATGCGTAACATCCGGAAGGGCTGCGGCATTTATGCGTATAGTCATGGTATCTGACACATAAGTTTGGCATTTATTCTCACTAAGGCCATAATATAATCCTGATTGAGATATAACTAAGGTCCGGGATGTGTCCCCGGTATTCCATAAATAGCGAGATCCTCCAGGCAGTGTTAAACTAATCGTACTCCCGGCACAACCAATGGTATCCGGAACAATTAAAGTATTTCCCTTTATTTCAGGATTCACTTGAATAAAGATATTTTCTGTAGTCTGAGGGCATCCTTGGCCATCAACACCTTTGGCAAAGTATAAACCCGTTTCATGAATTGTTATATTAGAACTGGAGTCTCCGGTATTCCAGATGAGATTAGTCCAAGGGTAGTTTAATGATAAACTGGTTGACTCTTTCTCACAAAGTATCTTGTCCCCACTATACATCAGTGTTTGCGGGGTTGTGATACATTTTTCCTCTACGACGGTATATTTTTTATCCACGTTGAGATCACGATAGACTTCCCTCAGACCAGAGGGCCAATGGAGGACTAAAGAGTCTATGGCAGTATGGATTCCCAAGCCAAACATTGTGGAGGTAGAACTGGTTATCCCATAGGCTTCTCCCACCCGTTGTTCCCGTATTTGTTTGCCCCAGGCGCCGTATAATTCCAATCGCGCTCCCGCCCCTTGCGGATTGGAGGAAGTACCTTCTAAATGAAAATCTATCCAATGATTATTCTGTCGAGCAGCAAAAAATAGTTCATCCGGCGTACCCCCCGGTGACACAAAATCTTTTGCATGGGAAGCATATATGTCTTGATAACCATCTCCATTCAAATCGCCGATAGAAAGAGAAGTGATGTTTTCCACCGTTGGCAAATAGCCCATTTCTTTAAATTTGAACCCTCCTAAATTTTTTATCAGATATGGTGCTTGCCCTCCGATGACGATGTCCTGCCAACCATCATTATCTATGTCGCGACATAAAGCCTGAATAATTAATCCCTGGATACGCACCGCCACCGAGTCGGACAGATCGGTATATATTCCATTATCATTGCGGTAAAATTCCGCAATACGGTCATGATTGAAAATGATCAAATCAAAATCGCCGTCGTTATCCAGGTCTGCCACCTCGGATATCCAACTTTGTGCTCCACTGGCTATACCAAGTGAGGGTGCCTGATCCACATAGTGGCCTTGACCCATATTGACAAACATTCTGTTTATGCGTCTTGGATCCTCAGCCGATGCGGCCCCGGCTTTGCATTTGGATAAATACAGATCCTGATCCCCATCCAAGTCGAAGTCGGTCCAGATGCTCCCATAATTTCCAGAATTATCCGATGGTGGATCCGTAGTGAAATCAATAATAGAATCTTGTTTCACCAGTTGGCCTGTGCCATCGTTAATATATATGAAGTTCCAACCTTCGTCGTTGCAAACAAAATAATCCAGCCATCCATCATTATTAATATCGGTTAGGTTGGCAGCTTGTACGTAGATGTCAAATCCACCTTCCAATTCATTTTTATTCAGAATAGTGCCATTTGGCCCCATTTGCCAATAGACGATGCCGTCATGATTTCCACCAGCCAAGATATCATTGTAACCATTGCGGTCCACATCGCCGATGGTTAAACTCCAGGCGCTGCGCACCAAAAGGTCATCCAGAACTTGTTCGTAAAATATAGTGTCGTCTGAAACCTGATAGTCGATGATCACTTTTAGTCCATTTTCTAATCTGATCAGGTCCGTAAGACGATCACCATTCATATCCGCCATAGCCATGACCAAGCCGCTGCGAATCTCTTTACCTAAGCGATGTGTCGCCTGCAGATACAAGTCCTGGCCGTAGGAATTAAAAATATAAAATCCAATGGTGATGATAAACGTGATCCAATAACGCATGATAAAAAATTCTCATGCGAATATATTTCACTCTGAATGAATAAACTTAATTTATCTCCTTAAAATTTAATAAAAAGAGTTCTGATTCAATGCCGTTTATTTTTCCTCTGCATCTTCCGGAGATCCTTGTTGGTTACAAAAATATATCTTAGACTTAGGCCGCTCGAAGGAATAAAATGTCGGGGAACATCGCCTGGGTAAAAGCTCGGTTTATAGTCCCAAGCCACATTTATTCTTCCTAAGCTTACTTCTACGCCGCCTACCAAAGCTACCCCAGTATGCCAGGCTTCCCGGGGATTTTCTTCAGCTCCAGCAGTACTGAATACATGGTTATGTATCCCGCCACCGAAGTACAAATTAAAATGCCGGGAGATCACAGAATAATGTCTGGTAATATCCAAACCTAAGTCCAATTGGTCTGTCTTAAAGCCACTGAGAGCAGAAAATTCCAACGTGGTCTTTTTTAAGATTCGTTGCTTAATCGTTAACCCGTTTTCAGAACCTAAACGAATACCACCGGCTGTAAAATAAGATTGTGCTGAAGCTAAACTCACCAAAAAGAAATAAACTCCAAAAATCAACCAAGATCTGCGCATATTTGAGAATTTTAATTGAGACGAAATAAACCTTTGATTAGTACGGATATTGTCTACAAATAGTATTTTTTTAACACTTCGTCGCTGGTTATGGTTAATGCAAACCTGGCTAGCTTTTTATCTTTCCGGCCGCAAGTATTCACCGGGCTTAAACTCATTTTTTGATCAATGTTGGGAAGCGTATAATTCTTCTGTTTATTGTGGGCTTGAGATGGGTGATATTGAACGACTCCGTCAAAGACTTATCAGTGATCAAACGGTCATCCAACGCACTGATTTTGGGGCCCGGGGGCACCTGAATTATAATCAGCGCATTAGTAATCTGGCCAAGCTTAGTTTAAGCCCCCGGCCACAAATGCTGTTTTTATCATCTCTGGCCCACATTAACCATAGTCGGGTCATGGTCGAAATGGGAACTTGTTTAGGACTTGGGACGGCTTATTTAGCTCAGGCTAACCCTCACGCTCAGGTGTTAACTTTAGAAGGTGATCCGAAACTGGCTGATTGGGCTAAATCTCATTGGGAGGATTTGAAGATTAGTAACATCAATCTATTGGTCGGTTCATTTTATAATACGCTGGAACAGGCCTTACAACTACTTCCTCCGGTGGATTTTATTTTCTTAGATGGTCATCATGACGGAACCGCTATGCAGCGCTATTGGCACACAATCAAGCCTTATTTGGCCCCCGGAGCAATAGTTTGTGTCGACGATATTCGCTGGTCGGCAGATATGTTCCATTTTTGGACCACCTTGAGGCATGACCCCAATGTTATCGGGAGTATTGACGGGGGCAAAATTGGGTTATGCAAATTAAGAAACATGCTATCGACTACTTCCGTACATATAACCTGGCCAGGATTACCCACCTACTAAAATTGACACCAGTGGCCTAATTAAACCCAATGCCTTTGCGTTCGAAAGTTATCTGAGCCAACGCCGTTTCAAAGTTATTAAAATCCGCCGGTAGCAAGATTTTATTATCTATGGGATCAATGCCTTGCGTAAGCCGTAAGTTATAATTCTTGATGGTATTTAGGATCACCGACCGGATAGTTCTGGCATTGCCGAAATATTTGTCACGTCGCAAATACAATTGTTTGACGATTTGATTAAAGCGGTCAAGACCTTCTGGGGATAAAGAGAATCCTCTCTCTTCCAACATTTTTACCCCAATAGTAATCAACTCTTCGGGTTGATAATCTTCAAAACGCAGGATTCGGTCAAAACGGGAACTTAATCCCGGGTTTGCTTTCATAAAGGTCTCCATATTGTCCGGATACCCCGCAGCAAAAACAAAAAACTCACCTCTCTTGTCTTCCATCCGTTTTAATAAGGTTTGAATGGCTTCCTGGCCGTAATCTGCTCCGATGGTACTGGTGGTTAGGGCATAAGCTTCATCGATAAACAATACTCCCCCCAAGGCTTCTTCCACTTTTTCGGCTGTTTTGAGCGCCGTCTGACCGACAAAACCAGCCACTAATCCATGGCGATCTGTTTCCACCATATGACCTCTTTCCAAAATGCCTAAAGCTTTATAAATCGCTGCCAGGATACGAGCTACCGTAGTTTTTCCGGTCCCGGGATTTCCAATGAAGACGGTGTGCAGGAAAAAATTATGCAAAACATCCTTTCCGGTCAGGTGATAATACCGGACAATACTTACCAGCTCATGAATTTCACTCTTTACTTTGCCTATCCCGATAAGCATATCAAGCTCTTGCAATGCCTTTTTTAGGCCTATTTCATCGATGGGAATTAAAGGTTTTTGCGTTGGTTTGTCCAGTTTTATGCGCTCCACGTCTTCACCGGTCACTGTGGCCAAAATATCCTTTTCCAGACTATGAGGTTGTGGCAAAGACATGATCCGCAAGGCTAGATTTATTTTAGCTTTATCGATAAGGTCATTTACATAGCGCGCATTACCAAAAGTAGCGTCTCGATTTCGGTAGGCCTCGGTGATGATTTGGTCCAGTTTGGTTTTAGCTTCTGGACTAAGATTGATTTCTTTTTCTTTAGCAGCATATGCTCCGATTTCTGATAATTCTTGGGGCAGATAATCTGGGAAATCGAGATAATTCTTAAAGCGTGATTTTAAGCCGGGATTAGAATTTAAAAAATAGTTCATTTCTTTCGGATAGCCCGCAACCACTATTGCCAGATCACCCGGACCGTCTGACATTTCTTTCATCAAAAGTTCTATTACCTCCCGCCCGAAATCTTTACTGTCATCATTAACGCGGGCCAGGGAATAGGCTTCATCTACAAACAAAACTCCTCCCCGGGCTTTTTCAATGGCTTCTCTTACTTTAGGGGCAGTCTGACCGATGTACTCACCGACCAGGTCCACCCGATCCACAATATGAACGTGTCCTTTGGTCAGCACCCCCATTTTATGGTACAACATCCCCATCATGTTAGCAACAGTAGTTTTACCTGTCCCTGGTTTGCCGATGAACACCGAATGGAGTGGAATGCGCTCATTTTCCTCGAAACCCCGTTCTTTGCGTAATTTGATGAACTGAATGTACTGAGCATGCTCTTTAATCTGTTTCTTTATTTCCTTTAAGCCAATGAGGCCATTTAACTTGGCTATGACATCATCAAAGGTGAGGGTGGTTTCCTGGTTCTCGTCTAGCTCGAGAGGAATCCCGGAATAAGGTAAATAAACCGGCGGGTAACCTTCTTCAAATTCAAAATCGACAATAAATGGAATGGTGGCGATCTGAAAACCCATGAAAATAATGTCAATATTATAATTGCCGATCTTCCAGGTATTTTTCATGTTTGACCCCCATCCAGCAATTACTTTGATGGTTTCTTCATCCTGGCGGATGGTCTGCAATCGGGTGACCTGTCCTTTCAACTCACGTGCCTCATTAAAAAACTTAAAGGCCAGTTCACACTGCCAGGGTGTATTGATCAATTGATTTTTAAAAATGGCCTCTGTGTAAATGTAACGCGTTTCCTCTCCATTGAATAATTTAAAATATTTTCGGTCATCTTCGTTGACGTCATCATAAGGGCCTTCGTATAACTTTACACTTTGTAGTTTCAAATATGGGTTTTCTTCTGCATCATCAAAGGGAGAGCCGGCATCCTCTATATAAAAATACTTATTCCCGACTTTTTCGTTATTAATCCACGCTTCCCAATAATAGGTACCTTTTTTCCAAAAGGCACCGTCCTTTTTATTTCCCCAGCCCTCTCGGATATACCCCACCTGGTCGAATTTGTTGATATTTCTAACAAATTGCAACTTACAGATTTCTTTTTTGGTCTTGTTGATGTTGTAGCAACGCAAAACAATGTCTGCTTCCCAATTCTCCTGATCATATAATTTGTTATAAAAGGAAAGCTCGGCATAGATGAAGGTGGTTTCATGG
>JAYRWN010000468.1:0-3525 GCA_041917975.1 Saprospiraceae bacterium | reverse complement strand
TTCCAGGCCTGGCTCAAAGAGGAAGGTGTAAATGTACTCACCTTGAAATATCTGGATCGTGAACAGGGCGTGCTCAAAACCGGACCCACCATTTCTTCTATCACCATGTTAGACGGCAGCACCTATCACGGTAAAATATTTATTGACGCCACCTATGAGGGTGACTTAATGGCTGCAGCCGGCGTATCATTTACTCTGGGCAGGGAAAACAATGCTGAATATGGGGAGACTCTTAATGGCGTGCATACCAAACTTACCGATACGACCATGACCGGGTATCCTGCCCGTAATGGTATCAACCATAACTTTGCCGATGGCGTGGATCCTTACATCAACAAAGGCAATTCCACCAGCGGATTATTACCGGGCATTAATCCGGATGGACCAGGCATTGAAGGAGCCGGTGACCAGCATTTGCAGGCCTATTGTTTCCGCATGTGCCTCACCGACCACCCGGATAACCGCATCCCGTTTGAAAAACCGGAAGATTATGAAGAGCTAAACTATGAACTGCTGTTGCGCAATTACGAAGCCGGAGAACGCGGCTTTCCCTGGATCAACTCCGCGATGCCCAACCGCAAGACTGACACGAATAACCGCACCGGCTTTTCTACCGACTTTATTGGACAAAATTACATCTATCCCTCAGCCTCCTATGCGGAGCGGGAAACCATTCGCAAAAAACACCGCTCGTACCAACAGGGACTGATGTGGACGCTAGCCAACCACCCGCGTATCCCAGACTTCATCCGCTTGGAAATTGCGCGTTGGGGCATGTGCAGAGATGAGTTCACCGACAGCCAGGGCTGGCAGAATCAGCTGTACATTCGTGAGGCCCGCCGGCTTAAAGGTTTGTACCGCATGACGCAATACCATTGTGAAGGCCTGCAAGTGGCCGAAGATGCAGTAGCCATGGGTGCTTATGGTATGGACTCGCACCACACTCAGCGCTACATCAATGCGCAGGGTTGGGTAAAAAATGAGGGTAATGTGGAAGCTCATGTCGTCGCACCATATCCGATTAGTTATCGTGCTTTATTACCCCAGGTGGAAGAATGTACTAATCTCATCGTACCCGTCTGTCTGAGCGCAACACATATAGCCTTTGGTTCGATCCGTATGGAACCTGTATTTATGGTTTTAGGTCAGTCCGCAGCCACAGCGGGTTTAATGGCATTAGAGCAAAATATTTCTCCCGCCGACCTGGACTATTCTTTGTTAAAAAAGCGGCTGTTGGCCGACCGTCAGGTGCTTACTTTAGTAAAATGAAATCATGGTCTAATTGGTCTAATTATTAACCAACAAAAGTTGGAATGATATTTTTTCTGGCCGGTGAATGAAAAAACAAGTAAGTTTAAATACGACCAATAAGGCATTGAAACAGAGAGTTTGCTAATATTCATAATCATTTTTTTTCGCAGGATTGCCAACTAACCCGGCTTGGCCCAAATCTTACCTGACGTGCTAAATATTTGATCTATAATATTTGATGGCACTTTTTTATCTTGGCCGGGCAACCTGCAAAAACTATGCGCCAAGATGACAACATTCTGATCGATCTAATCAGGAAGGGTGACCTTTTAGCATTAAATACACTTTACATAGACTATCGCGAGCCGTTCGTGGTGTGGGCCGTACAAAATTACCATTGTGACCCGGAAGAAGCCTTAGATTGGTTTCAAGGGGCGGTGATTATTTTGTACGATAACGTGGTGCAAGGAAAACTGGTGGAAATAACCGGATCGCTGCGCAGTTACCTCTTTCGCATCGGTCAGAATAAAGCCCACGAATGGTTACGTCTGGAGGTCAGGAAAAAGAAGCTGGAACATTTTCTGCTTCTCCACCTGTTGGAAGGAGAAAATGTAGTCTCCCGGAAAGATTTCAGTCGACGCCTCACCATAGTGCATCGGGCGTTGGAGAAGATGGGTGATCCATGCCGAAAAATCCTGGTGGAGTATTATTATTATCATAAACGGATGGAAGAAATGAGCAGGGACTTGGGATACAAAAATGAAGAAACTATTAAGAACATGAAATACAAGTGTATGAAGCGGCTGCAAGCTTTGTGCCATCAAATTAACGAACAATACGATGAAGAAGAATAACCATAACCTCGAAGAATTGCTGGAAAAATATATCCTCCGGCAATTGTCTGCTGAAGAAATGCAGGATGTGGAAGTCCAGCTATTAACCGATGTACAATGGCAGGAGGCTTACCAATGGCAATTGGCTAAACTGCATGGTTTGCGCTACAATACCTTAATTAACCTCAAAAACCACTTGCAGGAACTGGAAAAAACTTTGCCTCCGGTAAAAACCGAAAAAATAATAAAAAATTCCGGCCAGGAGGGTTACCTCTCCTCATCAGAATCATTACCTGATGAACGTAAGTTGGAGAACTCTGACCTGCCGGCGGAGGAGGAAAAACCGGTAGAGCAGGGTGTGCGTTACCACGCCATGCAAGCGCAATTACAACACTTGCAGTCGCTGGAAAACCAATTGCCTCCGGTAAAAGTACCGGCCTCTCCCACAAAACTAAAGCACTGGCCATGGGCCCTGGCTGCTGCTGTGATAGGCATCGTTCTACTGGTTAATGTACTGAATGAACGAAACTATCGGACATTCGACCAATTATTCGAACCCATCGATGTATCTGCCGGGCAAGTCCGTTCCTCCAGGTCTGATCAGGCCGCTTTTGATAATTCCTCACTCAGTAAAGGTCTGGTGGCTTACATCCAACGCAACTATTCCTTGGCGCTCAGACATTTTCGACGCGCCGGCTTAACTGTACAAGACCCTGAATATGGCAAATACCAATTGTTTGCTTTATTAGGCGCACATAAATTTAAGCAGGCTGAAAAAAGTATGCTGTCCATTCCTCCGGACAAGCATCAGGAAGTCTGGTACCAGGACGCTGAAAAATACATCCAGTTGGCCAAACAACGCTAAAGTTTGGTTTAACGGTAACTGGTGTTTCTGAAAACGCAACAAACTAACTGGCTGTTGAATTTGGGCAAGGTGTAAATTAACCTGGCACCCACCATTTTTAGCTAAATTAATAGTAAACAGGTTGGTCCATTCAATTGGCCTTGGTATTTATAAGTTTCCTCGCAGTCAAACAAGAATAGCTGGTTAAGGTACATTCATTGCTGACGCTTTGACTCTTATAACACAAAAGTTAATTCTAATACCATTGATGACCAAAACACAAAAACTATTTATTGCTCATAAATGATTACTCCTCCTTAGATTATTATTTTTTAATTTATCTAAAATATTTTTAGCAAATAATTAATTGTTCATAAACGGCTATAGCTATATAATATAGATAATACAGGCATTTCTCCGAATTGCGTTCAGTCCATTTTATTAATCAATTAAATTCTGAACGTAATGAAAAAGTCAATTTTATTTTTATCCTCTTTTTGTTGTTTTTTGTTAATTATTACCTCCTGGACCAGTCCTGATCAAATTAACATCCATTGGTTCGGCCACATCAGTCGCTCGGAGAATCCGGGAAAAATC
>JAYRWN010000467.1:0-11880 GCA_041917975.1 Saprospiraceae bacterium | reverse complement strand
ACGAAGTTACCGAGGCTTTAAAATTGTTTTCACAATTAAATGATACCGCCAATCTTATTACGGCCAACAGTAAATTGGGCTATTTATTGTCCGAAATATTGCGTTGGGAAGAAGCGATACGATATCATCATCATTCCTTGCATCTGGCAAAAATTGTTCAGGATTCTGTAGAAACATCTATAGCTCTATCAAACCTTGGCCTGGTGTTTCAAAAAATGGCCCGCTATGACTCAGCGTATATTTATTACCAAAATTCTTTGAAGATCAATCATGCTCTGGGAGATCAGGAGGGATTGCTTTATGATTATCATAATTTAGGTACACTGCATTTATTGCAAAATCAGTTGAACGTGGCTAAATTATATGCTGACAGCGGGTTGGCCCTGATTAAAAAAGTACCATTGCCGGAGGTAGAATCATCTTTAAATATCCTCCTGGCGAATGTGTATTTGGCGCAGGGAAAAACCAAACCTGGGATGACTTTATTGGAAGCTGAACTGGTCAATCCGCAAGCCGACTTATCACTAAAAAATTTAAATAAAAGTTATTATAGTCTTTATGAGGCCCATCTCACCTTAGGACAAACAACAGAGGCACTCCGATGGCTGGAAAAATACAGCAGCAGTAAAGACAGTTTGCTAAATGAACAAATTACGCAACAAGTAAACACTTTAGCTGCACAATATAAAAGTGATCAACAAGTGCAGGAAATTCAATTATTAAATACCTCCAGTGAATTGAATAGAGTAAAACTAAAGGCGGCACAAAACAGAAATATTTTATTTGGGTTTGGGATACTTATTTTAGGAGGTTTGGCAATAATCAGCTATCGTCTGTGGCAAAAGACCAAATTACAAAATGTACAAATTCAGAAGTCACTGCAAGAAAAAGAAATATTAATCCGCGAAATACACCACCGGGTAAAAAATAATTTACAATTTATTTCTTCCTTACTTAATTTACAAGCGCGGCATGTCACGGATGCCCAGGCATCCTCGGCACTAAAGGAAGGCCAGAACCGCGTAAAATCAATGGCCTTAATTCATCAGAATTTATACCAGGAAAAAAATCTTACCGGAGTAGAAACGCAGAAGTATTTTGGAACCCTGATTAAAAATTTATTTCAATCCTATAATATCTCACCACAACGCATCAAATTAGTAACCGATATCGACGCCTTAAATTTAGATGTAGATACGATGATTCCCATCGGTTTAATCCTCAATGAGTTAATTAGCAATTGTTTAAAGTACGCTTTCCCTCAGGAACAACCTGGGCAGATCAAGGTAAAACTAAAAGAAGATGGCGGCGCTCTTTTATTAACCGTCACAGATGACGGGGTTGGTATGGATGCACAACACCAACAAAATCTGGGAAAATCTTTTGGATACAGGTTAATCCACGCCTTTAAATCCCAACTTAATGCCGAATTGGATATTTCTTCTGGTGCCGGCACTACTGTAAAAATGATCATCCGGGATTATCAAAAGGTGGCTTAGCTAACTAATATTTGAGATTTTTTGGTTACCTACCCTCAGGGGTGGGGCCCTCCCCTTAGGCTATGGGTATTTTTGTCGAATTATTTTATTCTTAAATTTATTCCGATGAAAACAAGAAGTATGCAACACTATGGCCTTTGGATCATCCTGATCACTTTATTATGGGCTTGCCAGAAAGAAGAAAAGGCACCAGATTTTACCGGGTCTTATTTGGCTGTTTCCTTCCGCTCCGAATGCACAAACGTTGCGTCCAATAAAAATTATAGCGCTAGTGCAGCTAATGATATCTGCGTACCTTCCACCGGCGGTCAGACTTGCCTGACGCTAACCTTAATTTTAAAAGAAGACAAGTCCTATACCTTATCTGCGGTGACCAAAACCATCACAAATGGAGTATCCAATACGAAGACCGCTACAGATATAGGTACTTATACGGTATCCGGTAATACTTTAACCATGTGCACACCTTCCAATTCCTGTTTTACAATCACTCAAACAGCCGTAAAAAACGAATACGATTGGTTGTCCGGTACCAGTAACGGGTGTAACTCAATTTATACTTTTAAGAAAACATAACCGTTGTTATTGTTGTGTATTTTAATTTGATACGCATTACTTAGCGTTTAAAAGTTCATACGCCGGTGAAGAATTTAAATATACTGATTATCGAAGATGAAGCCATAATCGCGGAAGATATCCGCGATATGCTTCACTCTATGGATTACCAGGTAGCCGGTGTTATTAATCACAGCGAAAAAGCCATGGATTACCTGAGCTTTCATACCCCGGATGTGGTGTTATGCGATATTCATATCAAGGGATCGCAAGACGGAATAACCGTGGCAGAAACGATTAGAAAAAAGAAAAAAATACCCTTTATTTATCTAACTTCTCTAGCTGACCGGTCCACCCTGGAACGAGCCAAACGGACCATGCCGTATGGGTATATCGTAAAACCTTTTGACGAAAGGGATTTGCTTACGGCTATCGAAGTGGCGTGGTTTAAATTTTCCCATGAAATGGAGGCGATGGCTTTAACCAAAGATAAACTTAATGCTCTGGCCGCAGCGCCATTAACCGACCAGGAATTCAGCATTACCATGGCTATTGTACGGGGGCAGGATTATGACCACATCTGTGAAAACCTGGCCATCAGCAACAATACCTTAAAATTTCATATCAAAAATATTCTGGCCAAGATGGATGCTGAAAATCGCGCGGACCTATTACAGAAAATCATCGCCCGCTACATGCTCCCTGGTCAATGACCAAATCATCACAAAAATTAATGCAAATGGATGAGCCTATTGACCCAAAACCAGTTATGCCCTCCGCTGATCAGTCTAATTCTTCTGATCATGGTCAGGAATGGCCATTGCGGCACCTGAATGATCACCGCTGTGCTGCCCTGTGGGCACAAAAAGTACTGGAGGATTTGGATCGGCTTATTGCATATAACCTGGATGATCAGGATACCAGCGCTTCATCTTCGGAAGGTATTGATTAAGTGTGCTCTTCAAGGAGGACACTCTAGGTTGAAGAGTTTTTGTATTTTCGCCCCCTAATTAAAACAGACTAGTCATGTCCAGGGTAAAAATTAAACAAATTCTGGCACAGCCTGCCTTTGGGGATACGGTATGGGTGAAAGGTTGGGTGCGTACTTTTCGCAACAATCAGTTTATCGCTCTGAATGACGGATCGACCATTCAAAACCTGCAGGTCGTGGTGGATTTCAACACGATGGACGGCGAAGTGCTCAAGCGCATTACCACCGGTGCAGCCATCGGAGTTTTTGGAACGTTAGTTGCTTCGCAAGGCAAGGGTCAGCAGGTGGAAATGCAATGCCGGGAATTAGTGATCTACGGCGATGCGGACGCCGAAAAATTTCCTCTTCAACCCAAAAAACACAGTCTGGAGTTTTTGCGGGAAATTGCACATCTGCGTTTTAAAACCAATACGTTTGGGGCAATCTTTCGGGTCAGACATACTTTGGCCTTTGCTATTCATAAATTTTTTAATGACCGGGGTTTTGTATATATGCATACCCCTATCATTACGGCCTCCGATGCCGAAGGAGCCGGTGAAATGTTTCGGGTGACTACCCTGGATGGCAAAAAACCCCCGCTAAAAGAGGATGGCGGTATCGATTATAGTCAGGACTTTTTCGGCCGCGAAACTAATCTCACCGTGTCCGGACAACTGGAAGCAGAACTGGGTGCATTAGCCTTTGGAGAGGTTTATACTTTCGGACCTACTTTCCGGGCCGAGAACAGTAACACCTCCCGGCATTTGGCCGAATTCTGGATGATTGAACCGGAAGTAGCCTTCGCAGATTTAAATGATAATATGAATTTGGCAGAGGATATGCTCCAGTATGTGATCGGTTATGCTTTGGAGCACTGCACAGAGGACCTGGACTTTCTCAAAGAGCGTTTGCTGGAAGAAGAAAAACAAAAGCCCCAGGATCAGCGCTCGGACCTGGACCTGATCAATAAGCTGAAGTTCGTGGTGGAGAATAAATTTGAACGGCTTACCTATACAGAGGCGATAGACATCTTAAAAAACTCGCCCCCCAACAAAAAGAAAAAATTTACTTATCCGATTGATGCCTGGGGGGCCGACCTGCAATCGGAGCATGAGCGTTACCTGGTGGAAAAACATTTTAAAAAGCCGGTCATATTAACGGATTATCCTAAAGCCATTAAGGCCTTTTACATGCGCGTCAACGAAGATAATCTGACGGTGCGCGCCATGGATATCTTGTTTCCTGGTATTGGGGAAATTGTTGGTGGCTCGCAGCGTGAGGAACGCCTGGAGGTCCTGTTAGCCAAAATGAAGGAGATGCATATTCCCGAAAAGGAACTGTATTGGTACCTGGACATCCGGCGTTTTGGGTCTTGCCCTCACGCGGGTTTCGGCCTTGGATTTGAGCGGCTGGTGCAGTTTGTGACTGGTATGGGCAACATCCGGGATGTGATCGCATTCCCGCGTTATCCGGGTAATGCTGATTTCTAAGAATTATTCATGACTTTGCGGTTATTCCGTTGCAGAGATAACTGAGAATATGTATATTTGACCCCGCTTCCTTAAAATTAATTTCCAGTCTTTACGGACTTGGGAAGGGCCCATAGCTCAGTCGGTTAGAGCATCTGACTCATAATCAGGAGGTCCCTGGTTCGAACCCAGGTGGGCCCACGGAATTAAGCACATGATGGAGTTCTTTGCCAAACAAAGAAAGGTTATTTTTTTTATAGTCTTTTTTGTTCTAACAACTGTTACACTTTGCTTAAATTTTAAAATCTTAGAAATTGACAATGATAAGATTTCTCTAATTGGCACCTATTTTACCTTATTAGCACTATGCCTAACTATTTTTTTTCAAATTGAGATTAAAAACCAGCTTAAAGAAAGTCATCAATCTGGTTTTATTTCATCCATTGACTCTGCAATAAGGGATATAGAGGACCTGGAGCAAATTAAAGACAGTGGGAGGCATGAAAAGCGAGTGCTTTTAAATAGATTGAATAAAGATTTGATTGATTGTCAAAAGTGCTGTAGTTTTGAAGAAGATGGTGAAATAAGTGGTAAAATTGAAAGTGAAATTCGGAAACTTTCGGGGTGGCACGTTGATTTATTAAAAGAAAGTGTGGAAATTAACCATGTTAAATTCTACAAAGATCTAAGTGAAATTAAAACCTACTTGCAAAAAATTAAGCCTTTCACAAATCAAAATAGAGTAAAATGAAACTAACATTGGATACGGCCAGGGATATGTTAAAGCAGTCAAAAGAAGGTAGGCTTCGGTGGGAAAGGTATGACGGTCAACAATGTTGTTTTACAAAATATAAGGCCAATTCTTTAATAATTTCGGCTTCAAAAAGTCTAAATAAGTCAATTGACATCCATTTCCTAAACGAATACAATCAAATTGTTGATACACAAATAGTTAGTCCGTGTGCTGAAGTCGGAATGTACGATATACTTAAAGATATTTATGATTACGCAGATCAGCATTCATGTTTAGTAGAAAGTGCATAATCTGACGCGTATTCAGATAGTCAGCTATTCAAACTCAAGTGTACTCATATATTGATCTTCTTATATTAGCATTAAGAATTCAAGGCGGGATTGCCTGCCCTGTCCAAGTGGAGCGTATTCATATTAAGTCTGTTGACACTAAGTGAGGTGGAACTTGAACGTAGCATGCTATTTTGCTCAGCGGACCCAAAGATCGAGATTCATATAGGTTAGCACAATCCGCTAGACGCTTTAATTGATACTTAAGCCCAACGTCAGACCCAGCCACGGCTTGCCCTGAAAGAGCCATAAACGGCGGTTCCGATCCAGCAAGTGGTCGAATCCTACGGCTAAACCCACCGAATAACTTTCAATGCCTACGATGGCAGCCAAACCTTTAGACCAGATCATGCCGTCATATTCTTCGATGATACGGTCTCCGGTCACCGTTGAGTTCATAACCGTAGAACCTATACCGGTAAACAGGCCTACCGAAGTGCCATAATGGGTAACAGACCGCTTCATGAATTGCATTGGGTCGGGGTCGTAATGCATGACGTAGCGATCCAGGCGATAACCAAAAAACACCTGACCATTCAAATTGCTGCTCAATTGATGTGGCACGGCGGCTACCGCCGAGCGGTAAATAACGGGAATGGTGAATACATCCAGGTCCAAACTAGGGTAATGAAAACGATAGCGGGCCACCGGGGAGCCAACCTCCTGTTGTGGGAATACCAGTACCAAACCGGACTCCAGGTCAGGATAATATTTTCCTTCGGTTTTGATGGCTGGGTAAATTAATATGGTGTCTTCAGCATTATCCACATAAACAAGTTCTTTTTTAGCGCCCAAAGAGCTGGTGCGATAGAGCCCATCGGCAAAATGATATTGGGGCAGGTCTTTGACCATAGCACAGCTGCTGAACAAGTAGAAAACCAAGAAGAGAATTACATTGGTTTTTTGATTCATTAATATACATTGTTTGTTATGATGAAGGTATCATTTAACCCCGATTATTAAAAGGGTTAAAATTTTATCCATGAGTCGGGAATTAGCAAACTATGTTATTTTTGTGCCGTCAGATTAAATCCACACATCATTTAAATCGATTGTATGTCTTATTTATTTACTTCCGAATCGGTGTCCGAAGGACATCCGGATAAAATAGCCGATCAGATATCTGATTCTATTCTGGATGCTTTTTTAAGCCAGGACCCGGATTCAAAAGTAGCCTGTGAGACGCTGGTAACTACCGGACTGGCCGTTGTATCCGGAGAAGTGCGCTCTAAAGCTTACGTAGATATTCAGAATGTGGTGCGCAATACCATCAAGCGGATCGGTTATACAAAGTCCGAGTACCAATTTGATGCCGAAGCCTGTGGGGTCATTTCTACCATTCATGAGCAGTCACCCGACATTGCCATGGGTGTGGATGTTGGCAAAGATGAAATGAATATGGGTGCCGGTGACCAGGGTATGATGTTCGGTTATGCTACGAACGAGACGCAAAACTATATGCCCCTGCCTCTGGAGTTATCGCATCGTATTCTTATAGAATTAGCGGCCATACGAAAACAAGGCAAACAAATGAAGTACCTTCGCCCTGATGCCAAATCACAAGTAACCATCGAATATACCGATGATCATGTACCACTGCGGGTGGATACCATTGTACTATCGACGCAACATGATGATTTTGATCAGGAGAAAAAAATGCTCAAAACTATCCGTCAGGATGTAGAAACTATTCTTTTACCCCGGGTGATCAGGAAATTATCGGCACGTAATAAAAAGCTCTTTGTTTCAAAATACAAATTGTTCGTCAACCCTACCGGCAAATTTGTGATCGGTGGGCCTCATGGTGACACTGGGCTGACCGGCAGGAAAATAATTGTAGACACGTATGGTGGCAAAGGCGCGCATGGTGGTGGTGCTTTTTCCGGGAAAGACTCCAGCAAAGTAGACCGTTCAGCGGCTTATGCCATGCGACACTTGGCAAAAAATATGGTCGCTGCAGGGTTGGCAGATCAGTGCCTGGTGCAAGTAGCGTATGCCATCGGTGTGGCTGAACCGGTTGGATTATTTGTGAATACCCATGGCACGGCGAAAGTAAAACTGACGGATGGAGAAATAGCACGCAAATTGTCGAAATTGTTGGATTTACGTCCAGCTGCGATCATAAAAAGGTATGGGTTACGCAATCCAATTTTTGCGGAAACAGCTGCTTATGGTCATATGGGTCGGGAAGTTGGTAAAAAAACAGTTACCATCGGATTGAATGGTAAAACTGTTACCAAAGACGTGGAAACGTTCACCTGGGAAAAACTGGACTTGGTGGAACAAATAAAGTCAGCTTTTAAACTGAGCTGACGGATAAGTTTGACAAAAAGTAACATCTGCCCGGTTGTTCCCGTTTTGATTCCCTGAACTTATTTTATTTTGTTGGTTATGGCTGCGTATCGGATCTGGGCAATTATAATATGTACTCTGGGAGCTTTTATGACTATTTTTAGTCAGGAAAATCCCTTATTACCCCAGGATCAAAGAAATTACTGGCAGCTGGAGGAAAATTTATCGGCCACATTATCTTCAGGAATGGCAAAAAGTGTTGAGTTGCCCATACCCGGGAGAGGGTGGCAAACTGTAACACTGCGCCCCGATCATCTCATTCCACCAGGCCTGCAAAATAAATACCCGGGCATTCGTACCTGGCAGACCCAGTTGGATAATTTTAACATCAGTTTGGTTTCCGGACCTTCAGGGATATTTGCTTTGTACGCGCATGCTGAAGGTCATTGGTTGTTGGAGCCGGATAAGCACGGGCTTCACCGCTTGGCGCAGTTGTCCGCCTGGGCCTCTGCAGACACCTCTTTTTATTCCTGCCGGAATAAAGGGGATGAGGCCTTATCATGGGCCGATTTAAGACAGCCCTTGCAATTACGGGAGAATAAAGTAAACCACTATCAATATGTTATAGCAGTCGCTACAACCGGAGAATATTACCGGGCTAATGGGAACTCAGATGAACTGGTGATGGAAAATGTGGTTAAAGTCATTGCCCAAGTCAACGCAGTGATGACTCGTGATCTGGCTATTAAACTGGTGCTGGCTGAAAACACGGACACTTTATTTTTTAAAGACGGTGCAACGGATCCCTATACCAATGGTAATACCAGCGCCTTGTTGGAAGAAAATATTACTGCCACCCAGTCCCGTATCCCTTTTAGTCAATTTGATGTTGGCCACGTATTTGGAACCAATGCCGGAGGGCAAGCTTTTTTGGGAGCGGTATGTGGCGCTAATAAATCCAGTGGAGCTTCCAGTACTTTTGGCATTTATAATGGCTCCTTGTTCTATTTGATCGTTGCCCATGAATTAGGTCATCAGTTTGGCGCGTCGCATACCTTTAATTTATGCGATGGCGAAAATGAGAGCTCAGGAACTGCTTTTGAACCGGGCAGCGGAAGTACCATCATGTGTTATGCCGGTGCGAGTGACTGTGGACCTAATTATGTCCAGGACCGCAATGACCCCTATTTTCATCATGCGTCCCTGCAACAGATTAACAATTTTAAAATAAG
Source organism: Saprospiraceae bacterium (assembly GCA_041917975.1). Classification (GTDB taxonomy): domain Bacteria; phylum Bacteroidota; class Bacteroidia; order Chitinophagales; family Saprospiraceae; genus JAYRWN01. The sequence continues at coordinate 2,780 of JAYRWN010000467.1, read as the reverse complement.
TGCCGGCAGCCGGTGTGCCGATATTACCCCACTCAACAGTATCATGCCCATGGCGGTCATCCCGAATAAAAGATCCACGCACATCCCTCGCGGCACGCCAATAAAACTGGAAGGGCAAGGTGTTGATGCGGATGGCGACTCCTTGACGTATTGCTGGGAACAATATAACCTTGGCCCACCAAGTACTTTAGGCTCTCCGATAGGTGATGCGCCTAGTTTTCGCTCATTGCCACCTTCTTTACAACCGATCCGAATCCTCCCAAACACTACGGATTTATTAACCAACCGCATCCGGAACACTGAAGTTTTACCTGCTTATGCCCGCAATCTGGGTTTTCGTTTTACCGTCCGAGATAATCATCCCCAGGGAGGCAGTTTTGCCTGGGATGAAATTAATTTTAAGGTAGATACTACTTCCGGCCCTTTTAAGGTGCTTTTTCCCGACAACCGGGATACGCTTTATGGTGGAAGTTATCAGCTTATCCGGTGGGCTGTGGCCAACACGGATAATCGCTTGGTGCAGTGTCAGCTGGTAAACATTTATTTGTCTGTAGATGGTGGATTTACCTGGACGGATACCCTGGCTTGGAATACGGCCAACGATGGTTCTGAATACGTATTTATCCCTAACATCATTTCTCAAGTTGCGCGGGTTATCGTCGAAGCGGCCGGTAACGTTTTTTTTGATCTTAGTGATCGCAATGGGGTGATTCTTCCTGTTTCCACAGCGACTTCATTGGCTTTAATACCAAACTCCCTGACCCTCTGTACTCCTGGTGATTCCACCATCAAATTATTATTTATTGGGATAAAACCGGAAGAACTTAGAGTGGAACTGCTCGAATCGCCTCCAGGTGTTGAGTTGATCATTGGTCCGGTAGCTACTGATCACATTCCCCTGACGGTCAGAGTAGACCAAACATTGACTAGCCAATTCATTAATGCTAAACTGCGGGTGATTAACCTGGTGGATACTTTATATTTTGATTTACCCATCAAAACAACCTCATCTGTTTTAAGTCCATTGATCACCAGCACGCCTCCTTCAGGTGCCCGTGGACTTTTTTCATTTTTATCTTTTGAGTGGGCCGCTTTGCCAGATGCCACCAGGTATCAAATACAAATCAGTCGAAATCCTTCCTTTGCAATCCTGGTGTTGGATACAACAGTGACCAATCCTGTGTTCAACAATAGCGCTCCTTTGGAAGCCAAAACCATTTACTATTGGCGAGTGAAGGCTCTCAATGATTGCCGGAGTGGATCATGGTCTCCCATAAAGGTCTTTCAAACAGAATTAAAAAATTGTAAAACTTTTACGGCCACGGATACTCCGGCATTCGGGGTTCCTCCTTTTGAATCGGGTATACTGATCGAGGATAATTATATGGTGTCGGAGGTAAATTTGCCAAAAGTGCATGGCTTTCACGAGTTTATGGGCAATGTTACGATCGCTTTGCGCACGCCTTTGGATAGTCAGACCATATTATTAAAAGAAAAATGCACCAACCTAAGCAATTATCATCTGGGCTTCGATGATCAGGCGCAGGTTTTGTCCAAGTGCCCCTTGACTGACCAAAAAATTTATAAACCGGATCAACCTCTCTCCAAATTGAATGGTCAGCCGTCCAAAGGCCGATGGGCTTTGCGCATAACTGATAAGTCCAGTAATGCCGGCACCATTCAGGCCTGGTCTCTGGAATTGTGTACCCAAGCCGCAACTAATGCTCCCGTTTTGGATAAAAATTTACCACTGGTAGCCAGGGTAAATAGCCAGACTTCCTTGACGGCAGATGTTCTCCATCTTACCGATCCTGATACCAAACCAGAGCAATTGATTTATACCCTCCTTTCGGCTCCACTCAAAGGTGAATTAATCTTTCAAGGGCGGTTATTACAAGCTGGTGGCCAATTTAGTCAAGCGGATATAGATGCCGCACGTGTGACTTACCGGCCGTTTCAGTTAGATACGGTACCTGACCAATTTGACTTCCTGGCCGAGGATGGTCAAGGGGGGTGGGTCATCCCACAAACTTTTCTAATTATTATTGAAAAAGAAACTTCTGTGTTGACGGCTTCGACATTATTATTTACGATTACTCCGAATCCGGCAACACGCTTTATCCTCCTGCGTTTAGAGACCGATGCAATAACTGGTAGCCATCATTATACGATCAGTTTAGCGGATGTAACCGGGCGCCAATGGTGGAACGACCAACTTGTATCAGACCAAAATGGGGTCATGTGCTTAAACATTTCACCCCTCCTGCCACGGGGAGTTTATGTGCTGACGATCCGGGATGGGAATAGGTCCGGCTCAAAGAAAGTGGTTTTGTTACCATAACAGGTGATGTTAAGATTTTATATGAATGGTTTTTTTCATGTTTAAGTGCTTATATTTGTGAGCATAAAACATCTAAGCCATGAGATTCTGCTTTCTATTTTTGTTATTCTTAAGTTTTGGAGTTTCCTTAACAGGTCAAGATCCTATAACTTTATCCCCTAATAGTGGCAAACGGGGTACAACATTTACAGTCACCATCTCAGGCGTTAACACGGCGTTTATTGTTAACACCACCACCTTGGCCCGCATCAGTAAGGATACTGCTCAAATAGATATCAACGGTTTAGCTGCCGATGCGACTATCTTTAATGGGACCTTGAGTATCCCAACTAATGCCGATACTGGGGCCTATAATGCCACCATCTGGCAATCAGGGAAAAGCGGTATCTCCTGGAGTTGTTCCAATTGTTTTAATGTACAGCTTAATTGTTCACTGGTT
>JAYRWN010000466.1:0-2255 GCA_041917975.1 Saprospiraceae bacterium | reverse complement strand
TTTTTTTAATCCAATGAGTTATGATGGCATTAAGACGCCGGAGGCTGTCGGCTGGCTCGAGCTGAGTTGGAACAAGATGAGCCACATCCGACCAATGTAAGACCTTATCATGTACGGAAGCCATAACGGGATCCTCTGCCGGAAGTTCTATAACCGGTTTACATGCCGATAACCACAACAGACACAACACTACACACCAACTTATTGCGCGCAAACCCATTAAAAGTGGTTATAGGCGGATTAAGGATTCAAAAACTCCCTTGTCGACCTCTACTTTATATTTTTGCTGAAGGCTATTGACCCATTGTTTTTCCAGATGATCCTGGTAGTCGGCGATGACATAGCCCCGGGCCTCATCCAGAGTTTTTGGAGTGGGACCTGAAAGATTATCCAGAAGTTTAAGAGTAACGGTCTTTTGTTCGGCATTTTTATCGGGAACACTGGTGACTCTTTTTTTCCAGGCAAGCCCTTCTAATTCCTTAACACCTTGTTCATATTTAACACTGGTGTAGGTTACCACCTCGCCGGTTTGATTATAGGTTTTAGCTACGTCTTCCACCGACTTTTTAGCCAGCGTCGATATAATTTTTTTGGTCACTTTAGGGTCTTTATCCTGGATTACGACGGTATATAAATCGGCTCGGGGGCCCCACATAAACTTAGTTTTATTTTTATCATAATACATGGCTAGGCCTGTAGTATCGAAAGTGGCCTTATCCCACACTTCCAGTTTGGTTGCTTCAAATAACATAATGCCTTCTTCGTACTCGCGCATCAGATTGCGAAACTCCGGGTATTTGTTTTTCAGGTTCTTTTCTTCGTATTGCAAAGCGCTCTCCCGAACAAAATTATGGTACATGGTTTTGAGCAAACCCTCTACTGTTTGGCTGGCAGCCAAACGAACTCTTTCCCGTGTGTTTTTGAATAAATATGCCGAGAACTGGCTGGTGCTGAAGGTATTATCTGTTCCAAAGCTAAACAAGGGGCGATCTCTGAGAGATCCGGGGGTGCGCCAACGGTAGGTCAGAAAACTGCTGTCCAATAAAGACTGATAATATTGATAATTCTCTTGATGTTCCGTAAAATTTGCCTCAGCCAGGATACGGTCTATAACCAAACCCTTGGCTTGTTCTACCCGGCTATCCTGTTCTATGCGAGCCTTGATCACGTTTTTCATTTGCTCAAAAGGCTGAATGTCCATTTTACGTAAACGTTTTATGATATGCCAACCTATTGATGTTTCTACCGGTTTAGTAATTTGACCATCAGCGGTTAGGGCAAACATGGCGTTTTCAAACTCTATATCGTATTGGTTAATGCTGATGACCCCGATATTACCCCCCCGCGGAGCGGTTTGACGATCTTCGGAATATTGAGCGGCCAACCCTTCAAAATTGACCCCTTTTTGTAGTACTTGAAAAAGACTGTCCGCCAGGCGCTTAGCCTGAGCGTTTTTATTCTGATCGGTGGATTTGCGAATCAAGAGGTGGGCAGCTTCCATTTCTCCACGAGCAGGCCTTACATCCAACAATTTGATGATATGGTAGCCAAGTGGAGAGCGCACCGGCTCACTCACCTGTCCTTTTTGTAACGTGTATATGGCCGTCTCCATGCTATAATAACCGCTGGGTAGCATGGCTTGAAGGTAACCGATTTCACCCCCTTGGGCTGACGTATTTCTATCATCAGAATACTGGCGGGCAAGTTGTTCAAAATTATCTCCGGATTTAATTTGTTGGCTGAGTTTTATGGCTTCATTATACGCCGCTAAAGTATCTTTTGGGCTGCCCGGAGGAGTCACGGAAACCAGGATATGAGCCACCCGGCGATCAGTCTTCATCCGCTCATAAGCTTCTATGACCAACTGATCTACCACCTCATGGTCTGATAAAAAAGAGTTGGAGAGCTGTTTGCGGTAGGTTTCCAGTTCCTCTTGCAGCGTTTTTACCGTGTCCAGACCCATATCTAAAGCTTTCTGTACTTTTAACTTAAATTTGATGTACAGATTTAGGTATTCTTCCAGTGAGGCACGCGAATAATCCGCCTTATCGCCATTATTTTTGGTGTAGATGTATTTAAATTCCGACACGTGGATGGGCTTCCCTTGTACGGAAAATAATATGGGATCATCACCTTGTGCAGTCAGGGTCAGGGATATTAAAAACCCGGTCATTAGACCCAATAATCGAAATGCTTTCATAAAGTTGAGTATATCTTGATTGATTTTGTGCGCAATATTAGCCAAATTTCCAGGT
>JAYRWN010000465.1:0-3364 GCA_041917975.1 Saprospiraceae bacterium | reverse complement strand
GTTGGGAAGTTTAAATTATTCTTTAAAATTGGCATCTGTAGAATCGATTAATTCCTGGAGATAAAGCTCGGCATGCCACTGCACCCGTTGGACGGCGCCCAATCCCTGATAATGAATCATCCAGTTCTCCAATAAATGACGCACTCCGTCGTATCTGGTCATAAAATCCATGTAAGAAACCGGACGGATGGCCGGTAAGGTAGTGTCAGAAGGCAAGGCGATGACGTAATACCACCGCCGGTCATCTTTATCCAGTGACATCACCGCAATGGGTTTACAGGCCACTATATGGCCAGGAGGTAGTCGATGCGTTAGTAACAAGACTGGCCAGGAGGTGATGTTTTGCCCGGTTATTAATCTACCATGGTTAGCTATAGCGGGCAAGAAATCCCACGGTCTGCCGGCGGTATCGGCGACTAACATCTGCTCCTGAATGTCCCAAATCTTAGCAGGTACTTCTCCTGCTCCCGTTTCTATCAATATGTATAACGAATCCGGTGAAAGTTTATGTATATCCATCTTCATCCGTCCCGGTGCATCACTCTTGCGGACACAATGAAAAAGGAGCATCGTGCAGATAACACTTAATAATGCAGTTCTAGACATAGGCGCAAATTATTAATTTCAGAGGGATTAACTAATCTTTAAAACCGCTTTAAAGTTTTCATAAGACACTTACAGTTAATTTTAAGAGATCACCAAACAGGTTAACTTATGACCAGAATGTTATACTTCTTACTGATTAGCGGATGGTTGGTGTGTAGTCCGGTGTATTTGGATGAAATTCAAGAGCAATCTGCACATTCTCCGGTGACGTTTGTTCCTGAACTGAGAGCAGAACCCTATTTTATGCGCATAGACCTGTTTCGTCAGACGTCCACATCCACGGACAACAATGGCAATACTTCCACAGAACCTACGGCTTATTCACCATTAGGCATCCATTTAGGGGGTGGTCTATTTGTTGACGCTCATAAAAATGTAAGTTTGTTAGTAGAAGAATTATACCGTAGAGCCTATCAAGATTTAACCTTGGTTTATCGGGGACCGCGATCTGGACGAAAAGTGGATTATGTGCGCCGGGGGGATTATTTTTATCGCCAGTCCAATGGTTTTCTGGGTGGCAAAGATGAAGTATGGGTACGACCCGGTTTGATTAATTTTGAGCGTCCGCACAGTCAGCGACGTTTAGCAGTAAGCCCGATGGGTTTGACCTATTATCAATTGTTAAACAAAGAAGAATTAGCCTGGCAAGGGCAGGATTTTCATTATCAAGGTCTATTAGATAAGGATAAGATCACCGTAAGTCCGGATCATTTAACCTGGGATCGGCTGCAAATATCCCGGGAATCTGGGGGTATAGATATTAATAATGGCTGGGAGGATAAAATTACTGTAACTACTGATGGTACAACCTGGTTTGTATATAACCGTTATTACCGCGGTTATCGCATTTGGCGCAGTGGTGATAAAATATTTATCGAAGAAAATGGCCTGCATTGCGGCTCGTGGGAATTGAAATAAACAGGGTGAACAACACACGGTCAAAGTACCTAAGTTGGAGGCCTTCAAATCGATCATTGAGTGATCTTTGATTTCAACTAAGCTGATGAAGAGTGAGGATATAAAACACGCTCAGGTCAGGTAATAAAAGAAATAGATTACACCTAAAATAGTCACGGCCATTTTTTACTAAATAAGTACTTTTAACTTTTTACTTCAGCAAGGTAAGGGTATTGGCAGCAACAAAAACTCCCGGAAGGATGCGATGGACCATTGGCGCGCTCATATTTGCCGCCACCACCATGAATTTGGTAGATCGCCAGGTTTTAGGCATTCTGGCCAGTGATTTACAACGACAGTTTGGTTGGAATGAAATAGAATATGGTTACATCGTCAGCGCTTTTCAGCTGACTTATGCGTTGGGTATGGCGGTAGTGGGTAATATCATTGACCGCATTGGCACGCGCCTGGGGTATGCTTTATCAGTAATCCTGTGGAGTATAGTTTGTGCAGCGCATGCTCTAGTGGGCAATGCCCTGGGCTTTGGCATAGCACGGGCTTTGTTGGGCATCACGGAAGCGGGCAATTTTCCAGCAGCGATAAAAGCAACTGCGGAATGGTTTCCACTCAAGGAGAGATCCTTCATGGCGGGATTTATCAATGCCGGCTCAAATATGGGTGTGATCGTGGCTGCTCTTTTGGTCCCATTCCTGGCTTTAAATTATGGGTGGCAATCTGCATTCATAGTCACCGGGATATTGGGCTTAATCATCGGTATGATTATCTGGTGGTATTATCGCCCGCCGGATCAACATAAAAATATCTCCTCGGAAGAACTAGCTTACATCCAAGCCGATCAGGAAATTCCGGCTAAAATAAAATGGTTAGACCTGATTAAATACCGCCAACTGTGGGTGATCGTAGTAATGAAATTTCTGGTGGACCCGGTGTGGTATTTTTATTTGTACTGGTTGCCAAAATACCTGGATAAAGTCCATGGAATTCCTCTGGGCCAACTTAGTATACCTTTGATGACCGTGTATCTTATGTCCGATGCCGGCAGTATCGCGGGTGGCTGGTTACCGACCCGTCTGATGAACAGAGGCCTGTCCCTGCACCGGGCACGCAAAACGGCTTACCTCATCTGTGCCATAGCCGTTTGGCCGATGTTTTTTGGCGCTTTTTACACCCAATTATGGGTAGCCGTACTGATGGTAGGCCTGGCTCTGGCGGCTCAACAGGCCTGGTCGTCCAACACCTTCACTTTAGCTTCCGATATGTTTCCAAAGCAGGCCGTGGCCGCCGTGACAGGCATGGGAGGCATGGCCGGGGCTCTGGGTGGCTTCGTATTTGCCAACATTATCGGTTGGGTGCTGGAAACCACCGGCAGTTATAATTCACTGTTTTTTTATGCCGCCAGCGCTCACAGCATTTCTTTCCTATTCTTAATGCTGATGATTCCTGCTATTCAAAAAATAAACTTAAAATAAAAAGTAAACCAGATTATTGGATTATGTTAAACGCCATTCATCCTAAACTACCCATGCGAAACAAAACCATCACTAAAAAATTTTATACCGAACAACTTGGCTTCACCATTTGGGGTGGAGATTATGCTGACTATTTGATGGTTGAACGCGATAACCTACAAATTCATTTTTTTGAATTTAAAACATTGGACCCACGTAAAAATTATGGCCAGGTCTACATCCGCACTAGTGCTATTCATGCTTTGCATCAATCATTTTTGGACCGGGGAGTAAAAATTCACCCGGGAGGACCCTTAGCCTTAAAAGCCTGGGGTCAATACGAATTTTCCATCCTCGACCCGGATCATAATTTATTGACCTTTGGGCAACCC
>JAYRWN010000464.1:0-2139 GCA_041917975.1 Saprospiraceae bacterium | reverse complement strand
GCACATCCACGATCCAATAAATAACTAAAAAAGCGATGATGGCGAAGCTAGCGCTATACATGCCCCAGGTGGGTGTGGCGCCTAATTTTGCTAAGGCATAATACGGTCGTAGCAACATCCCGGCCACCAGTAATATGGCGGTGAAAATAAGTACTTCAAGGACACGGCGCTTTAAGGACGCCGGCTGGGTTTGATCAAAAAACAGGATGGTCAGCAACATGCCGCTCAATACCAAGGCGGTGGAGGTGGAATGCGACGCCAACGTACGCAGCCACCAGGCGGCAGTACTTCCCTCGGTGACTAACCCGGCCTTGTTCAGGGCATAGAGGGCCGTGCACACGGCGATGCCTCCAAACAGGCCATATTTATTACCGCGCACCAATTGATAAATAAGGGACCCGGCCAGGTAAGCCCAACCGATGAGGCCCAGGATACCCCACCAGCGCGGGCGGATAAAGCCTCCGGCCTCCTCACCTCCGGTACGGTAGATGAAAGCCAGGGTAAGCAAACCGGCAATACCAATTCCTTTCATTAACAGCACTTTACGCTGATCCTCCGATTTGTAGACGTTCCACACCAGGATGGCAAACGGGTAAATGAGCAACGTCCACAAAGCCAGGGGGATAAACAGCGGTTGGCCCTGGTAATGGCTCTCCGCATTGACCATCAGCACACCGAGCACCAGTAAGGCGATGACGCGCAGCGCGATGTGTTTCTGAAGTTGCCAAAAGGTGTCCCCTTTGAGGATGCGCTGGTTCAGGGCTAAGGGTACCGACATGCCCACCACGAATAAAAATCCGGCAAACACCCAGTCCACGATGGTCATGCCATCTACGCCGCGTTTGACATGCTGGATGGCTGCCGGAATGTTGCGCACCCCAGCCACTTCGTTGACAAATACCATGAGCAGGATGGTCAGTCCGCGCAGGACATCCACAGCGTAGACGCGCGCGGAGGGCAATTGATTAAATGGTTGCATGCTTAACGAATGTTTTGATGAATAGCATTGAGTAAATATAATTTTGGGTCACTGTGGTACTCCCAGAACATTACGCCGGCGAGTCCCTTTTCTTTCACATAGGTGCATTTGGCCTTGACCGATTCTTCATCGTCGAAGGTAAAAAACTGGTTATTCTGTTCGTTAAAGGCATAGGCGGCCTGGGCTTTTTCATCCCAGTAGCGCACGACGCCGGGGCGGGTGAGGATACTGTCTTTGATATAGGTATAACCTTGGGTGCGGGCCAGGGAATCGACGGGGCGATTTACGCCACGGTTGTCGGCGCTACGCATATACCAACTGCGGCCATAAAAAGCCATGCCGATGACCAGTTTTTCCACCGGGACGCCAGCTGCAATATAAGACTGTACGCCTTTGTGAGCTGAGTCCTCTGTGTCATAGTTTTCCGATGGATACAGATTGGTGTGATGACCGGCCGTATCGCCATTGACAAAAAAATCATAGGTCATCAGGTTCACCAGGTCGAGGTATTGGGCGGCGGCAGCCAGGTCATTCATATCCAGAAATTTCTGGAAGATGGGCACGGCGGTGGTGAGCAAATAGTTTTTGCCGGTGGTGGCCGTCAGGCGCTCCAGTTGCTCACGAATAGTCTTAAACATCAGGATAAAGTTCTCTTTGTCTTCCGGGCGCACCACATTGTCCTCTTCACCCGGCACCGCTGGATATTCCCAGTCGATATCCACACCATCCAGATCGTAAATGCGCACAATATCCACACAGGACGCGGCAAATTTTTCCCGCGACCCGGGGGTCAATACGGCATCGGAAAAATTTTCGCTCCAACTCCAGCCCCCCAGGGAGATCAGGATTTTCAGCTCCGGGTTAATGGCCTTCAAGGTGTTTAATTTGCGGAAATTGGTGGAGTCGGTGGACAGGTTGGTCAGTACGGCCAGGCTATCCTGGACATTCACAAAGGCATAGTTGATGTGAGTGAGTTTGGCTGCGTCGATGGTGGTCTCATCGATGGCCCCGCGATATCCGCCGACATAGCCGATGATCGCTTTCGGTGCTGAGGGAGCATCCGCATGCGGCTGGGGTTGGCATTGAATAAAGAATAATTGCAACGCTATGGCTGCGGTCAAACAGGTCAAAAACTTCATGATATGACGTTGGTTATTTTC
>JAYRWN010000463.1:0-4281 GCA_041917975.1 Saprospiraceae bacterium | reverse complement strand
GTACCCGGGTTTATAACCTGGGTGAAATAGCCTATAACGCTGGTGATTATGAAACCGCTATTAAAGCGTTTGAATACATCCTCACCGATAAAGGACCGGCATCAACCTACTTTTTTGAATCCAAACGGAAAGCGCTCGAAGCAAAACGCCGTCGGCTTATGTCCGCTACAGCGCAATACTCAAAGGAGGACCTCTTAACCGTAGAAAAAGAGTACGAAGAGTTTTTAGACCTCATCGGCCGTAACAAAAATACAGCCATGATCATCATGGATCTAGCTGAACTGCAAGCTTTATACATTAATAACCTGGATAAGGCGATAAAAAACTTAAAAGAATTAGTGGAGTATACCGGACTGAACCGGTTTGTACAAGGTAATGCTAAAATCCAGTTGGCGGACTATTACCTCATCAAAGGAGAGCGTTGGGAATCCACCTTACTTTATTCCCAGGTGGACAAAGCATTTAAAGAAGAAGAAATCGGCGAACAGGCGCGTTATAAAAACGCCCGTCTGGCCTATTTTACCGGCGACTTTGAATGGGCCCAAAAACAATTTGACATCCTTAAGGCTTCAACATCAAAATTAATCGCTAACGATGCTCTGGATCTCTCAGTATTTATTATGGACAATTTAGGTTTGGATACATCCGCCGGTGCCCTACAAATGTACGCCGATGCAGAATTGCTCAGTTATCAAAACTTAGATCAACAGGCCCTGGCTAAATTAGATAGCCTTCCGGTGGTTTTTCCTCAACACAGTTTAGCAGATGACGTCCTATATCTGAAAGGCCGCATCTACGAAAAATTTAGACAATGGGATCGCGCCATTAATGCTTATAACCGCATCATTGAGGAGTACCGGGAAGAAATCAGAGCGGACAACGCCATGTTTAACCTGGCTTCATTGTATCATTATCAGCTCAATGATTTACCTAAAGCTCAAGAGCTTTACGAAAAAATATTTATTGATTTTTCTAACAGTACCTTTGCTGTGGAAGCCCGCAAGCGGTTTCGCCAATTACGCGGTGACCTAGTCCAATAATTAACATACTTTGTTATGAACTTTCTGCTTACCGAAGACCACCTGGCTGTACAGCAAGCTGCGCGCGAGTTTGCCCAAAAAGAATTGTTACCCGGGGTTATTGATCGGGACCGGCACATGAAATACCCGATCACGGAGGTTCGTAGGATGGCTGAATTAGGATTTCTTGGGATGATGGTAGATCCTGCGTGTGGTGGTGGTGGCATGGATACCATGTCGTACGTTTTAGCTATAGAAGAAATAGCCAAGATTGATGCCTCTTGTGCAGTGATCATGTCAGTAAACAATTCACTGGTCTGTTATGGCCTGGAACTCTACGGTACTGCCGAACAGAAAGACAAATACCTGACCAAATTAGCAACCGGTGAATGGATTGGGTCTTTTTGCCTTTCCGAACCGGAAAGTGGTAGTGATGCCACCCAACAAAAAACCACCGCCATTGATCTGGGCGACCATTATCTGCTAAACGGCACTAAAAACTGGATTACCAATGGAGGAACGTCCACCATACATATTGTCATTGCTCAGTCTCATCCTGACCAGGGACATAAAGGGATCAATGCGTTCATCGTAGAAGCCGGATGGCCGGGAGTTGACATAGGGAGCAAAGAAGATAAGTTAGGCATTAGAGCCTCCGATACCCACGCCATCACCTATACCGACGTCAAGGTTCCCAAAGCTAATCGTTTGGGTGATGAGGGTTTTGGTTTTAAATATGCCATGAATACACTAAACGGGGGCCGCATAGGCATAGCCGCTCAGGCCCTGGGCATAGCCGCCGGTGCTCTTGATTTTGCACTAACCTATGCGAAAGAACGGGTCACCTTTGGCAAGCCGATTGCCCAACATCAAGCGATAGGTTTTAAGTTGGCTGATATGGCCACGGATATCGAAGCAGCTCGTTTACTGGTTTACCACGCCGCGTGGACTAAAGATCAGGGTTTGGATTATGCTTTGGAGGGCAGTATGGCCAAATTATTTGCCTCCGAGATAGCCATGAAACACACCATCGAAGCGGTACAAATTTTAGGCGGATATGGCTACGTGAAAGAATATCATGTAGAACGGTTAATGCGTGATGCTAAAATTACTCAGATCTATGAGGGCACTTCGGAAATACAACGTCTGGTCATTGCCCGTCATATCCTAGCCTGATGCGCGGAGCGGTTACCCTGTTTATTTACCGGGAAATACCAGTAAGAGTTCATTGGTCCTTCCTTATGGTCTTTGTAGTCCTGGCTGTAGAAATCAGTCAACGTCAGCTCAGCTTGACAGCTGCGTGGTGGTTGATATTTTTCTTTTTATGGGTATTTGTTTTTGTGATCTTACATGAGTTCGGTCACGCCTTGGTCGCTCGCAAATATGGCATTCAGACGCATGACATTGTTTTGTTGCCCATAGGCGGAGTTGCTCGCCTGGTGCGCTCGCCGGTTCGACCAGTGGAAGAGCTGGTTATTGCTTTTGCCGGCCCGGCGGTTAACTTGATTATTGCTATAATTTTAGGCTTAATCCTGTTAGTCACTAAGTACTCCTGGCCAGGGATAGATCCAACACATTATTATTTACAGGGCCGGATGTTTTTGCCTGCCTTGGTCCTGCTTAACTTGTCACTGTTCCTATTTAATCTTATTCCGGCCTTGCCCATGGATGGCGGAAGGGTCCTCCGTTCTGCGCTGTCGTTTTTTATGTCACGCTTGCAGGCAACTTTTTGGTCTATGTGGTTGGGGAAATTGATCGGTTTAGGGTTAGCCGGTTTTGGTATGTATTTTCAGGAATGGCTGGTGATGCTGATCGGTCTATTTGTCTTTTATCATTCCGGCAAAGAATACCGGCAGGTAAAACGTGAAACACTATGGATGCAAACCCCTTTGTCAGCTATGATTAATAATACTGACACGGGGCAATTTACTCAGGACAAATTACAGGAGGGAGAATGGCTATCGCTGGATGCTTCTGCGTCGGCGTTCCAGGCTTGGGAATTGTTGCTCGATCATCCTGATGCTCAAATTCTGGTCGTTCATCAACAAACTCCTCTGGGTGTACTTACCAAGGAACAATTTTCCGCAAAATTTTAGGATTTAGTACTTGGCCTCAGGAAGATGTTATTTAAGTATAGAAAAGAAAGCACGATGGTAATAATTTCTACTTTCGGCCACGACACGAGTATCATGAAACCCCGTAGAGTGATGCGCTATGTTCTGATTTATTGTAGCTCGGGACAAATCGTCATGGCAATAGACGATAAGGAGTTTAGCTTACGAGCCGGGGAACTCATCACCATCACCTCCGGGCAAACACATTATATTAAAGACTTGATCCAGGCTGATGGATATATTTTAGAATTTACTCTTGATTATTTTTGTAAAAATGATCATGACATAGAACTCATCTTTCAGAATGGCTTGTTTTGTCATTTTGATCTGAATGAGGTGATTAGTGTAGATCCAGTGTTTATTAAGGAACAATTAGATCAGATACAAAATGAATTAAACATGCAACCTTATCAATATTTGATTTCAGTGCATAGTCGCATAGAATTATTTCTGGTCCTTATTAACCGGACTAAGGTTGATCGAGGTGATGAAATCTGGAAACCTGAAGCGTTATTCCTTAAATTTTTGGAGGCTGTACGGAATAATTTTCACAAACAATTTAATGTTGTTCATTGGGCCGAGCAATTAAATACAACCGAAACCAAATTGAATGAACTGGCAAAAATTCACACAGGCAAAACCGCACAAAACGTTATATACGGATTAATTGCTTCCGAAGCTAAACGTTTACTACGTTATGAAAATTTATCCGTTAAAGAAGTCAGTTACAAATTGGGATTTAATGACCCTTTTTATTTTTCCAACTTTTTTAAAAAACAAACAGCGTTATCCCCTAAAGAATACAAAGCGCAATACGCCCTCTGAATATTACATGGTTTTTTCATTTTTATCCATGTTTTCAAGACGGCCTTATCCCTATTTTTGTACGATTAAAAACTAAACTGGCAGGAGAAATCTATTCTATTGTGCAGCTATTTATTAAACTAAAATATTTCGAAAAATGACAAATATTAATGATTATATTATCAGGGGTGACCAGAAAATTTGGCAGCCCTTAATCGAAAAAGGTATTCATTATGCCGGCGTTTCAGTTATTTCCTTACATTATAACGATCAACGGAAACGTTCCACCACCATCCTGCTTAAATTTGAGCCAGGAGCAGCTTATCCGTACCACAATCACCCAG
>JAYRWN010000462.1:0-11320 GCA_041917975.1 Saprospiraceae bacterium | reverse complement strand
GCCCCGGTCCGTTGAGGCACCTTCAGGTATCTGGCGCACGCGCGGTCTGTCGGTTGCTAAACTGTCGATGATACTGATGGACAAGGGTTCCGTACCACTGTTGGCGGTAACGAGAGTTTGTCCATCCGGACTCAGGGTTAAACCGTAAGGATGAGGAGCCACTAACATGGTTTTACCGGCCGGAGTAATGTAACGACCATTAGGCAAGACAGTTTGTCCCAAGGGATCTATTTTACAATACTCCTGAACCCCGGGAGGTTGAACCATCCACACTTGAGCCGGTTTTTGACATCCTAAAACCAGACCTATTAACAAAAAACAGATTCTATACACTTTTAAAAATTTATTCATCACATATTAACCTTTCTCCAAGATTATTCTCACAAATTCCAAATAATTTTTTTATTAAATCTGCTACCTTCAAGATTAAATAAAGATTTTCCAAACATGCGCCGCAGGCATTTTATTAAATTTACTGCACAGGGATTACTATTACCAAGAATAATCGACTCCGAAATTCCGTATTTCGCTTCAACTTCCACCGGCGATCCAAAATTTTATCTCTTCTCCAAACATTTGCAATTCCTTAATTATGCCGAGATGGCGAAAGCCACTGCGGACTTGGGATTTTATGGGTTGGACCTCACTGTGCGCAAAGGAGGCCACGTGGAACCATCCCGGGTGCAAGAAGAGTTGCCTAAAGCGGTGGAAATAATGCAAAAAGCCGGATTACAGAGCGAGGTGATGGCCACAGATGTAACTAACGCAGAAGATGTTATTCACCGGCAAGTTTTAACTACAGCCAGCCGCTTAGGCATCAAATTTTATCGCCTGGGTTATCTGGATTATGTGCCGGAGCTAAGCCAGCCTGCACGACTGGCCAAATTGAATCAACAGATGCATTCTTTGGCCGCATTCAATCAAAGTTTACGACTCACCGGTGCCTATCAAAATCATTCCGGTAAACGCATCGGCGCTCAAATTTGGGAATTACATCATTTACTGAAAGATATACCCAAAGAGCATCTCGGCGTGCAATACGACATCCGCCACGCCATGGTAGAGGGTGGCGAGTCCTGGGAGAATGGCTTACAACTGATCGCTGAACAAATTAATTGTCTGGTGCTCAAAGATTATTACTGGGCGAAAAATAATGCCGGGCTCTGGGAAGTCGTTAATGTGCCTTTGGGTCAAGGTATGGTGGATTTTAAATATTTTTTCCAATTGATTAAGAAATCAGGTTTACACGTACCAATGATTATCCATTGCGAATATGATCTGGGCGGAGCGGAACATGGGGCAAAAATCTTAACCGGTAAAAACCCGGCCGAAGTATTTACGGCTATGGCCAGAGACCTGCAATACGCTCTAGACACCTGGCGCCAAGCATGAAAAAGAGCAGTCTATATTGTGGCGGATTAGCACTCACCATTCTGCTGAGTTTTGCAGGGTGTGGCAAACAGAAACAGACGTTCTATCTGCCCCTGGAATTATATCGCCGTTCGGTCCTGGACCAAAACGTACGCATGCTCACCCTACAGTATGCGGGAAATAATTTCCTGGCCTACGATCTGCAGCACATGCAGCCGTATAAATTTTGGACAGGAGGTGTACTATGGCAGGGCGCCGCATTTAATAACGTTAAAACCATCCAGCCCTCCAGTTTCGGGTCAGTTTATTGGGAACAACAGGACAGTTTATTCTGGCAGGTCACCAGTAATGGAAAAACTATACCGGGGCAAGTAAAATTTGAATCGTATGAAATCACTGCGGATTCACAAATCAGCATCACCTATACCCTCAAGACAGAAGAATTAACGTATACCATTCATGAAAAACCCCGGCTGTATACCCAGGGAGATTCTATGGTCTGGGAACGTCATTTTGACTTTCCACAAAACAGTGCTGTGCATATTGATGCCGGCAGAAAAAAAATTTCTGCACAAATTCCGCTAAAACTGGTTTATGCCCGATTACCGGTTCCGTTACCGCCAATGGAAATAACCAGTGAAGATGGCGCGCAATATTGGCTGGACCGCAGTGGCTGCAACACCTGTCACGAAGTTTTCGAAAAGGGTGTTGGCCCGGCTTATGTAGACATTGCCCATAAATATAATTCTACGCCTGCATACCTGGATACATTGATCAGAAACGTCAGGAACGGCTCCACTGGCCGTTGGGGCGCAGCACAAATGACTCCCCATCCCGATCTGGCGACCGTGGATATAAAAAATATGTTGCGGTACATCCTCTCTTTAGGTGAACTTAAAAAGGAATCTCCGCCTTCGACAACAGCACTGCTACTTAGTTCAGCGGTCCATAGACCAGGTTTTGGGGCACCTTTAGTGGGAGTACATCCTGCTTATGATTTAATACAAATACGTCCGGAAAATTTCACCCCGCGAGTAGGCGGATTAGCGCTAACCACTGAAGGTGATCTGTTGGTAAGTACCTGGGATAGTCTGGGGGCGGTGTATAAATTAAGTGGATTAGCTGCCAACGATTCTAAAAAAGTCCATGTGAAACTGATCGCTTCAGGTCTGGCCGAACCATTGGGCCTGGTGACCAAAGGCCCGGATATTTTTGTTCTGCAAAAACAGGAACTCACCCAACTCATTGATAAAAACGGGGATGGTCTGACGGACCTCTACCGCTGCATCAACAGTGACTTTGAGGTGACTGCCGACTTTCATGAATTTTCATATGGTCTGCTTTATCATCAGGGTAAGTTTTTTGGTGGATTAGGCCTGGCGATGCGCCTGATGTCTACCGAACAACAAAAAAATGATCGCGGCACCGTGTTTTCCATTGATGCAGAAAATTATTTTCGCATCCTCGCCCGCGGTTTGCGCCAACCCAACGGCGTGGGCATTGGACCGGAGGGGGAATTATTCGTTACCGAAAATCAAGGCCAATGGGTGCCGGCCTGCAAATTTATCCATGTTGAACAGGATTCATTTTATGGTTGTCAGTTTGGGACCGGTGACCGATTTATTAACCGGACGGAAACCCTGCCGGCGGTGTATATGCCGCAGGATGAAATCGCTAATTCACCCAGTCAGCCTTTATTACTCACCTCGGGCCCCTTTCAAGGCCACCTGTTGTTCGGCGATGTCACCTATGGCGGTATTCAACGTGTTTTTTTAGAGAAAATCCAAGGCGCTTATCAGGGCGCGGTGTTTCGCTTTTCTCAAGGCCTGGAAGCAGGCATCAATCGTCTGGTCATGGATGACCAGGGCGCCATTTATGCCGGAGGTGTGGGTATGAATGGCGGTTGGGCTCACCGTGAAAGGCAATTCGGTTTACAAAAACTAATACCTAACGGCGCTACGGCGTTTGACTTGTTAAGTATTCAGGTAACGCCCGGAGGTTTTAGTATACAGCTGACCAGTCCCCTGCATGAATCCATCAAGGTGGATACCTCGCACCTTAAATTAACGTCCTGGTATTATCAGGCAACGCCCGCTTACGGCGGACCAAAACGGGATTTTCATCCTCTGACCCCCAAAAACATCACCCTCTCGGAGGACCGCAAAAAAATTACCCTCCAGGTGCCGGGACTTAAGCGAGGTTATGTGGTGCATTTTATGCTCTCCGACGAATGGAAGGATCATGCCGGCAGACCGTTATGGAACGGCGAAGCCTGGTACACGCTAAAAAATATCCTGCCGTCTGAGCATAAGGCCCAATAAAATTTAAACGATTGGTTTATGAAACTACACATCCGTGATTATCGCACCGCCTTCGAGCGCGAACAACTCAAACGACCTTACGTCTTCAAAGGACAAGGTATCTTTAATGTCTGGCAAACCGGGGTAAAGTTATATGCCGACACCGAAACGAGCGTCATCGGCTTGGGGGTTCAAAGCCCATTGTGGTGTGATGGCCGGGTGGCTACACGCTCCACCGAAAACGGCAGTAACGCCATGATGTTTGCCATGACCGAACGGGCCCTCCAGATGATTAAAGGTCAAACCTTTGACTCACCCTTGCACCTGCAAGACACCATCCTGGACGAACTTTGGTCTTATGGTCAAAAAATCACCGGGCAAGCCGATCTGAAAAAAACCTTTGCCTTAAATCCCCTGGTACCGGTAGATAACGCCGCCTGGTTATTGTATGCCAGGCAGAATAACCTGACCCACTTTGATCAGTGGATACCCGAAGCTTACAAGCCCGGACTTTCTGCCCGCCATGATCGGGTGGCCTGTATTCCTGCGTTGTCATTTGGCATCGGTATGGATGAAATCAAAACACTGGCTGACCAAGGTTTTTTTATCTTGAAAATAAAAATCGGCGGGCCTGGTGACCGTCAAACCATGCTGGAGAACGATAAAAAATTTATTCAGTCCATTCATCAGACCATCGGGCATTATGAAACGGCCCACACCCCAGACGGGAAACTCCCCTATTATTTTGACGCCAACGGCCGTTATGAAAGCCTGGAGGATGTGCACCGTCTGTTTGACTTTGCGGAAAAAATCGGCGCTTTGGGACAAATCAAAGTATTAGAAGAGCCTTTCGCGGATGAATTTGACCAACGAGTGCATGAACTGACAACGCGTGGGCCGCGCCTGGCGGCCGATGAAAGCGCACACACGGTGGAGCACACTTTAGACCGGATCGATTTAGGGTATAATGCCATTGCCGTTAAGTCCATCGCCAAGACCATGAGCATGACTATGCGCATCGCTCAGGCGGCTTTTGAGCGGGGTATACCTTGTTTTTGTGCCGATCTGACCGTCAACCCGCTGCTGGTGGAATGGAATAAGATCATTGCTGCCCGGCTGCCGGCTTTCCCGGGCTGGAACATGGGATTACAGGAAGCCAATGGCTGGCAAAATTACCGGGATTGGCCGGCCCTGGTCCATAAATACCACCCCGCGCCGCAGGCGTCCTGGATCTATCCGCAGGCCGGGGTATTTGAAACCGGTGCAGAGTTTTTCAGTGCAAGTGGAGGGATTTTTGGAGATATTCCCTATTGGTCCGTTTTATTAAAATAAACTTATCGTCATAGCACTTGAATAGGACAGTTTTTTCACTATCCGATCCATTTTGGCGGATCATGATAGCCTGTTTTCTTCGGATAAGTTTTTTATATCTTTGAGCCCATAAAATATTTTTTACCCGGTCAGAACCAGACCCAACAATTTACCATCATGTCATCCAAAACAATTGTAAAAATCCGCAACCCTTTCCAACACTATATGCGGCTCATCCACCGCTACCTGGGTTATTTTCTGGTCGGCATTATGGCCGTCTATGCCATCAGCGGGATCGTAATGATTTTTCGGGAAACCGATTTCCTAAAAAAAGAAAAACAAGTAGAACGTCAACTTGCAGTCAATCTTCAACCACAGGAGCTTGGTCCGCAACTGCGCATCAGAAATTTACAAATTACCAGGACGGAAGGCAACCTGGTTATATTTAATCAAGGCACTTATGATCAACAAACCGGTCTGGCCAAATACACAATCAAAGAATTACCCACCGTGCTGAATAAAATGACGCAATTGCATAAAGCCACTACCAAACATCCCTTATTTTTTCTAAACATTTTTTTTGGGCTCAGTTTGTTGTTTTTTACTGTTTCTTCATTATGGATGTTTGAAAGCCGGACACCCGTATTTAGAAAGGGGATATATTTTATGATCGGCGGTTTTATCCTCATGCTGATCATGCTTTTGGTTTAAATTCATGCCTTGGAGTAGAAAGACCATCTGACAGGGACATAAATACCAGATTTAGGATGCATAGGATTGGTGCTAAGAAAGGCACCTTCTTAATCTTAATTTATAAGATCTTAAAGATCTTAAATAAACAAATTACTCTTTCTTACTAAAGGTCATTTACAATCCACACCTTCAGGACTATTTACAATAATTTATCAGAATTTCCAATAGGCTGTGCACGGAGAATTGTATTTCCTTATTTCCAAGGTTAAAGAACTGAAATTGAATATTCAATTTTCTTATTAATCCACTAATTGCCATTCAAACCTTTTCATGGCATCCGGCCTTACCAAATAGTTCCCTTTAATTACATCATAACGGAGCCACATCTATTTTATGTTTAAAAGCAGGTGTCTTAGCCTTATTATCTAAGAAGTTTATACAATTTTAATGGTGTTTGGAATTCAAATTATATCCAGGCGGACCAGTTATTAGCTAAGCCAATTAAGACGGTTACACATCGAAAATACCAACCAACGGCTAAAATAAATTCTACCGGCTTGAATTAGCTGATTAATTTTTTAAAGTCGGCGCTGCGGAAGGATACTAAAATCCAGATGCACAAAATTGCCATTAATAAAAATTCGTGTGTGCGCATGGCCGGTCCAATCAGATCGCTGATGGATTGCCATAAGGTCCAGGAGCGATTTTGCATAAATTCAGCTTTCTCTCCAATAAGATGGGTGAATTTCATAGCAATCAATAAATAAATAATCACCAGACCGAGGCTTAAACCTGCTAAACGTCGCCGCCAGGAAATGGGTGTGGCTACCATTAATGCAACAAAAAAGAGTACATGAAAAATGCTGGCTACTTTAAGGTTTTGATTTAACTGGTAATTGGGCAATATCCTGGTTTGGTAACGTTGGTTCCAGTTGAGTTGATCATATATTTCTATGGAAAAATGAAAGTCTTCGGTCTGCGGAATGTCCGGGTCAACAATAAACGGTATGAATCGGGTGTGCACATGGCTGTGAAACAGGTTAAAGATGGTTTGTTCAAGGCCCATAAAAAAGCGCAGGTGGAGCTGCTCCACCGGTGACCAGGTGTGCAGTAATACCAACCCCAGGTAGGCGGCCAGGAAGACTAAAAAAAAACGTTTTAAGCCCCTCATGCCTGCACGGGAGGTTTTTGGGACCAGCGCAACCAAACCAGCCAAATGAGTACCGTGAGCGCAATAAAGATGACTTGCCAAAACTCAACATGCAAAAAATCAAACCAATCAGGAATATATAGTCCGGCCAGGTATAAAGAAATAATGCGCACCAGGTTGAGCACAAAGATGGTCACTAAACCAACGGCAATGCCTAAGAATTTTTTATTCCATGCGCCCGGAAATGCCAAAATGGCCACCGTGTATAAGATCGCCGGCGCTAAAGCATCACAACCTTCGCGGATGTTGACCCCAAATCCAGGTCCTGATAATTGACTACCGCTGGCAACGGTCTGATAACCGACCAGGTTTAATAAAGCACTGCTGACAGTAGTGAATAAGACCAGGAAGGGTTCACGCACCCGTTCAAACCAGGGACCATTGGTTAATAAATAAAAAATGACTGCCAAAACAAAAAAAAGCAAAACGAAGATCATAACTGGTTTGCGCTCTTTCCACTCTTGTCGGTAAAAATTAGTCTGGGGAGTCTTTTTCTTCATTTTGGTCATAAGCCTAAAATCTGGTCTACCAGAAAGTTATTGATTTTAAGCATAAAGGTAACGCAATTACCTATCCGCTAAAAACCACAAACAGATTTTTAATTAATGTATGGGGATTTAGCCTCCTATTCATATTATCCTGCCCACTTTTAGCATCTATTTGCGATTTGGCAAACTTACTTTGCTGGGTAATTCAAAGATTTTAGCCGCGTTTAAAACAATTCCCTTTGTTCACATTACATTATCTACTGGCCTGGAAATAACGCGTTAGTGCCTTATCATGAATATTAACCATTTAATAAATAATTTCTGAGTCTAATTTTGATTGGACCAAATCAAGTCAAAAGTACTTCATGAAGCCAGTAAAGGCTTACTAAAGCGTAAACTCCCGCTTCCAGAATGTGCACCTTTATCCCTGATAAAAAAAATGGTGCTCATTTATGGCATTATATTTTGGATGGCCAAAATTAATTGTAACTGGCCGCGACGGTTAAATAATTTTATTCAGCCAAACAAGTTAGCTGAACAAATTTTAAGACAAGGTTTTTTACTTAATTTATTCACAATCACACTCTACACTTCACTCTCGCTATCTCACTTACTCATTTCCGGCCCGATCTGATTTGAAAGAACAGCACCTGAAATTACCCTAAACTAACGATTCTTCCTCTTGGCTCAGTTTTATGAGCTATAAATGTTCTGAGCGCCAACTTAGCAGATAAATTTTAAACCAAATAAAATTAAAATAATCCAGGTTTAGGCAAGCCTCTTAATTTTCAAACTTACCACACCGACAATACTGACCATTAGACTTAAGATCAATACGCCCCATTCACCCATAGCAGGGATGGCATTATTTGGGTCATTACATCCCTCATCCACCTGGTCATTACAATTATCATCCACCTGGTTACCACATATTTCTTGCGCCGCCGGATTAACCGATGAATTTTCATCATCACAGTCTTCATTATTCGGTACAGTTCCTGATGGCTGATAACAAAGGTAATGCGGGTCCCCATCAGCATCGCCATAGCCATCTCCGTCCGTATCGGCATAATAATTAGTAAACGTTAGGCCCTCGTCTATCATTCCATCACAATCGTCGTCCACATCGTTGCATATTTCTTGCGCCGCAGGATTAATAGATGAATTTTCATCATCACAGTCTTCATTATTCGGTACAGTTCCTGATGGCTGATAACAAAGGTAATGCGGGTCCCCATCAGCATCTCCATAGCCATCTCCGTCCGTGTCGGCATAATAATTAGTAAACGTTAGGCCCTCGTCTATCATTCCATCACAATCGTCGTCCACATCGTTGCATATTTCCGTTTGCGGTAAACAATACGAAATAAATACACGACCGTCAGCACCATTTCCACCATTGGTAGTTCCGGAATTGGATTGTCTCAAGGCTCCGCCGCCACCGCCACCTGGTAAAGCGCCTGGTGATCCACTGCCGTTTGAGCCGGTCCGTCCATTTCCACCGTCTCCGCTTAAACCCATTACCGGACCAGTCCCCCCGGTTGACATGGAACCACTAACACCATCTGAGCCAGGACCAGCTGATGAACCGCCGCCACCACCAAAATCGAAAGGGCTACTATTGTCTCCGTTTGCGCCCGTACCACCACTTTGTTTATTTGAGCCTATACTAGATGCTGCAGAGCCCCCTGCTGCACCAGTAGACGAATTGTTAGCACCATTGGAGCCACCTTCGGCCATGACAGTCGTAGGATTGTTAAACCATGATCTGACCGCACCACTACCTCCACCACCTTGCCCCACCTGTACGTTATAGACTTGTAGCGGTGTAACCATTATGTTGGTATCAACATAAGCGCCACCTCCGCCGCCACCCCCGCCACCGAGGTTGTTCCCAGTCATATTACTCCCGTTGCCACCTCCCCCCCAAAGGCGAATATAAATAGTAGTTACTCCCGCCGGAACAGTAAATGTTTGGGTCATGCCGGTGTATGCATAGGTAGTATCTTTCTGCTGGGCGATTAATAATTCATGTTGAATTAATAGCCAAAAGATGGTTACTATTTTCAATAAAAATCTGCGACAACGCACGTTATTTTAAAATTAATTGGTTTACAAAGGATTACATATAGTCATTCAAATATGAATTACTATGTGATTGTAAAAATAATTCTGCATATTTTCAATACCCTAATTAAGGTATAAATTATATAGATATATAATATTATATATATTTTATTTTAAAACAGAATATTATACATATATATATTTGGACCCTTTAATGCAATTTTTTTTTTTCTCTGAATATAGTGGTAGATGCTCAGGGTAAATATTTTTGTGTCATATATAACTAACCGCAATATGTTGCCGCGGCGCAGTGTATAAAAAACTCAGTCAATTATCTATCGCCTGATAGGTCAAGATCTGAAACTTACTGCTCAGATCATCGCTGCTGGCCTGGGTCTGTTTCATGATCACCCCAATGAGTTTTTCTTTAGGATCCGCAAAATAAGACGTGTTAAAATAGCCGCCCCAGCTGAAGGTACCGGCGCTCACTCCGGAAGCATCTTCTCCTTTAGGTGCAACCACACCAAAAGCCAAACTAAAAAAACTGCGCCCGGAAGCATCATACAAATCCCCGGTTTGATTCGAACAGCACAACAATTCCGCATAAGGCCGGCTAAGGATACGAATGCCGTTATATTCTCCACCATTCAACACCATCTGCAAAAAAGTGGCATAATCTTTTAACGTACTGCTCAGGCCGGCACCTCCCGAATAAAAAGTCTTTGCGCCGGTGATCGGGTAATCGGGATTATAGAAGGTGGTACCCAGCCTGGTCCATTGCCGCTCGCCTGCGGGTATCTGCACCGGCACCAGGCGGTTCGCTTTTCCATCCGGCAGATAAAAGTAGGTATCCACCATACCTAATGGTTCAAACACGCGGTTGCGCAGAAACTGGTCCAAGGACTGACCGCTCATGATCTCGATCAGATAACCTACCACATCAATATTTTCGCCATAAGTGTATTTTTCTCCGGGATGGTGTTGCAGCGGGAGGGCTGCCAGGCGCCGGATGTTATCACCCAAAATAACCGTATCCGTAGTATAAAGATCTACTACCCCACCCTTTTGATAAATGGCGGAAAAACGCTCATCGCCGGCGATGAGGCCATAACTAATGCCGGACGTATGATTCAGTAATTGGCGAATGGTAATCGGACTTCTGGCCGCTTCGGTGGTGTAAGAGGTATCCCGGTAAGAAAAGGTCCTCAACACTTGCACATTTTTGAACTCCGGAATCCATTTATGGATGGGATCATCCAGCATGAACTTCCCTTCTTCATATAACATCAGCAAGCCGGCCGAAACGATCGCTTTGGTCATGGATGCAATGCGAAAAATATCGTCCGTGCGCAGGTTGCGTCGGTTCTGTGCGTCCGCCAGGCCAAAGGCTTTGTGGTACACAATGCGACCATCCCGGACGATGATGGCGGCTACTCCCGGCACAGCACTGTTATTCACTCCCTCCTGCAATACATTGTCCAGGCGCAATAAACGTTCTGACGACATGCCCACGGCTTCGGCCGGAGCCGGGCTAAGGAGTTGACTTTTCTGCATGGATGGCGTCTGGGCCAGGCCAGTGCTCAAGACCAGCCCAATAAAAAGTCCGGCAAGGAATAACCGGATCACACGAGTGGTTGACATAACTATAGCTTATGGTTTCAAAAGGTTAATGTAAAACAAATTAATTGAATAATAAATTCATACTGTTGTCCGCGAATTTAATGGTTTCAAGTGGTTTACCACCGGTCCAATAATTACGGATTATGTTTTGCTTTTTCCTGTCGCTTAAAATAGCGGCGCAGTAAGATATTATGTTTTAGCGCCTCCATATTTTCGGTAAAACTGGCCGTGCCCTGTTCTACATTGGTCAGCGTGGCATG
>JAYRWN010000461.1:0-1717 GCA_041917975.1 Saprospiraceae bacterium | reverse complement strand
GCAAATTGGTATAATTGGCTTGGCGCACCTGAGAACTTTCACTCCAATCCTTATCATATCCTTCAAGCTTATATTTAAAGCGGATTTTATGTGGAGCGACATAATTCAGTGCGGTGAACTTGAAATTATAACGGTTATTTCCCGGTGCCAAAGACCATTCTTTTTCCAGTGATTTTTTTTGTTCATTGAATTCAAAAGTATGCAGGACAGGTGGAGCAACTTGCTCATCCAAATGAAGATTGTGAGGGTCGATTTCTACCAGACCATCCAGTGTGGGGACCAATATTTTACCATCACGGCTTAAAATGGCGTGTCTGGCTCCGGTACACTGTCTGGTGAGCAGGCCATCAGCTTCATCAAAAATAATACAGTTAAGTTTTTGACGCCGGCCGGCAATAATTTCCTCACATTGCAGTCGTGAAATGCGCATGATGCCCTGATTGGAGGTCAACCACAGATGATCCGTTTGGTCTTGCACCACACTGAATACACTGCTTTCCTGCAAACCATGCTTTTGATTTATTACTGTAAAATTTTTATTTAAATAATAAACCAGACCGGCATTTGTGCTTATCCAGACACCTCCTTCATTTTTCTGGTCCGCTGAAATTGCGAATACATGGGCAGCCGGAAAACCCATGGTATCATAAATGTAGGTTGGATAGCCCAGAGTATCAATTAAAATCAATCCGGAATTGTAAGTACCCAAAATCCATTCTCCGCTTTTAAATCGATATAAGGAACTCAAAGTTTTATTCCTGAAATTTACCTTCGGCAAATCCAATAATTTATATTGAAAATTATTATCCAGTTTACCAATGCCTTGGCGATTTTCAGCAAAATAAAAATTACCTTCCTTGTCTTCAATGATATTTCTTAATATACTTTGGGGTGCGAAAGATTTTAATTCGTTATCTCGTACCTGGTAATTTCCGAAAGCAGATAGTTTCCATAAGGATCCTTTGTTATCTACAAACAATTGAAAAGGCTCCAGCCCTAGGCTCTTTTGTTTTACAATCCGATCATCTTTGATATTAAATATTTCACCGCTATTGCCGCCGATAAAATAACTGTTGTCTTTACCCACCGCTACGGCAGAAATTCGTTTTTCAAGAAAATCAGCGGATAAAGAATAAACTTTAACATGACTGGGATTAATATAATACAACCCGTTTTCCGTACCCACCCATAATTGTCCCGAGTTATCAGTCATCATTGAGGTGATATTCACCCGGTGTAGTGGATGATCTTCAGGTAATAACTCGACATCATGATTACCCGGTCTGATCAAACCCAACCCTTGGGAGGTGCCTATCCAGATTTGGCCTGTTTTATCTTCAGCCCACAACGGTTTTCGTGAACCTCCCAAATGCACAAAACTCAGTCCTTGTTTGGGTGCAAAAGATTCAAATTTTTGTCCACTCAAGTAATATAATCCGGAAAGGGCTATTAGCCATAGACGTTTCTGATGATCGATGTGTATTTCCGGAAAAAATCGACTAACGGATGTCGAATCAAAAGTTAATGGATTATACGTATTGCCAACGATCTGGTATACGGTGTTTTGATAGTGAAAATCACAGTTGTCCAAAATAAATAATAATAAGGAAGAATTGGACTAAGAATCAAGGAATTATTGATAGAAAGGGTGAAAAATCAGGAGGAATCCCCGGAAGGATTAAATAGAGTCAAGGGATGAGGGTATTTTTTAGGTAGG
>JAYRWN010000460.1:0-18251 GCA_041917975.1 Saprospiraceae bacterium | reverse complement strand
CCAGTCCAAGCCATTTAGTATATTTGCTGTGGCCATATGCAAATGTATAAAAAAATACTGTTATATGTAATTGGGTTACTAGTACCCTTTTTAACCATCGCGCAGGGATACAAAGGTGTGCCCCCTGGCAACATGTCTCCTTTTCAGACCATCACCACGCATCTAAATTACCAGCCCGGCCAGGCGGAGGTAGATATTCGCCTTTGTTTCTCAACGCAACTGAATGCTGCTACCGCCTCCCGCCTGGCACAGCAATTAAAAAACATCTTTGCGGCCAAAGGATTAAGGCTTGATCCAAACCGAATACCCAGACAATCTGATTATTTGGACACGTTGACTTACACGCACACCTTTGTCATCTTTCCCCGCGAATTACCGGATATCTACCTGGAGAAATTGGACTCGGTCTGGGTTTATAGTCAACATACGGTGGACAGGATGCCAACACTTATGAATGAAATATTTCCCTTAGGTTCCGATTTTCTTATTCGTCTTATGCCGGTACACATAAACCGGGCGTTTCTGGGGCTGCAAGCATGGCAATATTTAGGCCTGGTGTTACTCACCCTGGTAGTCTTTGTTATTTATTTTATTTTTTATTTTTTATTTCATTGGCTGCTGGCCATCCTGGCCAAAACCAGGCTCCGTGGTTGGGATATCGATAAACGGGAAACCTGGAAAGTTGCCCGCCTAATCAGTTTTTTGATCATCCTGCAGATTATTCAAGCGGTGTTGCCGTATTTACAATTTAAAGTTAATACATCCAGTTATCTGATCACTTTCTTAGCCATATTGAAGGTGATCTTATTTTTAGGTCTGGCCCTGCGTTTTACCACTATCGTCTTCAAACACCTGTATGAACTGGCCTTAAAAACCGCTAACAGGATGGATGAACAAATCGTCCCTATTATTAAAATGTTGGTAAAAATAGCTTTGGGTGTTACGGCTTTTTTTTATATCCTCAAGCTCCTGGACGTAAATGTTACCGCTTTGATTGCCGGTTTGTCCATCGGTGGTTTAATCCTAGCACTGGCAGCCCAAGATACAGTAAAAAATTTGCTGGGTTCCCTGATGATTTTTATAGACCGACCCTTTCAGATTGGCGATTTTGTGCAGGTGGAGGGACAGGAGGGCACCATTGAAGAAGTGGGTTTTCGCACCACCCGCATCCGTACAGCCAATACTTCCCTTATCGCTATACCCAACGGTAATTTGGCCAATATTTCCGTCAACAATCTGGGTGTTAGGCCTCAACGTATCATTGATCTTCAATTAGCGATCACCTATGACACTCCGGTTCTATATCTGCAAAAATACAAAACCGGATTAATTTCCATCATCGCTGATCATCCAAAATTAGATCATGAAACTTACCATGTCTACCTTCGGGACCTGAGAGATAGTGCCTTGATAATCATGTTTAGAGCTTATATTGATACCAATATTTTTACAGAGGAGCTAGAGGTGCGGGAGGAAGTGTTATGGTCTATCCTCACTCTAGCAGATGATTTAGGCATCAGGTTTGCATTCCCCACCCAAACCGTACACATTGAACAACAGCCCGGGTATGCAGCCCTCACACCTCATATGAATAAGACCGCTCAGGAACTGGATAAAATCATCAACACGTCCTTACAAAAATCGCGTAAAATTTAATCATTGCACGCGGGTAAACGAGTAGGTACGCATTTCACGTTGATCTCCTACCGCTTTTTTATACATCACCTGGCGATAATTCTGGTCTGATTCTCGGATGATACGCACTGTGCTGATAAGAGCATTTTGTTCGTTTTCAAAATCAAATCCGGCTTCATCTGCGGATTTGGACATTAATTCCTGGGTCTGGTTACCCATAAAGATGGTCAACTTGTATCCGCCTTCTACTTTGCGGATTTCCATACGTTCTCCGGCATAGGGTTCACCGGTTACTGGAATGATTTTACATTGCATGTCCCACTGGCCATAATAAGGATGTGTCCAGGCATATTCGGCGAATCCTTCGGGCACATTAGCCTTCCAAAGTCCTTCCAACCAATGTTTCGTGACCGGTTTGGCGGGTGTTTGGGATTTATTTTTACAAGCCATGCTCATCGCGAGCAACGGAATAATCAGCAGACAAAATTTTCTCATGGCCTAAAAATATCAATTTTCCAATAGGTCAGTATTACATTTTAATAAACCGAACATGGAAAATATGGTGGTGAGAATGAACCAGTAAAATATAAACACCCGAAGGAATATAAAGTGGATTATCCAGAGAAGAGGACAGGGGTCTAAACTGCCAAACCAGCTGTCCGGCTAACGTGCGGATCTCCACCAAGGATGATCGCTCCGGTATCCCCTCTATGTGTAACCTGTTGCCAACCGGATTGCCCAACAATCTGATTTGAGGTCCGCTAATTTCCTGGTCCTTGCTGGTAGTAATGGTGGATGAGCATTGACATCCATCGTAGATATATCCAGCCTCACAGGTGGGCTGATCGCGGATAGCTATAATATTCACTTCATAGGAATAACTTAGACTTTGACCTCCAGCCATCACATTGTCTAGGGTCACCGTTATTTTCCGATCCACCTGGTCACTTAACCAAACCCCAGGGATAACCGGCTCCCACACCAAGGTATTGGAACCAAAACCTTTTTCAATGGGCAATATTTTCAGGGCTAAAGACTGATGGCTACCATCCGTCATGTTCACTGTGGCCTGTGAAAAATCAGCCCCATCTTTACTGAATGACCAGCGCGGATAAACAAGTGGCTTGGGGAAAAAGCCAGGCGCGGGATAAGCAACAAAAGCGGGTTTAGGGTCAGTACCGGTGCGGCCAATGACCCACAACGCTTGAGAACGAGAAGTAGAACCCAGCCCAAAATATTTTGCACGGGGAAATAGTATCCAGCGACGGTGCCCGACAGCATAGTTTGATTCTCCATAATCCGCCATGTAAGCAGTGATGGCTTGGGTCGTATGATACCCCAGAGCTAGATTGGATTTGCTGGCACCTTCTTTACCGGCATCGGTATAACACATCCAGGTGGCGGGAGGATCATGGCTTAGGTCATTGTTAACCAACATCATCAAAGCCGCTTCTTGGGCTTTGCGATTGTAAACTGTGTCCCATTCTATAGCTGCTGGAAGACCACATAATTCCCGAAAATAATGGATCATTTTCAGGGTTTTGGCCTCGGCTGATCTAGAGATTTCCCCAGATTTACACATGCTGATATCTCCAGTCCAATTCACCTCTGCGAGCGTAAGTTGATTAGCCAGATAATTCGTACGGAACTTATTCAAGGCGAGCTGGCGCTGGCATTGGCCTTCCAGTTTAGAAATGAAAAAAAATAAACTTAGGACAAATAAGGAGCATAATCGCATAACCTGAGCGAGGTAGTGAACTCAAAGTATAGAGCAAGAAATATACCAGACCGGTTAAAATAAGACGCCTTGTTCAGTGAATTTGGATGGATTTTCAGCATGCAAAAGCTGCAGCTTCATCTTCAATCCATAAGCATAGCCCCCCAATTCGCCATGTTTACCGATGACCCGATGACAGGGTATAATTATGGGAAGCGGGTTCTTATGGCAAGCTTGTCCCACCGCCCTCATGGCTTCCGGCTGGCCCAAGCGTAATGCTATATCTGAGTAGCTTCTGGTTTTTCCGTAAGGTATCAGAAGCATGGTACGCCAAACTTCCTGATAAAATACCGGTGCTCCATGAAAATCAAAATCCAGGTTAAATATTTTCCGCCGGCCATTAAAATATTCTTCCAGCTGGGTGATCGCGGCTTGCAATTGTTCGTTCAGTTCTATGGGTTCCAAAGGCGTCTGCCCATCCTTAAGGCTAATACTCTGTAACCCTATACCGCTTGCTTTTAATTCCAGGAAGCCCACTGGCGAGGTCATATAGGCTACAAAAGTCATTAAATATAATTATGCCTAAATATAGGGAAAAAATATATATATTAGAATATCTTATTATTGATTAGGGCTTTATTTTTAAGAGGAGGTCATTAAAAAATTGTGAGACTAAGCACCCGATTTGGTGGTTTTTTTAAGATGCCGGTGATGAAGTTCCGCTTCCACCTCGGACAGATCGATGCGTTTCGCTTCAAAAAGCACCAGCAAATGGAACAAAAGGTCTGCGGCTTCGCCAATGAATAACCGGCGGTCATCATCCTTCGCTTCAATCACCAATTCTATTGCTTCTTCGCCTACTTTTTGGGCTATTTTATTTAAACCTTTGGCAAACAGCCCGGCGGTATAACTTTTTTCGGGAGACTCCAGGCGCCGTTCCTTGATTATTTTGGTTAAAGCGGACATAAAGTTGGCCGGATGATTCGTTTCTCCAAAACACGTATCCGCACCGGTATGGCATACCGGCCCGGCAGGATTAACTTTGATTAATACAGTATCCTGATCACAGTCCACCAAGATTTCCTGAACATATAAATAATTTTGACTGGTCTCTCCTTTAGTCCAAAGCCGGTTTTTAGAGCGGCTGTAAAAAGTTACCAAACCCTCTTCCTCGGTTTTTTTTAACGCCTCGGCATTCATGTATCCCAGCATCAACACCTTATGGGTCATGTGATCCTGGATGACCGCTGGGATCAAACCATCCTGTTTGCTGAAATCTAATTTTTTGAGTACCAATTTTTTCATAACGAGGATTTTATAATCTGATAGCAATATTCTTTGTGTGCAGGAAAGCTTTCAGGTCGGGGATGAGGATCTCTCCAAAATGGAAGATGCTGGCCGCGAGGCCGGCATCTGCCTTCCCGGAGGTGAAAACATCATAAAAATGATCCTTGGTCCCGGCGCCACCACTGGCGATGATGGGGATGCTTACCAATTCCGACATCTGGGCTAATGCTTCGAGGGCAAAGCCTTGTTTGGTGCCATCATGATCCATTGACGTGAACAGGATTTCTCCAGCCCCACGGGAGGCTGCTTCCTGCGCCCAGTGAAAGAGTTCTACGTCAGTGGCTATGCGGCCTCCATTCAAATGAACCATCCATCCTTGATCTGTCCGCCGCGCATCGATAGCGACCACTATACATTGGCTGCCAAATTCCAGACTAAGTTCATCGATCAGCTCCGGGCGTCGCACGGCCGCTGAATTAATGGATACTTTGTCTGCACCGGCATT
This sequence comes from Saprospiraceae bacterium, assembly GCA_041917975.1. Taxonomy (GTDB): domain Bacteria; phylum Bacteroidota; class Bacteroidia; order Chitinophagales; family Saprospiraceae; genus JAYRWN01. Next base: position 13,107 of record JAYRWN010000460.1, on the reverse strand, counting down.
CAATAACGCATCAACATCCTGGATACTGCTGATACCCCCACCTATGGTGAATGGTATATCCAAATGGTACGCCACCCTTTTGGCTAAAGCGGTCAAAGTTTTTCTCTTTTCATGTGTGGCAGTAATGTCCAAAAACACCAATTCGTCGGCTCCTTCTCGGCTATAAGCAGCCCCCAACTCCACCGGATCCCCGGCATCCCGCAGTGCAATGAAGTTGATGCCTTTAACGGTCCGGTTATTCATTACGTCCAGGCAAGGAATGATACGTTTAGTTAACATGGGTTTTGGCTTGGTAGGTGGCTAATGCGGCCAGGCTGATGCGGCCCTCATAAATGGCTTTACCGATGATGACCCCGGCACAAGGTATCGCTGCTAAGGCAGGTAAATCCTCGAGCGAGGAAACCCCCCCGGAAGCTATCAACTCCAGATGGGGAAAACGATGTGTAATTCTTTCATAAAGGCCTAGTGCGGGACCACTCAGGGTGCCATCTAAAGCTATGTCAGTGACACAAAGATGCCTCAGGGCAGACAGATCGGGATTGGTCAGGTAAGTCTCCCAGGTCATGACCAGGGTTTCTTGCCACCCGGAAATAGCCAAAAAATCCCCTTTGACATCTGCGGACAGGATGATTTTTTCAGCACCGAATTTTTCCAAAGCCAGGATCATAAACTCCGGCTGTCGTAAAGCCTGGCTGCCCAGGTTTACCTGGTGCACACCGGCCTCCAGCAATTCGCGGATGTGCTCCATATTCCGGATACCTCCACCGACATCCACCTGCATGGACGTGTGGGCGACCAGTTGTTTAAGTAAAGCTGTATGCACCGGATGCCCAGCCTTTGCCCCGTCTAAATCCACGACGTGCAAGTGCCTTAAGCCGGCTTGCTCAAATGTCTTGGCCATAGCTAAAGGGTCTGCAGCATAGATTTTTTTCTGACCATAATCACCTTGATGAAGACGGACGCATTGGCCGTCAATGAGGTCAATAGCCGGGATAATTTTCATGCTTTGGAATCTAAGAAATACTTTAAAATGGTCATGCCGGTGGAACCTGATTTCTCCGGATGGAACTGGGTAGCCAGAAAATTATCTTTCCTCAACATCGCGCTGAAAGGGACGCCATAATAGGCCGACGCTGCAGTATGGGGACCTTCTTCCACATAATAGCTATGCACAAAATAGACATACTGTCCGGTAAGGTTCAAGGGTAGAATCTGTGGATAGATGGTGAGGTCATTCCAACCCATATGCGGCACCTTCAGGCCTCCAACGGTTTGAAATTTTTTGACCTGCATGGGCATAATGCCCAAACAAGCCGTATCGTTTTCTGCCGAATGGTTGCACAAAAGCTGCATTCCCAGGCAGATGGCCAGTACAGGTTGGGTAAGTTTTATTATCACTTCATCCAAACCCCGCTCCCTCAGATATCGCATGGTGGTACTAGCCTCGCCTACACCTGGAAAAATGACCTTGTCGGCCGAGCGGATGATGGCATGATCCGCGCTAAGTACGGGAGTATAACCCAGTTTTTCCAAAGCAAACAAAACGGATTGAACGTTGCCGGCATTATAGTCTATAACCACTACTTTCATAAGAGGCCTTTGGTCGTTGGTAAACTCTGGTTATGGCGGTCGCGTTGTAAAGCCATACGTATGGCCCGCGCCCAGGCTTTAAAGATGGCTTCAATTTTATGATGTTCATTGGTTCCTTCCGCTTTGATGTTGAGATTACATCGCGCTGAATCTGAAAAGGATTTGAAGAAATGTATAAACATTTCGGTAGGCATATCACCGATTTTTTCTCGCGTAAAATTCACCTCCCACACCAGCCAGTTACGACCACCAAAATCTATGGCCACATGTGCGAGGCAGTCGTCCATCGGGAGGCAAAAGCCATAGCGGTATAATCCTTTTTTATCGCCTAAAGCTTCGTTAAATGCTTGACCTAAGGTAAGGGCGGTATCTTCTATGGTGTGATGTTCGTCGATGTGCAGGTCTCCGTTGACCAGTACCTCGAGGTCTATTCCTCCATGTTTGGCCAATTGGTCCAGCATATGGTCAAAAAATCCTAATCCAGTTTGACACTGGCTATGACCCTGGCCATCAAGGTTAAGGGTGATGGTAATATCCGTTTCTTTAGTTTTTCGTTGGACATGAGCTTTACGAGGTGGTAAGGTGAAAAATTCATAGATGTCCCGCCAATGATCGGCCGTGAATGCTATGTGCGGTGTGAGGTCGGGAGGGGGCTGCTGGGTTTGAAAGGTGCGCAGGAGAATTCCTTGGGCACCTAAATTTTGAGCCAGTTGCATGTCCGTCAAACGATCGCCAATGACGTAAGAATGAGCCAAATCGAAAGGCCCTTGTAGATATTCCGTAAGCATCGCTACCCCCGGTTTACGGGTGGGTTTATTTTCATGGGGAAAAGACCGGTCGATGTGGACGGCTTTAAAATGGATGCCTTCATTAGCTAATGCCTGCATCATTTTATTATGGGCCGGCCAAAATGTTTCTTCGGGAAAAGACGCTGTACCCAAGCCATCCTGATTAGTGACCAAAACCAGTTGATAATCCAATTCAGCAGCCAGACGGCCCAGGTAAGTAAACACCCCGGGTACGAAGGACAGTTTTTCCAACGAATCTACCTGAAAATCCTGTGGGGGTTCATCGATTAAAACACCATCGCGGTCTATAAATAATATTTTTTGTAGAATTCTCATTACATCCGATTTTTTAAAGCTTGGATAAGTTCTTCGTTTTCCAGGGCAGTTCCAACGGTGATGCGCAGACAGTCAGAGCAATGGGCGGCATGGGTCATGCTGCGAATGACAATACCTTTAGTTTTCAGGTATTCGAACCAATCTTTAGGCTCATCAAAACGGACTAACAAAAAATTAGCATCACTGGGCAGAATGGTTTTTACCATGGTTAGCTCCGATAACTCCTCCTGTAACCGTTGGCGCTGAGCGAGTATATTAGCCACCCATTGCTCTTTACGTGGAGCATCTTCCAAAGCTCTGACCGCTTCCATCTGGGTCAAAACATTGACATTATAGGGGGGTTTCACTTTGTACAATAAATCTATAATATACGATGAGGCAAAGGCCATACCCAGGCGTAACCCAGCCAAGCCCCAGGCTTTGGAGAACGTCTGCATAATCACCAGGCGGGGAAAATCCACCAAACGAGGCAGAAAGGACTTCGAAGTACAAAAATCAATGTAAGCCTCGTCAATCACCACAATACCAGGGAAATCCCTGAGTAACCTCAACACATCTCCTTCCCGCAAAGCGTTCCCACTAGGATTGTTTGGGTGACAAAGAAATAACAATTTACTCTGAGGTGTGACGGCTGCTAATAACTCCGGGACGTTCAGTTGAAAATCAGGAAAACTTAAGATCTCCTTCACAGCGACATCCGAGGTAGCTGCACTCACTTTATACATTCCGTAGGTAGGACGCGGGGTGATAATATGATCGATACCGGGAATACAAAAGATGCGGATTAATAAATCAATGACCTCATCACTCCCATTACCTAAAAATATAGACTCAACCGGCACATTTTTCAACAAGGACAAACGCTCGCGAATAGCCGCATGGAAGGGATCCGGATAACGATTCATGCCCGTTTCGTAAGGGTTTTCATTAGCATCCAATTGGATGTTAGCAACCCCTTTAAATTCATGCCGAGCGGATGAATAAGGTTTTAGAGCCAGGATATTCGGTCGAACTAAATGATCTAGCTGATGCGCTATCATAATTGTTTTGTTTTGATGTGATCCAAGCGCAAAGACATGGCCAAAGCATGCGCCTCCAATTGTTCAGCCTGGGCCATGGTTACTACCGAAGGGCCCAGATTAAGAACACCGTCGGCATTGATGGATTGAAAAGTTATTTTTTTGAGATAGGCGTCCAAATTGACACCACTATAAGCACGGGCATATCCATTGGTAGGCAGGGTGTGATTCGTACCTGAGGCATAATCCCCGGCCGCTTCGGGCGTATTATGACCTAAAAATACTGAACCCGCATGGTGTATCCCTGCACTTAAAGTCAGTGCCTGGTCATCGGCAATGATGAGGTGTTCCGGAGCATATTGATTAATAAATTCCAAACAAGCGGATTGATCGGGTAATAAAATGATACGGCTATGTGATAAGGCTTGTCTGGCTACCTCTTGCCGGGGTATCAGAAGCAATTGTTTGTTTAACTCTACCTGTACTCTCTCTGCAAAGGCTTCATCCTCGGTGACTAAAATGACCTGGGAATCTGCGCCATGTTCGGCCTGAGACAATAAATCTGCCGCCACGAACTCCGGTTTCGCCCCTTGCCCGGCCCAAACCAGTACTTCTGATGGTCCGGCAGGGAGATCGATCGCAATGCCTTCCTGTTGCACCTGTTGTTTTGCGGCAGTAACATATTGATTACCAGGGCCAAATATTTTATCTACTTTTGGAATGGTTTGGGTTCCGTAAGCCATAGCGGCTATGGCTTGTGCTCCTCCCACTTTAAAGATGCGATGTACTCCGGCTAACTCGGCAGCAGCCAAGGTGGTGCGATCGATCTGACCATCAGCCTGGGGCGGCGAACACATGATTATCTGCCGACATCCGGCTATCCTGGCCGGGATTGCCAACATCAATACCGTAGAAAATAAGGGAGCTGATCCTCCTGGGACATAAAGCCCAACAGAACTAATGGGAACGGCTTTTTGCCAGCACAAGACGCCGGGAGTTGTTTCAGTCATCACCGTTGGCGGCAGTTGCAGGCGATGGAATTTTTCGATATTATCAACTGCAAGTAATATGGCTTCTTTCAACGGCAGGGGCAAACTCTCCAGAGCATGTTTTCGTTCGGCAGCACTTACCTCTATCTCCACAAGGTTGATGTGGTCATAGGTCTTAGTCATAGCTCGCACTGCCGCATCCCCGGAAATCTTAACGGCTTCTAACAAAGGTCGAACCCGGGAAAAAATGTCCGCATTATCTAGTACCGGACGCCGGCATAATTCCTGAAATTGGGAAGGTGCAGGATGATTAATGAGTTGCATCATAAGACCATTTTTTCTATGGGTATAACCAAAATGCCCTGTGCACCTTTTTCTTTTAATTCATGGATAATCTCCCAAAATTTATCCTCCTGAATGACCGTATGTACTGAGCTCCATCCTGGCATGGCTAACGGTACCAACGTGGGGCTTTTCATTCCCGGCAGGATACGTATGATGTCCTCCAGCTTATCATTGGGAGCGTTTAGCAGGATGTATTTATTGCTCTTTGCGTTCAGGACAGCACGGATACGGAACAACAATTGATCCAGGACTCCGCTTAACCCGGGAGTCAGGTGGCGATTCACCGCCAACACTGCTTCGGATTTTAGCAGCACTTGTTTTTCCTCCAATCCATTTTGAAACAAGGTGTTGCCAGAGCTGACCAGATCACAAATGGCATCGGCAAGCCCAATATTAGGAGCGATTTCCACACTTCCGGAGATAACATGGATGTCAGCCTGAAGGCCATTCTCTTCCAAAAAAAGTTGAAGTGTGTGTGGGTAGGACGTGGCAATCTTACGGCCTTGTAACCAGGAGAGGCCATTGTAGGTGCTGGTTTTGGGTACAGCTATGGATAAACGGCATTTAGAAAAACCCAGTTTTTCAGCGATGATCAGGTCCTTATCACTTTCGGTGATCAGGTTTTCACCGATAATGCCCACATGAGCTACGCCATCTTCCAGGTATTGGGGGATATCAGCGTTGCGTAAAAACAAGATGTCGGCTGGAAAATTTTTGGATTGAACTCGCAGCAAATCTTTACCCTCATCCACCTGTATGTTACATTCCTTGAGCAGCTGAATGGAATCTTCAAACAAGCGTCCTGATTTTTGCACGGCTATTCTTAATCGCTCCATCGGTTTGAAATTAATAGTTTAATAAAACAAAAGAGGCTTACCACAGAATGATAAGCCTCACGATGTTTTTTCTTTATACACACCTCAGAACACTATCATCCTGGCCCAGGAAACCTGTGCACGATGGTGATGATGATGTATGTACAATGACATGATCTTAAATTAGTGGTACCTCCAGGAATCGAACCAGGGACACCAGGATTTTCAGTCCTGTGCTCTACCAACTGAGCTAAGGTACCTTGTGCTTTATTCAGTTTTTGACTGAACAAAAACGGATTGCAAATTTATATTGTTTTTTAAAATAAACATCCGACGGACTGAATATTTTAAAAAAATAGGCGATACCCTTTAAAAGGATAATAATTTGAATTGTGGATAATGTTCTTTAAATATTTGTGCTGTTTCGGATATGCTTTGGGCCACGCTGCGGTATTGCAAACCCAATTTTTCTTTTGATTTCCGGTTATTATAATGAGCAGATCCGGCCGTGTTACGCAGTAAGTCTACCGTTAGCGTGCTTTTATGCCCCGGAATATGCTCCTTAATCCAAACGAAAGGTATAACTAATTTTAACATCCAGGGTTGGATAAGATACTTGGGAGACGGCTCGCCAAGTGCCTGAGCAACCAACTTGAATACCTCGTGATAAGACATATTTTCCGCTGTAATTACATATCGTTCGTTTTGCGGCTCAACCTCCACTAAGCGGAGGATAGCTTCGATCACATCCCGCACGTCCACAAACCCCGTTATACCTCCGGGATAAAACTTAAGACCATGGTAAATATGCTTAAAAAACTGACCGGTACCGCGAGACCAAGATAAAGCACCTAAGATAACTCCCGGATTTACGATACTTCCCGATAACCCTTCGGCAAAACCACGCTGTACCTCTAGTTCTGCCAGGTATTTGCTCCAGGCATATTGGCTATGATACCAGTCATCACGCCACTCGACATCTTCATCAATGGTACCATTTTTATGCATGCCACCTATTGCGGCAATGGAGCTAACCATGATGAAGTTTTTCACACCACAGGTCAAAGCTGCATTTATTACATTGGCCGTTCCTTGGACATTCGTATGGATCATAGGCTGTATGTCACGCCGATGGTAAGAGATTTCTGCGGCAGCGTGAATAACGACTTCACAGCCTTCCAGATATCTTTCCAAACCTACAATATCCAATACATCACCGGCGATCCAATGAATAGATTTGACCCAAGGATCCAGTAAGGAACGATCAGATCCGGGCCGGTAAAGTGCATAAATATTTTGATATCCCCTCTCCACCAAAGAGTGCAACACATAGGCTCCCACAAAGCCCGTCCCTCCGCTAACAAATATTTTAGCTGCTAATGCCATGATATTGTAGTCGCCAAATTACAACAAGCTGCCCATAAAATAGAAATAAACTATACTTGGGCAATGAAGCTGTTAAACCACGGAAACACGATGATACCGATGTAGGATACGCAACATGATCCGGTATCCACCATAGCCTAATGGTAAGGCTATAACTGACCAGATGGCAATAGCGCCAAGAAAAGCTTTGATTATTTCTCCAGAAACCCCTGTCCAGGTGATGAGACTTAAGTCCGGTAAGGCTAGGCCAAACATAGTGGCACTAAGACTAAAATAAGGGACCAACAGTGCCACATGCAAGGGGGTCAACAAATACATTACCGCAATAAGTATGGCTACATGTAAACGGAAAATCCAACCAACACCCAGTCCAATAACCGTAATCACGCCCCATAAAGGCATAATCCCAAGGACCAGACCTACCGTCACGGAGAGCGCTAACTTATGCGGTGAATGTCCAAGCACTAAAGCTTGCAATAAATTGCTCTTGGTATGCTGAATCCTCTTTTTAATGTACTGCATTGGCTTAGCTTGAAAAAACTGCGCAAAGTTACTATAAATAACTGCTCGCCAATGGATTTGTTGTTTATTATCCGGTATTTAATTATCTGCAATGCTCCGAAGGTTGAATAAAGTATCGCTTTCCATTCAGCCCTATTTCATTGCCGGCAGACCGGGTAGTCAGGGTAAATTCAAACACCTCTCCACTGTGGTTGGTCAATACTAAAACCGGTTGACTCTGTTTTGTGGTTAGCCTCCAATGTCCACCCTGTGTATTTTGACCGGCTGCACTAAATGTCTCACTAAAATTTCCACTGAGATAAGTGCTATTGCTTACGTACTGAAAAGACCCATTGGTGCACAGGTCATAACTCCATTTTTCCGACAGCCCATTCCCGGTATACAGATATAACAGTTGTTTCCCCGTCAGTCTATTTTGCCAAGTTTGGGCCATCTGGTTAACCGGAGGTTTGGACCATTTAACCGTATTGGCCATAGATTGCAGCAACTCCAGCGAGATTTGTTGATCGGTATTTAATTCATAAATCCCTAAGGTCAGGCCTCCGCCATGAGGAGACATCAAACCGATAGCCTGCAAAGAAAATTTTTGACCCTGCGCTGACCCTGTATAACGTGCCATCGCACCGTTAGTACCCCAATTCTGAATAGGGCTAACCAAAGTGACTTGCACGCCATTTTGTTGGATACTTGCTGACGACTCCTTAATCAAACTGTTCAAATCGGAGTAATTATGAGGGGATATAGTAATGATTCGACTTTGCTGTCCATCGAACAAGGCCTGGTAGGATCCGTCATCCAAACGTTGGGCTGTCCATTGGGCTGGAAGGTGGACTGCATAACCGGCTTCATCATCGCGAATAAGTGATCCGGTAGCTTTGGCAGAATTCTGGGTGATGGTGGAGGTGGTCTGTTTATTTGAATTTTGACCAGGATTTTTTTGGACCTCAGCAGGCAACGGGCGTTTGTCCAGTAATAAATCATACCCTTCGGAGGTCAAAAAATATTGGCCTAAGATCCTGGATATGCTGAATGGAATTTTATTTCCCTGATAAATATAGGTGCCATGAAGTAACCCTAATAATATTGTTGCTTCCCCGGCATATTCCACACCTTGAAAAGTTAATAAAACGGCATATTGACCCTCTTTAGGATCAAGGATTTGCACAGTCAAGGCGGATGTTTCGTTCACGTAATAACCTGGAAAATGATCTTCAGCCTGACCACTTAGGCTGAGGCAAACCAGGATAAAACTTAATGAAGGAATGACTTTTATCAACGTGGTGCGAAGATCAGACATCAGGAAAAAGGACTTTTATGATTATTGAAATAATAAACGAAGTAAGATAAATTTTACGTTTGTAATCAGATGAGAAATATACGGCAGAGCTCATATCCAGACCTGGCATTTTTTAAAGACCTTTGTTGCATGCATCGTTTGATCATATTATTTTTTGGGGGGATCGTTCTTTTTTCTTGTCAGGGAAAGCCTAAACCTCCGGTCACCATGCTTGATCCTGACCTGGAGCAGATAAATGCTGCTATTCTAGGGGATAGTCTTAATCCCAATCTATGGTTTGTAAAAGCCTCTTTATTACAACATAAGGGTTATGTTGCGGAAGCCACGGATGCTATCAGAGTGGCCATAAATCTTAAACCTGCTCCTCAGTATTACCATTTTTTGGCAGACTTACAGTTGGACCACCTGCAGAGCCGGGAAGCCTTACAAACCATGGAGCAAGCAGCCGCTACATTTCCTGATTCAGTGAACACTCTGCTGAAATTAAGTGAATTTCAACTTATCCTCAAACAGCATGATGCCTCCATCCAAACCATCAATAAAATTTTAGCTAAAAACCCTGCTCAAGCAGAAGCATTTTTTATGTTGGGCATGAATTTCAAAGAAATCAAAGACACCGTCCGCGCGATCAATAGTTTTCAAACCGCTGTGGAACAAGATGCCATGCTGAAAGATGGGTGGATAGAATTGGGCCACCTTTTCGCAGCCAAAGCTCACCCCTTAGCTTCATTATATTATGAGAATGCTATCCGCTTGGATACCACGGATGTACAAGCCTGGTTTGCCAAAGCATATTATCTACAGCAAATCGATTCATTTTCCCAGGCCCGTTCCATTTATGAACGTATCATTCTCCAGGATGAAAAATACCTGGATGCTTATTTTAATCTTGGCTTGTTATTCCTGGCGGCTGATTCTTTGGATCAGGCCGAACATCGTTTTTATCAATTAACCCAATTGGAGATACAAAATCCGCGAGGGTATTATTACCGTGGTATCGTCTCGAAAAACAAGGGAGACCAGGCGAAAGCGAAAGAATATTTTCGTCAGGCCGCAAATTTGGACTCGAAATACAAAGACGCCTTGCGTCAATATGAAGCTTTGTAATAAAATAATAGTTCATGTTTTTGCGTAAATAGAGTAGACCCTATTAAATTCAGTCATATTTTTTTTAAGTCTAAATACATTCGTATGAAAGTCATGAAAGTTATTGAGTTGATGAGCAACTCTGCAGAAAGCTGGGAAGATGCTACCCGCAAAGGAGTACAAAAAGCCTCTAAATCACTTAAAAATGTCCGTTCGGTGTGGGTGAAAGACCAAAGTGCTATCATTGATAACGGCACCATCAAAGAATTCCGGGTTACCTTAAAATTATCCTTTGAAGTGGATTAATTTATTTGTGGATCCGATCTAATAATACGCCAATTTCCTGTGGGCGTTTTTTAATTAAAAGCCTGAAAGAAAAAAGCCAATCACGACTGATTGGCTTTTTTTTCGTAGCGTGAGGGAGGCTTGAACTCCCGACCTCAGGATTATGAATCCTGCGCTCTGACCAGCTGAGCTACCACGCCTAAAATTCCTTTTTTTTAAAACGGGAAGGCAAATATAGCGTAAAAAATGCTCTGCATCCGCAGTGGAAAGTAAATATTTTATCCTCGTCGCCTGGGGAAAAATATTCTAAGATCCCCCTAATCGATTAAGTCCAGCTTTGGCCTTTTGATGTAAACTGTTGCGATATTCTTCCGGTTGAAGTGACAAGCAGGTTTCGTACATTTTTCTGGCCAAAGCAGGTTGGCTGTTTTTTTCATAGATCTGCCCCATCAATAAGGCTGCATTGCAGGCAAAATAGGCTGGGTTTTTTGATCCGAGTATCAAGGTCTCCTCATAAAACTGTATCGCCTGCCGATGGTCCTTCAGTTCTTGCCAGATGCGTCCCAAACGATACGTGTATTCCAGTTGATATTGGGTGGATTGGCGTAATTCCGGGTGATTTTGGAGAGTTTCAAGTGCACGATGATAGTAGCCGCCATCCGTGAGCAGGCGTGCCCTTAAAAGTATGGGTGACGGGGTTTGGGCTCTTTGGGCTTCACGTTGGGCATAAAGATCTTCATCCACGACCCTGTAACCCTTATTCAGGCACTGTTTCATCCACAGTTGATATCCGGAATGATTTTCTTTAACCAATTCGTGCCAGGCCATTTTTTGATAAGCTTCTTTCAGATAATGCCTTCCTCTAAAATTATTGATATACTTCTTCAGATACTCTCCGGCATCTGCGTCTAAGCGGTGCAACTTGGCCAGTCCGGTTAATAAATACAGATGATAAAAAGGAAGCTGTCCTGGTAGCGGTTTATAGTTGATCAACAAAGTAATGGCCTGGTCATTGCGTCCGGTATTTAAAGCAATATTGGCTTTTACAAAGGTGGCTAATGGACCTTCCTGATCATTCAGGGCATATTTTTGCAAAGCCTGCCAGGCTTCCTCCCGTTCATTGCGTAAATGGAGTAGGAGAAATACATACATGGCGACCGTTTCGTCAGCATATATAAAATCCGGATGGTGCCGGGAGTACTCTATGACTGCCAGGACTTCTTCGCGACCCTGATTGATGGTGCCTTTCATCCCACTGAAAAAAGCGAAAACACCTTTATAGCGTTCTGGAATGGAACCCACGATCGCATGCAATGTCCCCAGGCTTTTCATGTTGGGCATAAAATCCGGATGGTTTTGCCGGTTTCTCTCTAACAACCGGTAAGCTTTGCGCACTTCGATATAGGCGGTGAAGTATTCTTCAAATTTAAGCCTGATCAGCGCCCACTGCAGGAGAATTTCCGCTTGACAAAACAAGTGGTAAGGCGATGAAGCCGGTCCTTTTAGCAGCATATTCAGGCGACGGTCGCGACTAGACTGAAGCAATCGAAAAGCCTGATAATCTTCTTCAATGAACAGTCGGTAAAAGTCCAGGTAATTGGTGAGGTAAATGACTAATAAATTGTCAGGATTCTTTAGTTGATAGGCCGAAAGGACTTGACTGGCTGCTTCGAGTTGCAATTGGTTAATTTGTTCATAAGCCCGACGCAAGTCAGTATCCCAGGTATAGTGATACTTATGGCTCTGTGCTAGAGCAGCGGTAGGTGTTAACGTAATAAAACTGAGTAAAACCGATAAATACTTAAGTAGGTCCACTCACACAAACCTAAGCAAAAAAGATGTTAATCCGGGAAAGAGTAAACCGGTAGAAAGACCCTTCACTATTATCCCCTCCTCAAGTCAACAAAAAAATGTAGATTTAAAAACTAAAAACAACATCTTTTGAGTGAAATGAACTATCGGTTAGCTACACCCACTGACATCCCGGGCCTTTTATCTTTACAACAGCGCTACCTGGTAACTAATTTAAGTGCGGAGGCACAAAAAAACGGGTTTGTTACCACCCCATTTTCCGAAAAACAGGTTATGGACTTAATAAAGTTGCAAGGGATATACGTAGCCATTTATGAAAACGAACTCATCGCCTATTTGTGCGCAGGAGCCTGGGACTATTTTAGCCAGTGGCCCATATTCCCTTATATGGTGAATCGACTTCGACATCTGTCCTTTCTGCGTCAAAGTTTAGCAGGGGTAAACACCTTTCAGTATGGACCGGTATGTATCGACGAAACCTGGCGGGGCCAGGGTGTACTGCAACATTTGTTTGAAGTGATGCGCCAGGATTTCAGTTCAAAATATCCTATCAGTATCACGTTCATCAATAAAGTTAATAAACGCTCCATTAATGCCCATCTTGACAAGCTGCATTGGAAAATTATCGATGAATTTATTTTTAATGAACGTCACTATTATCTGCTCGCTTTCGACATGTCTTATAAGGTATTGGAAGATACTGGCTTAAAAACAACCAGTTAAGCCTTTAAAAATTTCGTATTTTACCCTTTAATGCACCATTATGAACTTTTGGTCTACCATCAAGTCTACAGATGTCGGTTTATTATTGATTCGCGGTATAACCGGTTTTATTCT
>JAYRWN010000459.1:0-16582 GCA_041917975.1 Saprospiraceae bacterium | reverse complement strand
CCAAACTCATTTTGGTGCGTGAGGTGCAACTTCTCGAAGCTGATCATCAACATTATTGGAGAGTGCTCGTCGATGCGACTTCGGGAGCTATTCTTAAAAAATACGATCAGATTGTGAATTGTTCCTTTGACGTGGAGGTTCACCACCACCAGGTTGCACAGTTACCCAACTTGCCGTTTAATAATTCACCACCTCCTTTTGCCATGGAATCATATTTGGTTTATCCGCTCTATACGGAAAGCCCACAGCAGGGTCAACAAAAGACGGTGATCAATCCGGCCGATGCCCTGGCATCGCCATATGGCTGGCATGATGTGGATGGAATACCCGGTGCAGAATACACCGATACCCGTGGGAATAATGCTACCGTGCAGGAAGACCTCAATGCCAACGATGGACCGGGTGAGAAATCGGAAGGAGGTCAGGACTTGAATTTCAGTTATGCAGTGAACTTCGAACGCACACCTGATGCCAATCTGCGGGGCAGCATGACCAATACGTTTTATTGGATTAACCTGAACCATGACATTTTCTACCAATACGGTTTCGATGAAAACGCCGGCAATTTCCAGGTCAATAATTATGGTAATGGAGGATTGGCTAATGACGCAGTCGTAGCCGATGTTCAGGATGGGCGGGAGACCAATAACGCCCGTTTTTATACTTATCCCGATGGCCGCAGTGGCCGCATGGAGCTCTATTTATGGGGTGATGAACAAGGCTTGCTGCAAGCTTCAAACTTATCTGGAGAGAATATCTCTATCATCGGCGTCGAGTCCGGATTTAGCGAAAACAATAAACTGGCAGGTAAGGGCCCTGTGTACGCTCCTTTGATCCAGGTGCTGGATCAGGATGGCAACCATTTAGCCTGTCGGAATTTAAGTGTAGCCACAAATGCCAGTGATATCAGAGGAAAAATAGTGCTGGTGGATCGTGGCGAATGTTTATTTATTGAAAAAGTGCATTACATGCAGACTCTGGGTGCATTGGCCGTAATTATGGTGAATAATGTAGCAGGACCGGCCATTACTATGGGCGGAGAAGGAGACAACATCACCATACCGGCCATTATGGTTACTTTGGAAGAGGGCAACAAGCTCAGGCAATGGATGACCCAGGGCGAGATCACTGTGGCGCTCCAGAAATACCTTTCCACCACTAATCTGGACTCCGGGTTGGATAATCTGATCATCACTCATGAATATGGTCATGGAATATCCACTCGCTTAGCGGGAGGCCCTTCTGTCAATTCATGTTTGAATAATGATGAACAAATGGGCGAAGGGTGGAGTGATTATTTTGGGCTTATGCTCACCACCCAATGGAATACAGCCCAACCTGACCAGCGCCGGGGCATTGGTACTTGGCTTACACGGCAGGGGATTAATGGTACCGGCATTAGACCTTACCCATACAGTTATGACCTGACCGTTAATAAGTTAAAATACAGTGACCTTCCAGATATGTCTATACCGCATGGTGTTGGCTCAGTATGGGCATCGATGCTGTGGGATATGACCTGGGAGATTATTGCCCAGGAAGGCGTAAGCCCGGATATTTACCACGGCCAGGGCGGTAATAACATTGCCCTGCAGCTGGTGATTGACGGCTTAAAATTACAACCCTGCAGCCCCGGATTTGCAGATGGTCGCGATGCCATTTTGCAAGCTGACAAAATACGTTATGCAGGCCGCCATCAATATGCCATTTGGAAGGCTTTTGCCCGTCGCGGACTAGGGTTTAGCGCCTCCCAAGGCAGCCCAAGCAGCACGACCGATGGAAAAGCCGGGTTTGATATTCCTTCCACTGTCCTGACTAAAACTGAAAATTTTACTGCTAAGGACAGTATCAATCGTATTATTCTGTCTTGGGTGGCTATCCAGGAAGTGGCTAATAAGGAATATCTCCTGGAGCGGAGTGCAGATGGAAAAAACTACGCCGTAATCGCTACGTTGGAAGGATTACAGTTTTCATATGACCCGCGATCCCTGGTCTTTCAGGATCTGGAGGTAAATCCAGGAGTACTTTATTATTATCGGCTTAAACAAGTTAGTACAGGTGGGACTCAACTCACGGTAGGCGAGGCTACAGCCCTCATCCTTGAAGTAGAGGACATGGCCGTATTTCCTAATCCCTCTTCAGGATTATCTCACCTGGTGGTCAATTCACGCTTCCATGGTCCGGCTCAAATCCTGGTCTACAATTTGGCAGGACAACGCTTAAAATTCTGGGCCATACCAGATGCGGAGATATTGCATCACCGTTATGCCTTGGATCTGCGAGATCTTACTGAAGCATTTCTAATGGTGCAGGTGATTACTCCCCAGGAGAAAAGAAGCGTTAAACTTATTCTGATGCATTAAATCCTCTATCCGTTACACGGTCATAAAATGCCGTAGTTACCCATTGTTCTATCAAAATAAAACTGAACACCAGGGCTGTGAATAACACTGCGGCAGCCATCATGCCACACAAATACATTGATTGGGATGTTGCGGTCACTAAAAAAATCAGGATTACTATGAACAATCCGAAGTATAACCTTTGACGATGAGCCGCTAGTTGGACTAGACGACATTTTGTTTCGACCAGACAAAGCTCAGGGCGATGATCCTTTAATCGTCGGACCATCATGAGGTGGTTTTGCCAAAGCAGAATACTACTTAACACTGAGGAAACGAGCATGACATCTGATAAACCTTGCCATAGCGGGTCATTTTGTTTAGTCAAGACCTGGTAAACCAGAATGCCAAACCAGCAGAAAAGTATAATCATTGCAGCCACCAGATTTAACTGGCGCCTGTCACGACAATATTCTTTTAAAGCCAGAGGGTATTTAGTAAACAACATAATCCCTTATTATTGAAGGCCAGAAGGAGTTTTTGATGTTTTGCTCATACTATCGGTTTTCCTTTTATTATTTTTACGCAAAAATAGCAGGGATTGAAGTTAGAGGAAGTTAAAGGGCGGGAGACTTTAAAACAATTTGTCCGTTTTCCATTTACACTATACCACCGTCACCCTTTTTGGATACCTCCTATTATCAAAGATGAGATGGAACTCCTACTTCCTTGCCTGGAAGGTCAGCGAAAAAATTATACCCGGTTATGGTTATGCAAAGAGGGCGATGAGGTTATAGGGCGGATCGCCGCGATTAATTTGCCCCATGAATCTTCTCCGGAGGGATTGAAGGTTGGCCGGTTT
This sequence comes from Saprospiraceae bacterium, assembly GCA_041917975.1. Lineage (GTDB taxonomy): Bacteria > Bacteroidota > Bacteroidia > Chitinophagales > Saprospiraceae > JAYRWN01. The sequence continues at coordinate 13,378 of JAYRWN010000459.1, read as the reverse complement.
GGCTGGTTGGATTTTGTGGATGATCCCGCGGTGCCACGCCTGTTATTTGACCAAGCAGAAAATTGGTTAAAATCTGAAGGGGTGCAGGTTTTACAGGGCCCGTTAGGTTTCTCTAATCTGGATAAAGCCGGTATGCTTATCGAAGGATTTGATGAGTTGCCAACTATTTCAGAATTGTATAATTTTCCTTATTATTCCCGTTACCTGGAAGATTTAGGATATGGAAAAGCTGCAGACTGGGTTAGTTTTGAGATTACAGTGCCGGAACAGGTCCCAGATAAATTAATTCAGTGGGCTGAATTAATAAAAAACCGCTACCAAGTCAGCATTGTCAAATTTACCAATTCTGAATCTGTACGGACTTACGGCCTTAAACTGTTTGAGCTAATTAATGAAACTCACCGGGAAATACATGGTTTCGTACCCATCAGTAAAGAACAAGCGGTCTTTTATGTGGATAAATATCTGCCTCTGATTAAGAAGGAATTTCTGTGTCTGATCGTAGACAAGGAACAAAACCTCATCGGTTACGGGATAAGCATGCCCTCTTTTTCGCGGGCTTTCCAAAAAGCAGGCGGCAAGCTTAACCTGTGGGGACTTTATCAGCTGTGGAGAGCCAACCGTAAAAATAACAAGGTCGATTTATATCTAATAGGGATAGCCGAAGCCTGGCGCAATAAAGGCATTAACGCACTGATGTTTAAAGAAATCATGCAGGCAGTCATTGATTTTGGAGTAAGAAAGGTGGAATCTAATCCTGAGTTAGAACAAAATAATCGAGTTCAATCCTTATGGAAGGATTATCAATTTCGCCAACATAAACGCCGTCGTTGTTTCAAAAAAAATTTGCAGTAAAATCATTTGGCAAATTTCCTCCCCAGGAATAAACGAACACATCACAGAAAAAAACATATAAACATTTTTCCAGGTACCGTTATCCGGTTTACGGTAGAAAGAGGATTTATAAAACTTTCATTTTTAAGCCCTTGGCGGTGAAAAGGGATTGTGAACATTATTTATTGAGTTTTCCACATTTAATCCACACTTTAAGGAGACTTTTTGCACCAAGGGGTGTTAATGAATTAAATTCAGTTTTAAAAAAATCATCATATAAGTCTTAGTTTTGCCCCCATACCGAGAAATAATCATGGAATCACAAAATCCTTCCCCAGGCTTGACCACGGCGCCGCGCACCGCTTTTTTGCGCAAAGAGTCGGATCAAAGCTCTTCTATGATGTATGGGAGGGTACAGCCCCAAGCAGTGACTTTAGAGGAGACTGTGCTCGGAGCCATCATGATCGATAAGGACGCATTGGCTATTGTTTTGGACATTCTTCAGCCCGATTCTTTTTATGTACCAGCCCACCAGGAGATCTATCGGGTGATGCAAGGTTTGTTTGAAAAAGCGGTTCCCATCGATTTACTTACCGTTCACGAAGCTTTAAAAAAAGCCACCTTACTGGAGAAAATCGGAGGACCCGCCTATTTAGTCCAGTTGACTAATCGGGTAGCTTCTGCCGCCAACATCGAATTTCATGCCCGCATCATTGCCCAAAAATACATTCAACGGGAACTTATCCGGGTATCCACCCGCGTCATCAATGACTCCTTTGAAGATACCATCGATGTCTTCCAACTGCTCGATGAAGCCGAACAGAATTTGTTTGAAATTACCGACCGCAACCTCAACCGTTCCTACGAAAGTCTGGCCGCCTTGTCGGTTAAAGCCCAAAAGCAAATTGAACAAGTTTCCACCAAGGGGGATGGAATGATTGGTATACCATCAGGGTTTCGTGAATTGGACCGCATGACCTCCGGATGGCAAAAATCTGACCTAATTATCGTAGCCGCCCGACCGGGTATGGGTAAGACCTCCTTTACATTGGCCCTGGCCCGTAATGCGGCTTTAGACCATAAAAAAGCGGTGGCGTTGTTCTCCTTGGAGATGTCTAACATCCAGTTGACCCAACGGTTGATATCTATGGAGGCGGAAATTTCTTCTGGTAAGTTGCGTAACGGCCAGTTAGAAGAGCAGGAGTGGAAACAACTGCACGCCACTATTGAAAAATTTAGCGAAGTTCCCATATTTATTGACGATACTCCGGCCATAAATATTTTTGAATTAAGAGCAAAATGCCGCCGCCTTAAACTGCAGTATGACATCCAGCTAGTCATTATCGACTACCTCCAGCTTATGTCCGGAGGCAGTGAAAAAAGGGGAGGTACACGGGAACAAGAAATTAGCACCATTTCCAGATCATTGAAGTCGCTGGCTAAAGAATTAAGTATTCCGGTTATTGCATTATCCCAATTGAGTCGTGCCGTCGAAACTCGCGGTGGCAACAAAAGACCTCAACTATCCGACTTGCGTGAATCCGGCGCCATTGAACAAGATGCGGATATCGTTACATTTATTTATCGGCCGGATTATTATGAGATGGAAGACGACATTAACACGCCTAAAGGGATGACCGAGATCATCCTGGCAAAACACCGGAACGGGGCTTTGGGGACGGTTCAGCTCAAATTCGTCAGCCAATTTGCTAAATTCACTAACTTGGATGAGTTTGAAACTGATTCGTTCGGAAGTGCCGGTACCCAACCTTTCGATATGCCTAGCATGTTTCCCCAAAATAACATCATCACCCGGCCTTCGCGGATGAATGATGATGAAGAGATACCCTTCTAACCATGCCAAGAAAACCAGAGCGGATACCATCCAAACCACCTGCACCGGTCAGTGAAGACATGCGCCTGAATAAATTTTTGGCGCACTGCGGGGTTGCTTCCCGCCGGGAAGCAGCCGCCATCATCCAAGCCGGTGAAGTCAAAGTCAATGGCCAAGTAGTCCTCGATATCGGTTATAAAGTTCACCCTAAAGACCTAGTCCTAGTCAAGGGTAAAAAAGTCGCTCTCAAAACAAAAATGATTTATATCCTCCTCAATAAACCTAAGGATTATATAGCCACAGTCAAAGATGAACGAGGCCGTAAAACCGTATTGGACCTGGTTCGTATCCGTGAAGGTGAACGCATTTATCCGGTAGGACGACTGGATCGCAATACCACCGGTTTATTATTACTGACCAATGACGGGGCATTAGCCCAGCGCTTAACTCATCCAAAATATGAGGTTAAAAAAATCTATCATGTTATCCTGGACAAATCATTGAGTAAGGCAGATTTTGAACAGATCATCAACGGAGTAACCTTAGAAGACGGATTTGTGAAAGTGGATAGCATGGACTATGTAGACGGGCGGCCAAAGTCTGAAATTGGCGTAGAAATTCACAGTGGGCGCAATCGTATTGTCAGACGAATTTTTGAACATCTGGGCTATGAGGTCACCAAATTGGACCGGGTCTATTTCGGGGGCTTAACCAAAAAAGATCTCCCGCGCGGACGTTATCGCCATCTTTCTGAAAAAGAAATAATTCTGCTCAAACATTTTAAAGCATAAATTCATAATTCTTAAGATGGACAAATCCGAAAAAAGTGGAATAAAAAACAGTCCAGACCCCAGAATAAATCCTAAGTGACTTTTTTAGTTTAATTTATTGAATAAGTTTCTAATTCTGATTTCTTAATTTTTATTAAATGTCTGCACCGGACCCCGATTTGATCCACCCTTTTCTGCCTTCCGGGGAATGGAGTGGATTTTATCTTTATGGTGAAGGCGCTGCCTCACCGCGTCATGACATGGACATGTGGATGAAATTTACTGCGGCAGGGATTGACGGGAGTGGCATGGACGATGTGGGATTTTTCACCTGGCAAGGAACATACCAATTGGAGAGCATGACCTGTTCCATCATGAAATTTTATTCATCACATCAGGTTGATTATCGAGGCCACATCGATGAAAACGGCATTTGGGGGCAATGGACGCTTGGTCCCATCCAAGGGGGCTTCCACTTGTGGCCTAAAAAACAGGCAGCAGAACGACAAGAAGATGTCGCAAAGGAAGTCATCCCTTTTTCCTGAATTTAAGTTTTGGTATTCGTAAAAAAATAAAATTCACCGAATCGGTGGTAATTATTTCCAGATTACCAGGCCCTTTTTGGTGAATGTTGCTTTATCTGTACCAAGAAAGCACCTTCTTTGATTACTCGTTATTTTGGCATAAATATTTTCAATTTATAATTATGCCTACCAACGCGGAAACATCATGGCATTTCTATGTGATGATTGCAGTATCCTTTTATGTTTTTATTTATATAATAAGGATCAGTTTAACTAAGCAACAATTTACTTAAAAGTTCGCTAAAATAATCTTCCTGGCTATCGCAGTGGTCGTGGGAGGTATGCTGATGGGAAAATTTGGAGCCAACTTTGGTCTGCCCTGGTGGATTTATTATCCTGTTCCCATGTTAGTTACAGTGATAATGCCTCCCATAGTGTTAGCCATGACCGCCAGGCAGGCTGCCGTTTATCTTAGCTTAAGTTTATTTTCAGCACCTCTTATCCATATTTTATTCTCCTTTAGCCTCGATTGGCACGAATATCTGCCTTTCTGGTCTGTACCTTATTGGTCAGATTTTGTGCCGTAATTTCTTACATTTTTCCATGTTCATGCCTTTCCTTCATTTATATTTGAATTTAATTCTTTTTTATACAGACTGGCCCGGCTTAATGATGTTAAAAACAAACCCAGCTCTGGGAAATCCACAGGAGCAACAGTACTCTTTGGGTAAGATTCTATTCATTTGGTTTCTATCAGCTGCTCCGATGGGATTGTTACTCTTGGTGGTTACTCCGGCCATTATCCCATTTATTTCTCTAAATCCACTGATTGTGAGTTGGCTGGCTATTATTAGCGGACTGATATGGCAATTTATTCTTGGACTATTGGTCCTGAAATATGATGGGCACCCGCTTAGTTTGAAAACAGTTGCTCAAAGGACGAGGTTTACAAAGCCGGTTAATCCGCGTAATGGTCTAACCAGTTACCGGCTATTCTGGTGGACCGTACCATTTATCCTCCTCAGTGCTTTGATCCAGTCCGGGCACAGTGGCCTTCCCGATTTTGATTCCTTCCTGAAGCCTGTGATTAAAGATTTGCCACAGTATGATTTGTCTAATCTGGCCAGCCCGGAATTTAAAGGAGCCTGGTGGATTTTGGGGTTATACCTGGTGACATTTGTATTTAATTATTTTTTAGGAGAAGAATTTATGTATCGCGGTATACTCTTGCCAAAAATGAACGGTGTGTTTGGCAAATGGGATTGGCTGGCTAACGGGGTATTGTTCGGATTTTATCATTTGCATAAACCACAAATTATTCTGTCCACCGCGCTTATTTTCGGATTTATTTTTGCTTATCCGGCCAAACAGTTTAAATCCACCTGGATGGCGGTGATTATTCATGGGTTAGAAGGTATTTTAGGTTTGGTGATCATCCTGGGCGTACTGTTAGGATTCTCCAACTCAAATTAGTGTACTCATTTCCCGCTCGGCCAATTATTTTTTAAAGGTTACAATATAAATGTCACCTCTGGTGAGGTTCGCTCGTCACCTAGCGTTATTTTATTCAATCATTTACAAAATTTTTACAACCATGAAACAGTTTATGATGCTATTTTTTGGACCTTATTACCACGAACTCAATATGACCCCTGAAGAAACCCAACAAATGATGCAAAAATGGTTTGATTGGGTGGATAAGCTGAAAGCCAAGGATTTATACATTGCCGGAGACCCTTTGACTCCGGATGCTAAAACCGTCAGGGGTAAAAACCCAGTAGTTACTGATGGACCCTTTGCGGAGACCAAAGAACTGGTGGGTGGTTATTTTATCATCAAAGCAAATTCCCTGGAACAGGCCGCCGAATTAGCCAAAGACTGCCCCGACCTGACGCTAGGCGGCACGGTGGAAGTGAGAGAAATCATGCTGATGTAGTAATGGAAAGCCCTGATAATAATCATCCTACTTTTCGGCTGGTAGACCATCTTTTCCGTCATGAGGCGGGAAAGATGGTTGCTGTTTTGTCGCGTATTTTCGGTTTGCACCATCTGGACTTGATTGAAGATGTAGTGCAGGAATCCTTTTTACAAGCCTTACAGACCTGGAAATTTCACCCTTTACCTGATAACCCCTCAGGTTGGTTGATGCAGGTGGCTAAGAGAAAAGCCCTGGATATTCTGCGCAGGCAAAAAAATTGGGCAAAATTAAATGACACTCGTAGCCATCCGGATCCTCCATTCACTGAAATAGACCAGTTATTTCTGGAACATGAAATAGCGGATAGCAACCTACGCCTCATGTTTACCTGCTGTCATCCGGCCATGAAAACTGAAGATCAAATTGCGTTTACGCTTAAAACAGTTTCCGGATTTGGCATCCGTGAAATTGCCCAGGCTTTATTGATTTCCGAAGACGCCACCAAACAAAGATTACACCGCGCCAGAAAATGGATCATTGACGAACAAGTTGAGCTGGCTATTCCGTCCGGTCGTGATTTGGAAAAAAGAGTGCAGACGGTACTCACCACGTTGTATCTGTTATTTAATGAAGGGTATTATACCAGCAAACCGGATGAAACTATTCGCCAAGATCTTTGCCTGGAAGCTATGCGTTTATTGAAATTATTACTTGATCATCCGGCCGGTAATATTCCCACCGCTTACGCTTTAATGGCCCTGATGTTATACCACAGTGCGCGTTTTTCAGCCCGTATGGATGCCGAATTAAATTTAATTCTTTTGGCGGACCAGGACCGCTCCCTCTGGGACCATGACTTGATTCGGCTGGGGCATGTTTATATGCAAAAATCATTGTTGCCGGAGCAATACACAGTATATCATCTGGAAGCAGCCATCGCTGCACAGCACTGCATCGCCTCCAGCATGCCTGATACGAACTGGTCGCGCTTGTTAAAATTGTATCAATTGCTGGGGGAGGTAAAACCATCGCCGCTCATTGCCTTAAATCGTGTCGTTATCCATCTGCAAATGCAGCACTATGCAGAGGCTAAAAACGAGTTAGATCATATTCTTCCTCATTCCCTGGGTGGGCGACTATATTTATTTTATGCGGTTGAAGGTGAATACCATACCATGACACAGAATATTAGCGCTGCCCGTTTATCCTTAAAACAGGCCATAAACCATGCCCATACCCATGCTGAAAAAAAATTACTCCAGGCTAAACTGAAAGCTTTGGAATAGCTGTTTAAAGAATTAAGAATTATTATCTTGTTTAATAACTGTAATTTTTATAAAATAGTAAATAATTTACTCGCCTAGTCTTCCAGTCTGCTGGGTTTTCCGAATAGGCATTAGCTATACACTGTTATCACCAACTTGCGTGCACCACCTTGCCTGCGGAATTCGGCCAAATAAATTCCTTGCCAGATACCCAGATTGAGTTTTTTATGGGTAATTGGAATTGTAACCGAACTGCCGGTTAATACACTTTTTACGTGGGCCGGCATATCATCGGGGCCTTCGAGGGTGTGAGTAAGGAAGGGCATATTTTCAGGAATGAGCCGATTAAAAAATGATTTGAAATCAGCGAGTACGGAAGGATCAGCATTTTCATTGATACAAATACCGGCGGAAGTATGTTGGATAAAAACATGCAGCAGGCCTTGCTCAGGCAATTCCGGCAGGGCAAATAAAATATCCGCAGTGATCAGGTGAAAACCGTAGGGTCGGGGTTTTAAGATTATGTCATGCTGAATAATCATATGCTCCTGCTAATGATAGTGAAATCTACAACTGATGATACTTAATTTATGCTGTTCAAATTTATAGACTAAACGATGTTCACGATCTATACGACGTGACCAACACCCGGATAGTTCATGTTTTAAGGCTTCCGGTCTACCGGAGCCGGAAAAAGGTGTACGCTGGATTTCTTTAATCAACGCAGTAATTTTTTTAGTCGTTGAAAGATAATTAGTCTGCCAATATGATTAGTCTTCAATCCACTGGAAACGGAACAGTTTGATCCTCCGCAAGTTCTTGCAAAGACTTTCTGAGATGGTGGGCATTTGCCGGTGTGCTCAGGAGATGCATGGTTTCCATCAGCGCGTTGTATTCCTCTAAGGAAATGAGTACCGAACCCTTGCCTTTCCCTCTTTTTATAATCAGTACCTCATGCGATTCTTCCACCTCATCCAAATATTTTTTTAAGTTCAATCTAAACTCACTAAAATTTGCCGCCAACATAATCACCTATTTAAGTACAATATTAAGTATTGATTCAGTAACTTTTTATTATTCAAATTAATGCCATAAAGCAGTTACGCTCATGGTGGTTATTTCATGTATCAGGAAACACCAATACTTATCCCGGTAAATTTTTTATACAGATCGGTGGCATAAATATCGGTCATTCCACTGATATAATCCAAAGCGCAAAATACACGCTGGTATGCTGAAGCCGACTCGGCATGTTCGAGAAACTGCACTGGAATCAAGCGCATAAAATTTTCGTCCAGCGAGGATTTTTTAGCACGCAACAGCGCCGGCACGAAGCGCTCTAACAGTGCCGACAAGACCTGATGTCCGGCTATTTCTTTTTCTATTACTGCCGGGTATTTATAAATACGGACAAAGGACAACTCATCTATGGCTTTTAATGCTGCCTGAACTTCGGGGGATAGCAGGCGCATTAAAGCTTGTTGACCTTTACCGGATAACCATAACTCTTCATATTGTACAAAGATGTCTGCACACAAATGGGTTAAAAAATTAATGGTTTTGGCGCGCAAATAAGCCATTTTTTCATTCGCATCACCGATGGCCTGCAGGCGTTGTTTGATGGCGGCCAGATCATCAAGTGGATTAAATTGTAATAGATTTAACAGAAGGGTAGAAATTTCATCCGCGCTGATAATTTTTAGCCGGTGCGCATCTTCCAGGTCCACTACGCGGTAACAAATATCATCTGCGGCCTCTACCAGATAAACTAAAGGATGCCTTTGATAAATTAGAGGGTCAGTTCTTTCGCGAATCATGCCGGTGGCACTGGCAATTTGTTCAAAAGTGGATTTGTCGGCTTGGAAGAAACCCATTTTTTTCCGGTGTAAAAAATTTTTATCACGGGCAATGGCTTCACAGGGGTATTTGGCTATTGACGCCAGTGTGGTCATGGTCATCCGGAACCCTCCCGGCAAACGTCCTTTCAATGTCTGGGTCAAAACACGCAGGGAGTTGGCATTTCCTTCGAAGTGAATCAGATCATACCATTCAGGTTCAAGAAAATGCTCTTTCAGTGGCCGTCCCTCAATTTTTTCATCAGCGTGTTCAGCAAAATAGGTGCAAATGGCCTCTTCTCCGGAATGGCCGAACGCCGGATTACCGATATCATGCGCCAGGCAGGCGGCTGAAATGACATTGGCTAATTCATAGCGAAAAAATTCTTCCAGGTCTTCAGAAAGGCCGGGGTGTTTTTTAACCATTGCTTTACCACTCAAATTACCCAGAGAGCGGCCTACACTGGCAACTTCCAGTGAATGGGTGAGCCGGTTATGTACAAAAATGCCTCCCGGCAGTGGGAATACCTGGGTTTTGTTTTGCAAACGACGGAATGGTGAGCTAAAAATCAGCCGGTCATAATCCACCTGGTAGGAAGAACGGGTGGCGGAGGACAGGGGGGCATCGCCCAGTCGTTGATGATTAATGTATTGCTTCCAGCTGTTCACCATGAATTAATTTTAAATTCCTGCCTGCAAAATAGTTTTTTAATTTTTTCCCGATATAACTGTGGTTGCTTCTATTTTTATTCACCGGCTATCAGGTGTGTGGTAATGCCTGTATTTTTGTAAGATTCCAAAAAAATATTGCTGTGGGAAAGCCTGTTGGCGATGAAAGCACAAGGTTATGCTTACGGCATCATTGGAGGAGTGGGCCCGGCTGAATTTTATACCAAAGCCGTAGGGGCAGTTATTATTGATGGCTCTGATCCTGGTATTTACGCCGGGATCATGAGTGAAGTGCCTGTCGAATAGCCAAATAGGGGAGGTTCACAGCGAATGCGCCAAACTTTTATTGCTAATAGTTTCTGTTTAACTTCAATAAATTATAAATTTCTGCACGATCATATTTGCGTACCGCACCGGATTTATGAAGTTCTAATTGCAGATCTTCCAGGGCTACCCGCACCAGACGCAGCACCGGGTAGCCCACCGCAGCCAGCATGCGCCGGACTTGCCGGTTTTTACCTTCCTGTAATTTTAACTCTACCCAGGTGTCGGGGATATGGACCCGATATCTGATGGGAGGAGTGCGTGGTGGCACATCAGGGTTGGGAATGATCTTTACGTGGCACGGCCGGGTATTATGTAATTGTCCAGCTACTTTTATGGTCACCCCGGTGGCCAATTTTTGTAGTGCGGTTTGGTCTGGAAAACCTTCTACCTGCACCCAATAGGTGCGCCAATGGCCATGCCTGGGATCTAACAAAAATTGATTTAAGCTCTTATCGTTCGTTAAAAGTAACAATCCTTCACTGTCCTGATCCAACCGGCCTACCGCGTAGACCTCCGGGGGGAATGGGTAAAGTTCAGCTAAGGTTTTCTGCCCTGGGTGATCGGGCGTAAATTGACTTAAATATCCATAGGGTTTATATAAAACAAAATATTCATAGAAACCACCCATTAAGTCTATCTTATTTCAGACTGACCAAATCTGCTTCTGCGGCAAGATACCCAAAAGCGGCCCAATAGCGCGTAGCAGTAACTTGCTGGAGGAGATCTATAGCTTTCAAGGTATCTCCGCTGTATAGAAAATAATTGGCAACGCCATAGCCCTGCGTTACCGTGTTTAATTCATCTTCGGCCGTGGCGGGATTAAAATTGAGTAAGTCCTGAGGCTGGGTCAGCCCCTTGTACATTTTGATGCGGTTATAATACGTTTCGTTTTCGATGAGCTGTAAGGTATCCGGTATAGAAGCTAAAAGCCGGGCGGCTTTTTTAGGTTCGTTCATCCGCCGGTAAGTCATATACAACCAGTCAGCCGTAGCTACTAATAAGTCGGGATTGGTGCTGATTGCCATACATTCTTCATAGATTTTAGCTGCTTCAGACCAATGTCCTTGCAGATAATGGGCCAAACCCCAGTGATACCAAATGTTGAATTGCAGCGTGCTCAGGGGGATATTTCGGGTGTTGGGTTGTCCATCCGGTTCAATGGTTATTGGCAGGTTTTTGGCCAGATTTCCCGCTTTTTCCAGGTCGCGAACGGCCGCCTCAAAATTACGGACCGTGAGGTGGCGGTGGCCGCGGTGGCGCAATAGCTCAGCAGATTCTGGGTAGCGGTTCAGCCCGGCAGTTAATGTATCAATGGCTTCCTGATAACGCCACACATAACCTAAACGGCGGGCCATCCAGATGAAGTTTTGTGTGTCCAAAGGATTATGAACATAATTCAGGCGGGCTATCTGCAGCAAACTGTCGTTGCGCGGGTTAACAAATAAAGAATCCGGTAACAGCAATTGACCATCCAATGCTTTAACCGGAGGAAAGAACGTAGTAGAATTTATTTTCTCCACGGAGTCGCAACTCCATAACAGTAAAGCAAAGAAAAAAATATGGATACGCATAAACCAATATTTTATACACCTTCGGGCACCGATTCCTCAGACGCCTGTGGTTCCGGAACACTCAGCCAAAATTGATTAACCTCATTTCCGCCGACGATATGCACTTGCTGTTGGTTGATCATTTCCAATAAAGCCAGAAAGGTAATGATGGCATGGATACGGTTCTCGCAACTAGCGAAAACATCCTGAAAACTGGCCCGTTCACCCTGGCGCAAAGTTATAACTTGACGGATGTATTCCTGCTGGTCCTCAATGTTGTATTCATAGCGTACAATGCGGTGCACTATTTTTTTGCGAGTGTTAAAATCATCCATCACCCGCTGAAAAGCGTGCAACAGTTTGAACAGGGAGAGTGATTCTAATTCTACATCGACCAGAGCTTTTACGGCGGCGGATTTAAGTTCGTCCACCAGATTGCCCCGGGTTACCCGTGAACTTTGTACTTCCTCCAGAAAGCGGAAGTCCTCCACCATGGCTTTAAATTTGCGGTATTCGATGAGTTTGCTGACCAACTCTTCGCGGGGATCGATCTCCTGGCCAAGCTCATCCAGCTCTTTGCGCGGCAGCAACATGCGGGCTTTGATTTTCATCAGGGTGGCGGCAACCAGGATGAATTCACTGGCGACGTCGATGTTCATTTGTTCAAGATGTTGGATATAGTCTAAAAAATCCTGGGTAATCTTGGAGATAGGGATATCATTGATGTCCAGTTCATCCCGTTCAATAAAAAACAGAAGCAGGTCGAAAGGGCCTTCAAATTGCTGGAGCTTAATGTTATACGTTTGCATAAGGATCAGCAAAACTAAAGCTTTTCAGTCAGAAAATATATTTGCCGGGGTTGCTACACGACTTTTGCTTTAATTTGTGTGTATGGAAGGTGCACCACAAACGCCTTATTTGGTTCTGATTCCAGTCCCCATAGCGGAAGAAGCCTGGGGTACCTTGCCGTCGGCGGTCCAGTCTACCCTCTTGTCTACGCATTATTTAATAGCGGAAAATGCCCGGACCCTGCGCCGGATGATAAAAAATCTGGATCCTGCGGCCAGACTGGAAGAATGGCATATTGTGGAACTGGATAAACACCGTCCTGATTATACGGACCTGCAATGGTTGACCGAACGACGCTCTTTTGGTCTGGTTTCCGAAAGTGGTTGTCCGGGCATCGCTGACCCTGGAGCTGAAATCGTCAGGCTGGCTCATGAGCGCGGTTACCGGGTGATGCCTTTGGTCGGCCCCTCCTCGTTGATTTTGGCGCTGATGGCTTCCGGTTTGCCCGGTCAGCACTTTGAATTTCATGGTTATCTGCCGGTAAAAAAAGACCAGCTAAACCAGGCGATCCAAAAACTTATTCAACAGCTCCAAAAAACCACTAAAACTCACTTATTTATTGAAGCGCCCTATCGGAATAGGGCCTTGTTCGAGCACTTGCTTTTCCAGGTTCCAGGATATTTTCGTCTTTGTATCGCTTGCCGGTTAACCGCACCGGATGAATATGTGAAAACCTGTACCATCAATGAATGGAAGGCTAATACTCCACCGGATATAGATAAAAAGGAGTGTGTTTTTTTATTAGCCCGGTGACCAGACTGAATTCCAGAGTGAAAAAATGGACGCTTATCGACGTTTTTACGCTGTACTTCTGTATTATTTTAAGAGGGTCGTAGTCCGAGTGTATCTTGATGTCAAGAAATATTCTTGGTATGTACACAAATTATTTTGACGTCGAACAACAAAGTGAATATTCAAAAGGTGAATTGTTAATCCGCACTTTTTTTGGATGGTTTTATATTGGAATTCCTCATGGCCTGTTTTTTGCCATCTTCGGCTTCAT